>CAKTNP010000021.1 GCA_934589155.1 uncultured Oscillospiraceae bacterium | reverse complement strand
CAGCGTGACGGCATGGGCTGGATCACAGAAACCATGGTGGGGGAAAGCAGCCGCTATGCCTATTTCTCGCTGCGCTTTTATCTTGAGGATGAGACGGGCGGTACGGTCGATCTGAACTGGGGATACGAAGACAGCGACGAATTTGAGGAGATGTGGAGCGGTTTCTGGACGATTCAGACCATTCTGGACGGGCCGAGTTATGTGACGCTCAGCTTGTCGCTTGTGGGCGGTAAAAACTACGGCGTCACGGACGGCCCGATGTATCTGTGTGAGACGTACCCCCTTCTGATCAGTCCGAGCGGCACAGAGCTGCTGGTCGGCGCGGGTGAGAACGGCATTTGCCTGCCGTTCATGTCGCAAAGCACAACGGCATGTGTGCTGACACAGGCCGCAGGATAGAAAGCGTGCAGGAAGCAAACTGCGTTGAGGTTTGCATCCACAAATTCTGTTTGGTAGCAATCTAGCAAAAGTGCAACAATTTATCCTTTGCAAATTCAAGATGCGGGGGATTTGAGTTGCGCTTTTGCTACGTTTGGGAAAAATGTACGGCTTCGGCGCATCATCCCTCAAATTTGCGGAACAAGGCTGTACCTTGTTGGGATACATTCTCTGTGCCCCGCTATCTTTTCAGCCTCTTCCGGATGCGCCGCCCCACCACAACTTCATATCGCCCCATTCTGCCCGCAGCAATCATGCTGCGGGTTTTTCTGCGTCTTTGGGGCATCATTGCCGTTCTCCACCTCCGTGAATTTGAAATTTCCACATTTCAAATTCACGGAGGTTTTTTATGTATTACAACACAAAGGCCAGCGGAGCGCGGATTCGTGAGCTTTGCATCGCAAAGAACCTTGCGCAGGATGAGCTGGCAGAACATATGAATGTTTCCCACGGCTATATCAGCGTCATCGAGTCCGGGAAAAGAGGCTGCTCGGTCGATCTGATGATTCAGATTTTTGAGATATTGGGGACATCTCTGGATTACCTGATTCTAGGCAAGTGCCACGACGTTCTGGATATCGGAATAGTCACACTTTGCATTCTGACCCACATTTTCGAGCCGAAAACGCAATGTGTGACTTTGTTTTTAGCCTCGTTTTCTTAGGTCAAAGCGACCAGTGTTGATGACGCAGCAGCGCCAACTATACTCCCGCCTGCGGTGCGATTCGGTCAACAAGGGAACGCGTTCACTTTCGCAATCTAACGAAAAATGCCGATAATTCGGGAATTTTCGGGCTTTGCACCCCCAGACAATCGGTCTGCACCCCCTTGCACACCCCAGAAATAGAAAAGTCAAATTGTATCGGCGTCTATGCCCCTATGCACGTCGGAGCAAGCTTTGTATCGCTTGCTCCGACTTTTTTATAAGTCAGAGCGCGCTCACGCCGCTGCTCCTCCATACCAAATCGAACCCGCTGCGCCGGGCTTCGATTTGGTATGGCCTAACTTGGTCGTCTGAAATTCCATAATTACACTCCGACCACAATGCCACCGTAATTTTGATAGAATTACGGTGGCATTTTTCTTTGCCTGAAAACCGCTTGATACAAGGCTTTTCATTCGTTTCAGCACATAAATTGATCCCGCTTCGGATGATCTCCACGGCAGGATTTCTCCTTATTTAGGTCTTTTACGCCGCAAAATCGAAGAAATAACTAAAACTGTAAACAACGAGCGCAGGTCCGGAAGATCCTTCTTCCGCCCCTGCGCTCGTTTTCTTTTATTTGCCTTACCCGCGCTTTCTCTGCAACAGGCTCCAATCCCCCCAAATGCCCCGCTTGCCCTTGTTGATTATCTGTTTTTTGACAGCTCTTCATGTTGTGCATCGAATAGCGCAGATACACAAGCGCTCCATCAACAATTTTCACTCCCCTTAATTATGTCCCGTTTATTGGACATATACGTTTGTATAATGGAATCACTAAAAGAAAAGGAGTTGACCTTCATGGTATTTTACAGCACAAAGAGCAATGAGAAAGTATTCCACCTTCCTCACTGCAAGATCGCCCGTCGCATTCGCAAAGAGTACAAAATGCGATTTTCCGCTCCGGAAGATGCCCGGGCCGCCGGTTATCGTATGTGTAATTGCTGCTCTATCGTCGGCATGCGGCTCCGAAAAGAACAAAACGCCGTAAACCGGTTCTGCCAGGAAAATGGCGTGTCCTGCTGGCTGGATGATGGTCAGCTTCACATCCTCACCCCGATGAGTGAATGGCGTATTATCGTTAGCGGGAAAGCCAACAAACTCTTTCTGTATCATAAAAATACATACAAAAAATATGAAAAGATCCCCAGCATCATACCCGGATTTCATTCCCAGGCCACACACAGCGCAACGATTGTCGGCTATTTGGATTACATCGTCCAGCACGACACATTTCGCCGCCGGCAAAAGAAAAAATCCAAGCAAAAGGCCAACGATATTCGCAATCTGCGAAAGAATACTCGGCATTATCAGCACGGTACCGATAACCGGCGCTTCAATGCCAACCGGCTCTACTCCATTCTGGATCAAATCAACCTATAACAGGAGGCTTACTTATGAAAAGATTTATTGGTTTCATGGCAAATCACGACAGCCCCGCAGAAATGCCCTCCGCCCCCACTGCCGGCAGAACCGCCAATCCGGTGAGATCTCTGGTGAGCGTTCGCTTTGACTGCCATCCCACACCTTTGGCATACTACAATGACCTCTTCGATCTTCAGGAGGGGGATGTGGTCTATGTCAGCGGCAAACTGGCCGGAACCCCCGGCGTGGTCATGTCTGTCACCACCAAGTTCCGCATCCATACCTCCGATTACGAGCGGGTGCTGTCCCTTCTGGATCTGACGGTCCACGGCTCCTTCACCCGGGTGCAGGACAAGATGGTATCCTTCGATCATCTGGCCATTTCCCCGGAGCAATTCGCCGGCTGGATCACGCCGCCCGAGGATCCCAAGAAAAAGAAGGCCGAGGAGGAAGACGAGGACGAGGTGATCTCCGGCGAAGGATACGCCATCGGCATCAACAACATCGAAAACTGCGAGGACATCACCCCCGCAGTTGCAGAACGGGCCGTCAATTACTGCACGGAAGGCCGCGTCCGTTACCTCTGCGTTCAGAACGGTGTCGGCCGAGCCTATGTGGAAGGGGCCAAATGGTATCGTATCGATTTTCGAATTCGTGACGGCGTAATGACCGATATTTACTGCGATTGCCCATACCCCGAGCTGTGCAAGCATGAGATAGCCGCAGCGCTCACGCTCCGGATGCTTTTCCAGGAACCGCAGTTCCAAAATGCCGGTGATTTCATGGCCCTGGATCGCCGGATGTTCTGGAAACTGGCCTCCCACGCGGACAGCATCCGCTTTTGATGTGTAATCTTTTTATATTATCTACGGCGAGCTTGCAACCGACCCCAGGGCCATCAGAAACCGTCCGAGAGCATCGGATTCTTCGGCCCCATGCCCCTCCGTATCGCGCTTCTTCCGACGGAGCGCATGGTAAAGATGATTGAGGCCGCCGATACCGTCGCCGCCGGCTCCGCCGTCGCAACCCTCCTGCGCTGCCCCGGCATCCGGGACGGCGAGAATGAAAGCTATTCCCTGACCCGGGAGGGCGAAAAGCCCGCCTGCTGGGTCGTAGACCGGGCAGCCATCGCCCGGTGCATGGCGGATATGGTCACGGACCCCACCCCTGGCCCCAACGAAAGCCCGGGCCTCACAAACAGAACCTAATGCCCCTCTCCTCCTTGACAGCCTCCTGTATAATAAAAGTAAGATCCCGGTTTTACCGGAACAAAGGAGTGTTTTTCATGCGGAAAGATTTTGGTGTAAAATCCTGGTTTTATCCTCTGCCGGTGCTGATCCTCGGCACCTATAACGACGACGGCTCCGCCGATGCCATGAACGCCGCCTGGGGCGGCCTGTACGACTCCGACCTGGTGGAGCTGTGCCTCAGCGCCGGCCACCGGACCACGGTCAATCTGAAAAAGCGGGGTGCCTTCACCGTGGGCTTTGCCACCGCCGACCACGTGGCTGCCGCGGATTATGTAGGCATCGTCTCCGCCAACCAGGATCCCCGGAAGCTGGAAAAATCCGGCTACCACGCAGTCCCCAGCCAGAAGGTCAACGCCCCCATTCTGGAGGAGCTGCCCGTGACTCTGGAGTGCGAGTTCGTGAAAACCACGGAGGAGGGCAACGTCATCGGCCGGATCGTCAACATCAGCGTGGACGAGAAGGTGCTGGCCGCCGACGGCAGCCTGGATATGGCAAAGTTCCGCCCCATTTCCTTCGAGCCCGCCCATAATAAGTACCACGTCCTGGGCGAGGTCGTGGGCAGCGCCTTTCAGGACGGCAAGGCCCTGAAGTAACCAAAAAACAGCATGGCCTCCGGCACCCCGGAGGCCATGACCGTTTTTACATAATGTGCTCTTCGGCGCAGTTGTCGATGACGGCCACCCCCATCTCCCCGGGCTTTGCCACGGGAAACAGGGCCGTGCTGGTCTCGTCGAATTTAGGGCACAGCCCCTGCTCCGGGTCCACCCGGACCACAGCCACCTTACCTTTCTTTTCCTTCTTCATGCTTTCACCCCGGCTCTAGCTTGCCCGGATCTCCGACTTTTAACAGCCGCCCTTCATGCCGAGGTCAAAGGTGGAAAAGGCCCGGTCCATGGCCTTCCGACATTTTTTCGCGGCGTCCTCCCGGACGGAGCTCACCAGCACGTAGTATTCCGCCCCGTCCCGGATCACCGCCGCCCGGCAGACCCGCTGACCGCTCTCATCCTGGGCCGCCCATGCAAAATCATACCGGTCAAATTCGTGCTGTTTCCGGTGCAGGGGGTACAGTTCGTCATAGCGGAACCCGGAGACCTCCCGAGCCACCGTCTCGATGCTGTCGGCGGTGACGGCCTGGGCCAGCAGCTCATAGTCTCCGTTGGCCCCCAGATAGAGCCGGACCTTCTCCCCGCTGATCCCCGTTTCCAGGACCCCGTCCTCCGGCACCTCGAACACCATTTCCCATAGGTCCCCCTGGACCTCCTCCGCCAGTACCGGCAGGGTGTCCAGCACCGTTTCCCGGCCCAGGGCCGCCTCCTTCCCGCAGCCCGTCAGACACAGGCACAGGACCAGGATCCCCGGGACCCATTTTTTCCGTTTCATACCCATTCCCCATTTCAGAAAGGATGCTTGCCATGCGGCTTCTTGCGATCTATCTCACCTTAATCAATGCGCTGGGGCTCCTGCTTATGTGTCTGGACAAGCATTACGCCAGAAAAAAGATGTGGCGGATCCCGGAGCGGACCCTGATGGCCGTGGCGGCCCTGGGCGGCAGCCTGGGGAGTCTTCTCGGCATGTACCTGTTCCGGCACAAAACAAAGCACCGGAAGTTCACCCTGGGGGTCCCCCTGTTTCTGGTCCTCCACCTCATTCTTCTGACCCTGCTGATCCTTTGGCGGCAGGGCCTACGGTTCTGCTGACCGGCATTTTGAAAGGAGCCCTTATGAACGACGAATTTTTCATGGCCCAGGCCATCGACCTGGCGGCCGCCGCGGTCCGTCACGGCAACGAGCCCTTCGGCTCCGTCCTGGTCCGGGACGACCGGGTGGTTTTCTCCGGAGAGAATCAGATCAAGACCCGCCACGACCCCACCTACCATGGGGAAACGGGCCTGATCCGGGATTTCTGCGGCACCACTGGCATTACGGACCTGCGGGAATACACCCTCTATACCAATTGCGAGCCCTGCTTTATGTGCAGCGGCGCCATGGTCTGGGCCAAGCTGGGCCGTCTGGTCTATGCCGCCAGCAACCGGGACCTGGTGTCCATCTTCGGCAAGGAGGGCTCCGACTGCTCCCGGCTGGTTTTTTCCCGATCCGGCTGGCAGCCGGAAGTCACCGCCGGGATCCTCCGGCAGGAAAGTCTCCGGCTCTTACAGGAGTATTTCGGACGATTCGTACTGTAAACAGCGGCCCCGGCATCCGAAAAGATGCCGGGGCCCTGCTTTTTATTTTTCCTTTTTCCGGACCTTGGTCTTGTTTCCCTGGTCGTCCAGAATATAGGTGTTTTCCAGCTGTCCCATCAGGTTCTGCTTCACGGAATCGATGTAGATCCGCCGGAGCTTGTCCCGCTCCTGCAATTCCTCCGGGGTCAGGGTCCCGGTTTTCGCCTTCTTCACCAGCTCATTGATCCTGGCGATGACCTCGTTCATTTTCATATTGGTTTCCCCTTTATACAAATTTTTCAATGACGACGGAGACCCGGCCCTTCTTCGTGGTACCCCCCAGGGTCTTGAGCCGGATCTTTCCCCGGCCCCGGATGGTCACCGTGTCCCCCTGGGCCAGGACCTTGTCCCCCTTGTCGCAGGGCAAGCCGTTGACCGCCGCCCGGCCTCCGGCGATCTCCCCGGCAATGGCGGACCGGGACACCCGGAACCCGGAGGAGGCCACGCTGTCAAGTCGGCAGGAAGCCACCGTGTCCCGGATCTCCACCGTCTCCGGTTCCGGGATCTGCGCCTCGGGCAGAGGGATCTCCCGGAGGGTCAGGTGGGCCCGCCCGGCGCTGTCCAGATTCTGCAATACATAGGGGGCGATCTCCGGGGTCACGAAGAAGTCGCAGCTTTTCTCCCCCACGCAGATGTCCCCCACGGTCTCCCGCTTGGTGCCCATGCCCATAAGGGCCCCCAGAAAATCCCGGTGGCTGGGGCTGTCGTCCTTGTAAAACTCCGCCCGGAGGCACACGACCTCCCCTTCCAGGCTGCTCTCGTCCAGATATTCCGGCAGGTAGCAGGCCATTTTCCGTTCCGCACCCTCATAGCCGCCGAACCAGCACAGCCCTTCCCGCTCTCCCATCAGCCGCCGGACCATATCCTGCTCCCGCAGGGACAGAAAACAGGTGGAGGCCGGAATATCCCGGCTCATGGCCGTTTCCAATTTGTCGCTCACCTTGGCCAGGAGCATCCGATCCTCGCCGTTTTCCGCTATTTTTTCGATTTTCTCTCGCCGTTCCACAACGTTCCCGCCTTTCTCTCCTTTACTATACCATAGATTCCCGGCCGGGAAAAGCGGAACTTGTCCTTGCCGCCCCGGAAATTTTACGGTATAATGGATTTACTTTTCTGTTGGGGAGGGATCCTTTTGAACATTGCGGTGATCGGCGGCGGTGCCTCCGGCATGATGGCCGCCCTTCGGGCCGGGGATCAGGGTGCCCGGGTGACGGTTTTCGAGCGCCAGGCCCGGGTGGGCCGAAAGCTCCTGGCCACCGGCAACGGCCGGTGCAACCTGACGAATCTCTCCCCCCTGGCCCCCCATTACCATGGGGAGGATCCGGACTTCTCCCTCCCGGCCCTTTCCGCCCTCCCGGCGGAGGCCGCCCTGGAATACTTCCGCTCCCTGGGCCTTGTGACCCTGGCGGAGCCCTCCGGCCGGGTCTACCCCTACTCCGACCAGGCTGGGTCCGTAGTGGATGTGCTGCGGTTCGCCCTGGAACGGCGGGGGGTGGAGCTTCTCACCGGCGCCGAGGTCCAGCGGATCCGCAGGACCCCCCAGGGCTTTTCCTTGAAGCTGCCGGAGGGGGAGCGAACCTTTGACCGGGTCGTCGTGGCCTGCGGCGGCGCCGCGGGAGCCAAGCTGGGGGGCACCATGTCCGGCTATCAGCTTCTTCGGAGCCTGGGCCATAAGTGCACCCGGCTCCGGCCCAGCCTGGTCCAGATCCGGTCCGGCTACCCCCGGCTTCCTTCTCTCAAGGGCATCCGGGCCCAGTGCCGGGCGGAGATCTTCCGGGACGGCCGGCTTTTTGCCGCCGACAGCGGCGAGATTCAGTTCACGGAGCTGGGCCTCAGCGGCCCTCTGATCTTCGGCATTTCCCGGGACGTCTGCGCCGAAAAAGGCGATTGGGAGTGCCGCCTGAACCTGCTGCCCCAGCTGTCTTTCGAGGAGCTTACGGACCTGCTCCGGCACCGGCGGGACAGCCTGCCGGGCCTTCTGACGGAGGACCTGTTCACCGGCATCCTCCACAATCGTCTGGGCCGGGTCCTGGCCCAGGAGTCGGGGCTGCGGCTGCCGGAACCCCTGCGCACCCTGTCGGATTGCCAATTGGACCGGGCCGCGGAGACGGCAAAATGCTTCTCCCTGTCCCTGACGGAGCCTTTGGGCATGGACGCCGCCCAGGTCACCGCCGGCGGGATCCTGACCCAAGACTTCGACCCCGTGACCCTGGAGAGCCGCCTGGTCCCCGGCCTTTACGCCTGCGGCGAGGTCCTGGACGTGGACGGGGACTGCGGGGGCTATAATCTGCAATGGGCCTGGAGCTCCGGCTATGCCGCCGGAACTGCCGCCGGAAAGGATCAAACATGATACGAATTCGGGATATTTCCCTGCCCCCGGACCATACGGAGCACCAGCTTCCCTATGAGGCCGCCCGGGTCCTCAAGCTGTCCCCCTCCCAGATCCGCTCCCTGCGGATCATCCGCCGGTCCATCGATGCCCGGAAAAAGCCGGACATTCGGGTGATCTACACCGTGGACGTCGCAGTCAGCGGCAGCGAAAGCAAAATCCTCCGCCAGTGCGGGAAGAAAAACGCCGCCCCCGCCCCCACCAATTACTATAAGCCCCCCAAGGACACCTACTCCTCCGAATTCCGCCCCGTTGTCATAGGCTTCGGCCCAGCGGGGATCTTCGCCGCCCTGATCTTAGCCGAGCGAGGCCTCCGGCCTCTGGTGTTGGAACGGGGCCGGGACGGCGACACCCGCCAGGCCCAGGTGGAGGCCTTCTGGTCCGGGGGCCCCCTGGATCCGGAGAGCAACGTGCAGTTCGGCGAGGGCGGCGCAGGAGCCTTCTCCGACGGCAAACTGAACACCGGGGTAAACGACCCCCGGATCCATTGGATCTTACAGCAGTTTGTGGAGGCCGGAGCCCAGGAGGAAATCCTCTATGACGCCAAGCCCCATGTGGGCACCGACGTGCTCCACACCGTAGTGAAGAATCTCCGCCGCCGCATTGAACGGGCCGGCGGCGAGATCCGCTTCGGCGCCAAGCTCCGGAGCCTTTCCTGGGACGAAAACGGTCTCACGGGTCTGACCTATACGGAGGCGGGGGCCGTCCATACCCTTCCCTGCCGCCAGGTGATCCTGGCCACGGGCCACAGCGCCCGGGACACGGTCCAGGCCCTTTATGAGGCCGGGGTCCCCATGGCCCAGAAGCCCTTTTCCATGGGCGTCCGCATTGAGCACCCCCAGGCCGCCGTCAACCGGGCCCAGTACGGCGATTCCGCCAAGCTGTCGGCCCTGCCCCCGGCGGATTATCACCTGTCCTGCCACCTGCCGGAGGGGGACAGCGCCTATACCTTCTGCATGTGCCCCGGAGGTTATGTGGTGGCCGCCGCTTCGGAGCCGGAGGGCGTGGTCACCAACGGCATGAGTTATGCCGCCCGGGCCGGGGAGAACGCCAACGCCGCCCTGCTCGTAACGCTGAGGCCCGAGGACTTCCCGGAACGGGACCCCTTAAGCGGCATGCGCTGGCAGCGGGAGATCGAGCACCGGGCCTTTCTGGCGGGCGGTGCCAACTACCACGCCCCGGCCCAGACCGTGGGAGATTTCCTGGCCCATAAAAAAAGCGAAAGCTTCGGCCATGTTTCCCCCACCTACCGGCCCGGCGTCACTCCCTGCGACTTTCACGACATTCTGCCGGAGAGGATCACCGGCACCCTGGAACGGGCCATTCCGGCCCTGGACCGGAAGCTCTCCGGCTTTGCCGACCCCCAATCCCTGCTGACGGGTCCCGAGACCCGCAGCTCCTCCCCGGTGCGGATCCTGCGAGACGACAGCCTCCAATCCGAGATCCGGGGCCTGTATCCCTGCGGCGAGGGGGCGGGCTACGCCGGCGGCATCACCTCCGCCGCCGTGGACGGCATCCGCTGTGCCGAGGCCCTGCTGGAAACTCTTTCCAAATAGAGCAACAGGCTCCCCACCGGCGGTGGGGAGCCTGTGCGCGTTATGCCCTTCTTTTTCTCCGAACCATGTATTTTCGACCACCATCCTCAGAAATTTTTCCGTCCTTCACATCAAAGGCGGTATATTCTTTCAGAAATCCATTCTCCCGCTCAAAGGTAACATACAGATTCTTCAGCACATAGTCCCCAATGTGGAACATCGCGTGAACCGGAGAATCCAGCGGAATGGGAAGATATACCTGGAGATTCCAGGATTTCAATCCTTCATCGTCATAGGCGAAGCGCTCGCACTGGTATTGCGCAGGGCTGCTGCCCACGCCGTTCCAATACATCAAACCGTATTCCAGCAGACGCCCATCTCGGGTCCGCTCCTGGGATACCTGGGTCACGTTTCCCCTTATGCTTACCGTAACACCGATCCTATCCTCCCCCGAAACGAACAGATACTCTGTTCCCGTGATTTTCCCGTTATAAATTGAGTTTACCTGGATCAGCTCTCCGTCCCCGCTGAAGCCATAGCGAAAGGATAAGGACGGGTCCCCGGCATGGGCCTTCTTCCGGATCC
Organism: uncultured Oscillospiraceae bacterium; assembly: GCA_934589155.1. Taxonomy (GTDB): domain Bacteria; phylum Bacillota; class Clostridia; order Oscillospirales; family Oscillospiraceae; genus Faecousia. The sequence goes on along the minus strand of CAKTNP010000021.1, from coordinate 23,006 downwards.
TTCCCCGGCTCTGGTTCCCGACCACAATGTCGCCCGCCGTGCTGGGGCAGTAGAAGCCCCTGTGAAGCGTGCTGTAGGTCCCATAGCTGTATTCCTGGATCTTTTCCCGGTATTCGGCTGTCCGTTCCTCCAAATTCTGAAGGAACCTCTGTCCCAGCGCTCCAAACTCTTCCGCCTTCGCCGCAAATTCCCCGGAGGAGATCGGCTCTGTGAAGCTTAAGTTCTTCCCGTCCATTTCCGCCCTTCTCTTTCTCAAACCGATAAGCTGCGGGCTTCCCCATCCCGGCAGAGCTCCGTGATCCTCCGGTCCAGGATCTCATAGGCCGCCCCGTGCACCGTGGTCTTCCCGCCGTCGATAAACATGTAACTCCCGTCGTTCAGCGCCAGAAGCGAATGCCCCACGCTGTCGTCGAAGGTAATGTCCTCAACGAGCCGCAGGCCGTCCAGTTTTTCCTCCCGCAGGCTCTGGAAATGGGGAAAGATATTCACCTTTGTGATCCCCAGCCCGGGCAGCCACCGCTGGAAGTTTGGGTCCACCGCCTCCCCTTCCAGCTCCGGTCCGGCGTACACCGTCTCGGCGCAGTTCATGGACCCGGCGCTCCAGGCGATCAGGATCCCCCGAAACTCTGCTAGCCGTTCCCCCAGCCGGAGCTCCCGGAAAAACCGGTTTTGAGTTGGGACATGGCCCCCGGACAGGATCAGCACATCCCACTGCGTCAAGTCCTCCGCCGCTTCCAGGTTTCTGTCATCGCAAACCTCAATGGCGGAAAGAGGCAGTCCGCTCATGGGCAGCGCCTCCCCTAGGCAATTTTGCAGGCTGTCATTCTTCCCGTGGTCCCTTGGGTCAGCACTGAGGATCAGCACCCTAGCTTTCTCCGGCCAAATGGATCTCAGCCGATCCACCAGGCCGTTCCGCTCTATCAGCCGGTCCGGAACACGAAATCCATTCTCGATCCTGGATCCTCCCAGGGAACTGGTCAACACTGCTTTCAAGGAAATCGCCTCCTGTCTTTTAGAATATCATACTATGATTTCCCGGTATAGACAAGAAGCGCCGCGGCAAATTTGCCGCGGCGCTGAATCTTTTCGGGGTCAGAATGTGCAGTAGTCCGGATTCGCCGGAGCCGCCTCCTCCACGGAAATGGCCGTCAGCACGGGCCCCACATCTCCCTTGTACAGGGGATGCTTCTGGGCGGCGATCTTGGCCGTCACCGTGACCCAGGCCCGGGCCTTCAGGCCGGCGGCATTCGCCCACTTGCAGGGGATGCCGCAGAATCGGATGTCCTCAATGCAGCAGGTCATAACGAACCGGCCGGGGGCGAACATGCCGTCCTTCTCTCGCCGGAGCCGGGCCACCTGGCCCTTGAATTTCACGGTCTTGCCGTCGTACTTTTGGGGCTCCTCGGACACGTCCCGATACCACAGGGCATAGTCCTCGTCCTGGATCTCAATGACGGGGGCGTTGATGTCAAAGGGCAGCGGGTCCTCGATCTGGTCCATCTGGGAGGAGCCGTCGGTGTATTCATAGAGGATGTCCACCCGGCGGTTGATGGCCCGGGCCAGCTTGTGGAAGGGCATGACGTCGGTGCCCTTCTCCATCCGGTTGTAGACCACCATGTCGCAGCCGGACAGCTTGTCCACCACCAGATTCCGCATATTGGCGTTGTAGGCCATAATGGTGGTGCTGTCGGCAAACATGACCTCCTGGGCAATGCCCCAGTCCTCCGGGAACTTGGAGTAAAAGTCCCCCACCAGCTGCATACCGTTGAGCTCCGCCACCACCCGCTCCGGCCGGTGCTTCTTGGCCAGGGCCAAAAGCTCCTTCTCCGTCACGGTGGCCTGGTCGATCACTTCCAGGTACACATTCTGCTTGGGAAAGGCGGACAGGTCGTACTCCTCGTCCCCCTCCTCGCAGACCAGCAGCAGGGTCCGCTCCCCGGCGTTGAACCGGGGATCCTCCAGGGTCTCCTGGATGAACTTCGTCTTGCCGGAATCCAGAAATCCGGTAAAGGAATAAACAGGAATGGGCATGGCTTACTCCTTACACGCCGAACTGCTTGGCCACGCCGTCCTCGTCCAGCTGGGCGCCGATGACGCACAGGCGGCCAATGACCGCGGCGGGGCCGGTCCGCAGATCGATCTCACCCGGCACGAAGTCGAAGTGGATCCAGCTGCCGTCCTGGACGGCTACGATACCCTTGGCCCGGAGGATAGCGCCGAACTTGCCGCTGTCCAGAGCCTCCAGGCAGGACCGGATCTCCTCCTGGGTGAACTTCTTCGTGGTCTCCACGCCCCAGCTGGTAAAGACCTCGTCGGCATGGTGATGGTGATGATGGTGATGCTCATGGTCGTGCTCCTCATGATCGTGGTCATGATGGCAGCAGTGGTCATGGTCCTCATGATCGTGATGGTGCTCATGCTCCTCATGGTCATGATCGTGATCTTCCTCGTCATGGTCATGGTGGCAGCAGTGCTCATGGTCGTGATCATGATGGTGCTCATGCTCCTCATCATGGTCCTCATGGTCATGGTCGTGATGGTGGTGATGGCAGCAGCAGTCGTCGTCATCATCATCGTCATCGTCCTCGGCAGCCAGCCGGGCCTGCTCCAGAGCGGCCAGCTCGGAGGCCAGGGTGGACATGTGCTCCATGGCCTCCTGGATCTGCACGCCGGTGAGCTGATCCCAGGGGGTGGTCACCAGGGTGGCCTTGTCGTTGTGCTCCCGGATCAGGACCACTGCGGCGTCCAGCTTCTCCTGGGGCATATTGCCGGTGCGGCTCAGGATAATGGTGGAAGCGGTCTCGATTTGGTTGTTGTAGAACTCGCCAAAGTTTTTCATGTAGCTCTTGACCTTGGTGGCGTCGGCCACGGCCACGGTATAGCCCAGGCTCACGTCATGGCCCACCACCTTGTTCACGGCGCCGATCACGTCGCTGAGCTTGCCCACGCCGGAGGGCTCGATGATCACCCGGTCGGGATGATAGTCGTGAATGACCTGCTCCAGAGCCTTGCCGAAGTCGCCCACCAGGCTGCAGCAGATGCAGCCGGAGTTCATTTCCTTGATCTCGATCCCGGCGTCCTTCAAGAAGCCGCCGTCAATGCCGATCTCGCCGAACTCGTTCTCGATGAGGACCACCTTCTGGCCCCTGTAAGCCTCGGCGATCATCTTTTTGATGAGGGTCGTCTTGCCGGCGCCCAGGAAACCGGAATATACGTCAATTTTTGTCATAATTACACCTTCAGTCAAAGAATTCTATGGGTATTATACCACGAAATTACAAAAAGACAAGTCCGCCCCGGAAATTCCCACCTTTTTTCTAGGGAATGCCGAAACGGACCTGATTCATTTTCTCAATTCGCAGAATAGCCGCTGACCTCTGCCCCGGCCCGGAGACTGTCCAGAACCGCCATCTTTTTGTGCGCCCCCACAAGAAAGCACCCGAAACGGCGCAGACCGTTTCGGGTGCTTGGTGTCTTTTATCCCAGCAGCCGGTACAGGAAGCAGACCACCTGTCCCCGGGTGCAGGTCTTGTCCGGGCTGAAATGGTTCACGTCGGTACCGTAGACCACGCCGTTTTCCTCCGCCCAGATCACCGCGTCGCAGTAATAACTTCCCCTCTGTACGTCCTGGAAGGGGATCTTGGTCCCGTGGCCGGGATTCCCCTGGTATCGGTACAGGAAGCATACCACCTGTGCTCTGGTGCAGGAGGCGTTGGGGCTGAACTTCGTGGCGCTGGTGCCGTAAACGATGCCCTTTTCCGCCGCCCACAACACTGCCTTGTAGTAGTAATCCCCGGAGGACACGTCCGTAAAGGGATTCTTGGCGGAGCTGGGCTCCGGCTTTCCGGCGGCCCGCCACAGGAAGGACACCACCTGGGCTCTGGTGCAGGTTCCGTTGGGAGCAAAGTGGTTGGCATTCACGCCGGAGGTGATTCCCTCTTTGGCCGCCCACAGCACGGCGTAGTAGTAATAGTCCCTCCGGCTTACATCGTCAAAGGGATTCTCGGATCTCTTGGCTCCGCAGCGGGTGCAGACCCCGTCCTGATAGTTGTGGCCCAGGGCATTCACATAGGAATCCACATAGCTGTAGCCGCAGGCGCATGTATGTATCGTATACCCCTGGTCCGTGCAGGTGGGCGCCACCACTCTGTCCTCATAGCTGTGGGTGTGGCTGCCCTCGGCCACCATGGTAAATTCCTCCCAGTCAGAAGGATTCCACCCCTTTTTCCCCTTGATATAATGCAGGGTCAGGCCCGGGATCACCTCATAATAGGGCCAGCTGTCATTTCCTGTCTCCACGTGAAATACGTAACTTCCCATCTTCGGCGCGTCCCCCAGGAACCACACATCCGAAAGTCCCCTGCAATTCAGGAATGCTCTGTCCTGGAGCTCCTTGACTCCGGCGGGGATCGTGAAATCCTTGCCCAGGCTGACGCAGCCGGAGAAGGCGATCTCGCCGATAGACTCCAGGCTCTCCGGCAGAGTGATCTTCTGCAGTTTTCTGCATTTTTCAAAAGTCGAATTCGCGATCTGCGTCATGCCGTCCGGCAGCTCCACCGTCGTCAGATTGACGCAGCCCCCGAACTGGAAATAGCCCGTCTGGGTGATGCCCTTACCGAATGTCACCTGCTCCAGGCCGGTGCACTCGCAGAACACGCCGAAGCCCATGGTCTTGGCTCCCAGGATCCGAACCTTCTTCAGGCTGGTGCAGTTGCTGAAGACCTGATTGCCCAGGGTCTCTACGGACTTGGGGATCTCCACCTCCGTCAGCGCCGTGCAGTCCATAAAGGCATCGTCATCGATCCGGACCAGGGTCTCCGGCAGAGACACGGTCGTCAGGTTGGCGCAGCCCAAAAACGCTCCGCTGCGGATGCTGGTAACGCCGTTTTCCACCTTCACCGCCCGGATCGAGCTCTTGATGGGGCCCCAGGGCACGCTAGAACTCATTTCTCCCGTGCCGGAAATGGTCAGGGTCCCCGAGGTCTCATCCAGGGACCAGGTGAGATTTTCTCCGCAAGTGCCCGACGTCTCCGCCGCCTGGACCGTCACCGCCCCATAGGGCAGGGCCGCCAGCACCAGGACCAACGCCAACAGCAGCGCCAATACTCTCTTCTTCATATTCCTTCCTCCCGTTTTCCTTCTTTTACCGGATATTCCCAGTATACATGCTTTGCTGGATTAAATCAATATCTCGTTTCTTCTTTTGCGTGTTTATTTTTACCAAAAAATCGCCACAATTTTTGTTCGTCTTTTTCCCTGCCCCGCCCCGTTGACAAGGCCCCTTTTCTCCCCTACAATGGAGGAAACCGATTTTCTCCCAAGGAGGTTTCCCTATGCAAATACCCCTTTTAGAGGCCTGCGTCGATTCCTACGCCTCCGCCCGGGCCGCCGTCCGGGGCGGCGCCGACCGGCTGGAGCTCTGCGCCAACCTGGTCATCGGCGGCACCACCCCGTCGGAGGCTCTGTTTTCTCAGATCCGCCGGGACTTTGACCTCCCGGTCAACGTGCTGATCCGTCCCCGGTTCGGCGATTTTCTCTATGATGACCATGAGCAGGAAGAAATGTGTGAGGAGGTCCGCCGCTTCCGATCCCTTGGTGCCAACGGCGTTGTCATCGGCGCTCTGACCCCGGAGGGGGACCTGGACCCTCGCCGGATGGAGGCTCTCTGCTCCGCCGCCCAGGGGATCGATGTGACCCTGCACCGGGCCTTCGATATGACCCGGGACCCCTTTGCCGCTCTGGAGACCGCCGTGGCCCTGGGCTGCACCACCATCCTGACCTCCGGCCAGGCCCGGGACGCCTGGACAGGCCGGGCCCTGCTCCTGGATCTCGCCCATGCGGCAGGCAGCCGCATCGCCCTTCTGGTGGGTGCCGGGGTCAACAGTGGAAACATAGCCGCCCTTCGCCGGGAAACGGGTCTTCCGGCCTACCACACCAGCGGCCGCCGAGGGAACCTGTCCAGCGCCATGGTCTACCGGAAGGACACCGTTTCCATGGGTCTTCCCTCCCTGTCGGAATACGAGCTGTTTCGTACCAACGAAGAGGAGATCCGGGCCTGCGCCGCCCAGGTCCATGGTGTATAGCATCCATTTTTCGGCAAATTCCCCCGTTTGCCCCTTGTCAAATGCCGCTTTTACGGTATAATACTCTTAGAACTTGGAAGAATACATCAAATCAGGAGGGAGTCAAAATGAAGTTTTGTTTGAAAGACGCCGCCCGGTGGAAGGACCGTCTGCCTGAGCTGCCGGACCTGGATGAGCGAGAGGTTGCCGCCCTGGCCGCAGCCGGAGTTGTGGTTCTCTGCGGTACGCTCCACGCCATCCACCGCCGCCGGATGTATAAAAAGGCCGTGTCCAAGGAACTGAAAAAGCAGCTTGCCCCCATTCATCAGAAGCTGGACGCCCTTCAGGCCGAAAATCAGCAGCTCCGGATGGAGCTCTCCCGTCAGCAGGGCCCCAAGAGCCACGCCGCCGACCTGGCCGACGTGTAACATTGCCGTAATGCCCGGACATGTCCACGACATGCCCGGGCATTTTTTATGGCTCCGCCATACCGGACCCATTCCGCAAAAAAGGCTGGGATCTTTCGATCCCAGCCTTTCCTTTTTTCTTATCCCAGCAGCCGGTACAGGAAGCACACCACCTGTCCCCGGGTGCAGGTCTTGTCCGGGCTGAAGTGGGTGGTGTCGGTACCGTAGACCACGCCGTTTTCCGCTGCCCAGAGGACCGCGTCATAGTAATAGCTGCCGCTCTTCACGTCCCGGAAGGGGTTCCCCGTCCCGTGGCCGGGATTTCCCTGGTACCGGTACAAGAAGCACACCACCTGGGCTCTGGTGCAGGAGGCGTTGGGGCTGAACTTCGTGGCGCTGGTGCCGTAAACGATGCCCTTTTCCGCCGCCCACAGCACCGCCTTGTAGTAATAATCCTCGGAGGACACGTCCGTAAAGGGATTCTTGGCGGAGCTGGGCTCCGGCTTTCCGGCGGCCCGCCACAGGAAAGACACCACCTGGGCCCGAGTGCAGGTGCCGTTGGGGGCAAAGTGGTTGGCGTTCACGCCGGAGGTGATCCCCCGGTCTGCCGCCCACAGCACCGCGTCATAGTAGTAGTCCGAGGGCTCAATGTCCGCAAAGGGGTTGTGGATGGGCCTGGGTCCCGGCGCCGTTCCGCCGGACTCCGTCCTGCCGCACCGGGTGCAGACCCCGTTGCGATAGTTGTGCCCCAGTGCCAGCTCATAATCGGCAATGTACCGGTCGCCGCATTCGCAGACGTAAATCCGATACCCCTGCTCCGTGCAGGTGGGCGCCACCCGGGTGTAGGTGTAGGCGTGGACATGCCCGTCCCGGGGCTCCGTGTCATACCCATTCCACTTCGGCGTGCTCCAACCGGATCTGCCCGCACGATAGTACAGGGTCACCAGGGGCAGATTCTCGTACACCGGCATTCCGCCCATGTCACTGGACAGCTGTTTCTGGAATACATGCTCTCCCAGCTCCGGCGCGTCTCCCAGGAAATCCACGGTCTCCAGCTTTCCGCAGCCCAGGAAAGCCTCGTCATCGATTTCCTTCACACCGGCAGGGATCACCACACTGACCAGATCCGTGTCGCAGAAGGCTGTCTTCCCGATATACCGCAGCTCCGTAGGCAGCGTCACCCGCTCCAGGTTCCAGCAAGACTCAAAGGCGCCCTCCTCGATCCGGGACACCCGGTCCGGAATCTCCACCCGGGACAGGCTCACACAGTTGGCAAAGGCATTTTCCCCCAGGAATCTCAGGCTGCTGGGCAGCGTGACGCTGTCCAGCATGCCGCAGCGGTCAAAGGCTCCGTCGGCAATCAGCCGGGTTCCCGCCTTCACCGTGTAATCTCCGGAGAAGGTGGAATTGTCGCAAACCTGGATCAGGCAGTCCGAGATATACAGCGCCGCCTGGTAGTAGGCGCTATTCACCCGGTGCAGTGCCCCGGTCCAGTCAAAGGCCATTTCCCCAATGCTCTCCACGGAGCTGGGGATGGTGAAGCTGGTCAGCTCCTCGCAGTAATAGAAGGCATAGTCGCCGATCCTCCGCACCGTGTCGGGGATCGTGTAGCTGCTATTGACCTTGTCCGGATTTTTGGAGTCTCTCGACATGTTGACGGGCCCCTGGATCAGCTCTGTCTTGTCCTTGTTGAACAGCACCCCCCGGTCATCGGCGCTGAAGGCCGTGTTCCCTTCCGCCACCGTGAAGCCCATCCGGCTCCCGGCGTCCCCGCTTTCGGGCATGGCAAAGGCAGTGTAGAAGGCTCTCTCCCCGATGTGGGTCACGCTGGCAGGGATCCGCAGCCGGATCAGGGAGCAGTTGGCAAATGCGTCATCCCCAATGGACACCAGGCCCTCGGGCAGCTCAATGCTCTTCAGCCCAAAGCACCCCTCAAAGGCGTTGTTCCCGATGGACCGCAGGGTGCCGGGCAGAGAAACGCTCGTAAGCTGGATCTGATAGGTAAAGGCGCCGTTGTCCAGCAGCCGGAGGCCCTCCGGCAGAGTCACCTTCCGGACCGTGCTCTCATCGGCAGATAATCCGCCCGCAAAGCCGCCGCTGGCAATGGCCACCGTTCCCGGCTTGACGTGATACACGCCGCTGCCGTTGTCCCTGACGCCAATGACCCAGCCGCTCAGATAGAGCACCCCGTCTTCCCACCGGCTCTCGTCGTTATAGATGGGCGTGTCCTTAAAAACGTGGTAGTCGATATGCTCCAGGCTCTCCGGCAGCGTCACATCCGTCAAGCCGCCGCAGAGGGAAAAGGCCGGCTCCCCAATGGCCGTCGTGCCCTCCCGGACCTCATAGGTCCCGGTCAGCGCGGCGGGCAGCAGGAACAGCTTCTTTCCGCCCTGGGAATACAGGGCGCCCCTGCCGTCGGCATCGAAGGTCTCGTTTTCGGCGGCCACCGTAAAGGCCTCCAGGGCGGTGCAGTCCTGGAACGCCGTATTGTCAATGTACCGCACGTTCTTCCCCAGCGCCACCCGGGTCAGACCGGTGCAGTTCTGAAATGCGCGATCATCAATGCCCTCCAGGCTGTCCGGCAGGGTCACCTCCCGCAGAGAGGTGCAGTCCCGAAAGGCCCCGCTGTTTATGGCCAGCAGTCCCTCAGAAAGGATCACCTGCTCCAGGGCGGAGCAGCCCGTGAAGGTGCAGCCGTCCAGCACCGTTACCCCCTTGGGGATCACCACGGACTTCAAGGAGCTGCATTTCTGGAACGCCCAGCCCTCGATCTTCTTCACACTCTCCGGGATCTGAATGCTCTCCATTTCCGTGAACTCCCGGAACACGCTGCTGACGATGGACGTCACGCCCTCCTCGATCACCGCGGACTTCACCTGGGACCGCAGGCTCTCCGGAATCAGCACGGAGTCCTTGTTCATTTCGCCCTCGCCGGTCACCCGGAATTCCCCGGTGTCCTTGTTAAAATGCCACAGCACATTGTAGCCCAGTGTGCCGGAATCCGACGCCGCCCGGGCCGTGAGCCCCGTCAGCGGCAGCGCCCCCAGGACCAGCACCAGGGCCAGCACCAGGGATATGACTTTCTTTCTCATGGATGGTTCCTCCGTTCCCCTCGGTTTTTCATGATTTAAAGTATATCATACCCTTTCCGTGAAAATCAACCGTCCCGTCCTTGTTCTTTCACGTTTTCTTCCTACAAAAAATTAGCCCAAATTTTGTGAAATTTTTCCATTTTGACGATTCCGGCCAGCCACCTTTCCCTCTGCCCCCTGCCATACCCCGGGCGCCGCTTTTCCGCCCGCCAGCCTCAGTTTTTCCATAACGCAAAAGCCCCGGAGCCGTCGGCTCCGGGGCTCGCTTATTGATCCGCCAGGCGCAGGATCCCCCGCTGGAAGCTGGACTTGACCGCGATCCGCCGGCGGCCGTGGGCGGCGGAAAACTGGATCTCCGCAATGTCCTGTCCCACGGACTGGATCACCCCGGGGCCGAAGCTGCTGTGGATCACCCGGGTCCCCGGCTCCAGCCGGGGCACCGCCGTTCCCACCGGCTTCGGTGCCGGTACGAATCCGATGACCATCTTTTCCCGGCTCTCACTGCCGGTCTGCGCCTGGGGCGCCGGAACCCCGGGCTTCGGCACCTCGTACCGCAGCTCCCGCCGCTCCAGCATTTGGGAAAGGGTCAAAAGCTCCGTGTCCCCGGGACCGAACTCCACCAGAATCTGGTCCTCACACTGGGTCAGGATCCTTCCCTTTCCCTTCTCCCGGTCCGCGTAGGTCCGGCCCCGCAGGTCCCCGTTGAGCCCCGCGAACAGATCCCGGGGATCCCAGACCCGCTGGGGCAGCTTTCCCGCCACCTCGTTGACGAATTCCGCCCTCCGGTCGCCGCAGGAGAAGAGATACAGCCGGTCCTTGGCCCGGGTCATGGCCACGTAAAAGATCCGCCGCTCTTCTTCATACTGCCGGATCTCTTCCTCCTCCCGACTCTCCATGCGGTTCTTGGCCGGCAGGATCCCGTCCATCGCGTCCAATAGATACACCCGCTCATATTCCAGTCCCTTGCTGGAGTGGACCGTGGACAGGGTCAGGGCACAGTCCGGATCGTTCCTGTGCCCGGCGATCAGCTTCCGCAGCTCTTCCAGCCGGTCAAGTAAGCCATGGGCCGTTGGGATCTTCCCCGCCAGCAGGAGCAAAATGTCGTATTTCCCCCCGTCCAGGTCGTTTTCTTCCACATACAGGCCGTATTTCATGGGTCCCCAGATCCGGCGCAGGGCCCCGGCGGCGCTGTCCTTGGTCAGTTCCTCCATGCTGTCCCGCAGATCCTCCAATGCCTCCCTGCGGTGGGCGGACAGGTCCCGCCCCCGGAGCAGCTCCTCCGGAATGGGCCGTCCGGACTGGCCGCTGCGGCCGCAGGCGGCCTGGGCCATCTCCTTGCTGATCCGGCAGCCGAATTTGTAGTAGATCCGCAGGAACAGGTCCGGGTCCCCGGGGCAGTAAGCGAACCGGATCACGTCCGTCATGTCCTGGACCACCCGGCAAGAAAAGAAGGTCTCCTCCATGCTCCGGCAGTTGTAGGGGATCCCCTCCCGCTGGAACCGGTCAATGAGGGGCAGGGCGCTGTCGTTGTTCCGGAAGAGAATGGCGGTCTCCCGGTCACAGCTCCGCCCCACCTCAAATAGATACAGGAACTGGCTCCGCCGGTCCACGGTCCGGATCAGCCGGACCGGCGCCGTCTTTTCCCGGGTCGGCCGCAGGGTCTTTTCCCGGCGGAACCGGTTCCTTCCCACAAAGCCGTTGGCCGCCGTCACGATCTCCGCCCCGGACCGGTAGTTCTGCTCCATCAGCAGCACCTTGCCCCCGGGGTGGTCCTCCTCGAACCCCAGCAGGGCCTGGGGATAGGCCGCCCGGAAGCCGTAAATGCTCTGGTCCTCGTCCCCCACCATAAACAGGTTTCCCCGGGGCCCGGCCAGTAGCCGGATCATTTCATGCTGGATCTTGGAGGTGTCCTGGGACTCGTCCACACAGATGTGGGTAAACTGCCTGCGAAAATGGTCCAGCACCCCGGGATAGCCCTTCAGAATGGTATAGGCATAGGTCAGCTGGTCGTCATAGTCCATCCGTCCCATGGCCCGCAGGGCCTCGTTGTACTTGCCGTAGATCTCCGGCAGATGGTCCACCCCCAGGTCCGCCTCCTCCAGTTCCTCCGGGGTCAGCATCTGGTTTTTCACATAGGTGATGGCGGTCCGCAGGTCCCGGATGGCGGCCTCGGTGGCGAAGTCCCGGTTGACCTCCCGGTAGATCTGGCCCAGGATCCGCACCGCCTCCTTGTCCTCCACTTGGGTGAAGGCCGCGCGGCGGCCGTAATTCCTGGCATAATAGCCGATGATCTTCATGGCCAGGCTGTTGATGGTGGAAATGGTCATGGTCTTTCCGCATTTCTCCCCGAACCGGCTCCCGAACCGCCGCCGCATCTCCCCGGTGGCGGCCACCGTATAGGTCATGGTCAGGATCTTCGCCGGGTCCACCCCCCGGCACAGGATCAGATACCCCAGCCGGGCAATGAGCACCGTGGTCTTGCCGCTGCCGGGCACCGCCAACAGCAGCACCGCTCCCTCCTCGGCGTGGACGGCGGCCATCTGTTGATCGTTGAAGCCTTCGCAGTACTGCCGGTCAAATTCCTTGACGTCCATTGGATCTCCTATTCTCTGTCATATTCTTCCCCAAAAATTTCCCCGTCCAGATCCCGGATCCGGTCCAGGGGCACCCGGGTCCCGTCCCGGAATACCAGGGTCCTGTCATACAGGTCGATGGTCTTGACGGCCCCGGTCTTTTCCACATAGGCCCCGCCCTCTTTCCGCTTGTCGGGACAGAAGTAGCAGGCCGTGACCTCCGGTCCCTCCGACAGCCGGTCCCGGAGCCGCAGGAGCCTGTCGTTCAGTCTCGCCTTCACGTCCTCCGACAGCTCCCGCTGGGTCTCCGTCAGCCGGGCGGTCTCCTCCACCGCGTCCTCATACCCCGTCAGGGCCGCAAAGGGAGCGAACTGGGCCGCCCGCTCCCGGTTGGACATCTGGGGGTGCCCCGGGATCACCGGTCTTTGGTGATGCAGAATGGCCGTGTACTTTTCATTCATGCTTTGTGTCCTCCAATCTGGCCGTTCCGGGCCCGGGTGGTGGCCCCCTCCAGGAAGTTCTTTCCCTTCAGAATGGCGTTTTTCCCATACCGCCGCTGGATGGCCAGCACCGCCTGCTGCCGCCGCCGTTCCCGCTCCAGGAACCTGTCCTCTTCCTCCGCCCGGCGGGTCTGCTCCTCCGGCGCCGAGAACAGGTCCAGCTGCATGGCCTCCTCCGGCGCCGCCTTGGCCCTGCTTTCCGGGATCACCCGGCAGGCCGTCACTGTGACCCGGCGGGTCAGCAGCTCCCGGTCCACGATCCGGTCAAAAAGCCGCAGCATGGCTTCAGACAGGAGTCTTGCGGAGGCGGTCTGTCGACTGAGATTCTCCGTGCCGTGGGCGGCTTTGGGAATTTTTCTGCCGTAGCGATCCTGGACCACCTCGCCCCGGTATTTCTCCCGGCGCTTGGGATCCGTCAGATTTTCGATGTCATACCCCACGGTCAGGGTCAGCTGGTCCGTCACCAACCCCTTGTCCACCAGGTTCAGTGCCAGCAGCTCCGTCATTTCCCAGACGATGAGCCGGGTCTTTTCCCAGTCATAGGGACAGGACAGCACCTGCCCCGCCCCCAGGCTGTTGGTGGTGGGCCGATAGCTTTTAATGTCGGCGATGGTGCAGGGCTCCACGCCCCAGGCGTGGTCGATGAGCAGCCCGGCGTTGACGCCGAAGGTCCGGAAAAACCACTCCGGGTCCAGCTCCGACCGCAGGGCAATATCCCCCATGGTGTGCATCCCCGCCTTTTCCAGCCTTCTTGCATAGCCCGGCCCCAGCCGCCAGAAGTCCGTCAGGGGCTTGTGGTCCCACAGCTCCCGCCGGTAGCTCTCCTCGTTCAGCTCCGCAATGCGGACCCCGTTTTTGTCCGGAGCCATGTGCTTGGCCCCGATGTCCATAGCGATCTTGCTGAGATACAGATTGGTACCGATCCCCACCGTGGCGGTGATCCCCGTGGTATGCAGCACGTCCAGGATCATCTTCATGGCAAAATTCCGGGGGCTGAGCCCATAGGTCCGGAGATATCCCGTGGCGTCAATAAACACCTCGTCAATGGAATAGGCGTGAATATCCTCCGGTGCCACATATTTGAGATAAATATTATAAATTTCCGTGCTGACCTTCATATAGTGGGCCATCTGGGGCGGGGCGATCAGATAGTCCAGCTCCAGTCCCGGATCCCGGTCCAGCTCCGCCGCCTGGCAGGACTTCCCCGCGAAGGTCTCGCCCGGCGCCCGGCGCCGCCGCTCCCGGTTCACCTCCCGGACCCGCTGGACCACCTCAAAGAGCCGGGCCCGGCCCGGGATCCCGTAGGCCTTCAGGGCCGGGGTCACCGCCAAGCAAATGGTCTTTTCCGTCCGCCCGGCGTCCGCCACCACCAGATTGGTAGTCATGGGGTCCAGCCCCCGGGCCACGCACTCCACCGAGGCGTAAAAGGATTTCAAATCAATGGCAATATATGTCTTGTCCATACTACAGATCCTTTATGACCTTGACCGCCACGCCCTGGACCGTCAGCTCTTCCAGCAGGATCCGGCGGCCCGGATACCGCTTTTCGTTGGCATAGCGCAGCACTGCCAGCCCCGTGTCCGGATCTCTCCCCCCGTAGATCTTCAGGGTGTTCTCCCCCATGTCGTTCAAGGCCACCACAATGTCCCCGGGCTGGCAGTCCCGCTGCCTGCGGATCAGCACCAAGTCCCCCTCTCCAATGCCCGCGTCCGCCATGGAGTCTCCCGCAGCTCGGAGCAGGTAAAAATCCCCCCGGCCGAAAATGGCCGCCGGCAGCTTCACATAGGCCTCCACCTGCTCCGACTCCCCCTCCGGGTCGCCGCAGCGGACGGAGCCCACCAGGGGGGCGGAAACATAGTCCCCGGCGCATTTTTCGGTCTTGGGGGTCTCAATGGTCCGGCCGTCGTAGCGCAGGAGCCCCCGGTCGTTCATTTCCAGAAGATACCGGTAGGCCGTGGTCTTTGCCACCCCAACCCCCCGGGCCAGCACCGCCACGGAGGGGGACGTCCCCCGCTCCCGGCAGTATCCCTCCACATAGGCCCGGATTTCTTCCATCTTTTCCGGGTTCTTGGTCCGCATAGTCTCGCCTCCTCTATATGGAACGCTTCGTTCCTGATAGGCCTATTATACCAGCTTTCCCCCGGGATTGCAACCACCGGATACAGGAAAACCCTTCCTATGCGCCGCCGCATAGGAAGGGTCCCGCATCTGCTTCTCAAAAGGCCCGGAGGGTCTCCCTCCGGGCCTTCCCGATCATTCTACCGCGATCTCCTTGATCTCCAGCTCGTTTCCCTGCTGCAGATAGGTGCGGTCGCTGCCGCAGTGGGGACAGATCTTCCCCTGGGGCACCGTGTCATAGGTCTTCCCGCAGCCTTCGCAGAAGGTGACGGCGTGGATGGGCTCCCACAGGAGCTCGCAGCCCTCCAGCATGGGGGTCCGCTTGCAGTTCCAGTTCCACACATCCACAAGATAACTGGGGATCACGGTGGAGACCTCTCCGATTTGGAGGGTCACCCGGCGGACATGCTGGGCCCCGTTTTCCTGGGCGATCTTCACCACGCTGTCCGCAATATGAAAGGCAACGCCAAGCTCGTGCATTATTTCTTCCCGCCGATCTTGGTGACGATGGTCTGGCCCAGGCGCTTGCCCACCATGGGCAGAATGCCCTTGACCTTATCCTCGGCCTTCATCATCTTGGAGCATTCGGGGTGGTCCCGCTTCAGGTGGATGGCGTCAAAGACGCACTTGGTGGTGCACACGCCGCAGCCGATGCACTTGTTGGGATCCACCCAGCTGGCGCCGCAGCCCAGGCACCGGGCGGTCTCGGTTTTCACCTGCTCCGGGGTCAGGGTCAGGTTGGGGTCCCGGAAGGAGTGCATGGTGTCGATGGTCTCGTCCACTCCGGCCGTCTGCCGCTGGGCGGTGTCGTAGTCCTTCAGCAGCACATTGTCCTTGTCCAGCATGTTGAAGTCCCGGCGGTTTCGGCCGATGGTCAGGCTGGCCCCCATGTGGACATAGCGGTGGAGGGACTCGGCGGCGCACTTGCCTTCCTCAATGGCGTCAATGACGAACTTGGGCCCGTGGTACACGTCGCCGCCTACGAAGATGTCCGGCTCCGCCGTCTGATAGGTGAGGCCGTCGGCCACGGGATAGTTGCCCCGGTGGAACTCCACATTGGCCCCCACCAGCAGGCCGCCCCATTCGATGGCCTGGCCGATGGCAAAGACCACATGGTCCGCATCTAAGGTCATGGTCTCGTTCTCGTCATAGAGGGGAGAGAACCGATTGGTCTCGGGATCGATGGTCCGCAGACACTTCTTGAACACCACGGCGGTGACATGGCCTCTTTCGTCCTTCAGGATCTCCTTGGGGCCCCAGCCGTTTTGAATGTCGATGCGCTCCGCCAGGGCTTCCGCCACCTCGTCCTTGGAGGCGGGCATGGTGTCCCGGGACTCAAGACAGACCATGGAAACGCCGTCGGCCCCGAACCGGGCGGCGGTGCGGGCGCAGTCCACGGCCACGTTGCCGCCGCCGATGACCACCACCTTGCCCTCCATGTGCTGATTCTCGTCCTCCAGGGCGTCGTGGAGGAACTTCACGGCAATGGCGGTGCCCTCCGCGTCCTCTCCGGGAACGCCGGGCAGCCGTCCGCCCTGACAGCCAATGGCAATGTAAAAGGCCAGGTACCCCTGCTTCCGCAGCTCGGCGATGGTCACATCCCGGCCTACCTCCACGCCGCAGCGGAACTCCACTCCCAGCTGCCGCAGCACGTCGATCTCCGCGTCGATCACATCCTTCTCCAGCTTAAAGGAGGGAATGCCGTAGGTCATCATGCCGCCGGGCTTGGCGTTCTTCTCAAATACCGTAGGCTTGTAGCCCTTGGTGGCCAGGTAATAGGCGGCGGACAGGCCCGCGGGGCCCGCGCCGATAATGGCGATCTTCTGGTCCCAGTGGTCCAGCCGGTTGCTGGCAATGACCACGGGGGGAATGTACCGGGTCTCGGCCTTCAGATCCTGCTCCGCCAGGAACTTCTTCACCGCGTCAATGGACACGGCGGCGTCCACGGTACCCCGGGTGCAGGCGTCCTCGCAGCGCTTGTTGCAGATCCGGCCGCAGACCGCGGGGAAGGGATTGTCCTTTTTGATGAGGGCCAGGGCCTCCTGGTACTTGCCCTGGGCCGCCAGCTTCAGATAGCCCTGGACGGAAACGTGGGCGGGACAGGCGGTCTTACAGGGGGCCGTGCCCTTGTCATAGCAGTTTTTCCGGTTGTTGTCCCGGTAGTCGGGATCCCAGTGCTCCGGGCCCCACTTGATGGAGTTTGGCAGCTCGTGCTTGGGATATTCCACAGTCTTGCCCTCTTTGTCGCAGAGCTTCTGGCCCAGCTTCACGGCGCCGGCGGGACAGTACTCCACGCATTTGCCGCAGGCCACGCACTTTTCCCGCTCCACCTCTGCCGTATAGGCAGACCGGGACAGGTTGGGGGTGTTGAACAGCTGGCTGGTCCGGAGGGCGTTGCAGATCTGCACGTTGCAGTTGCAGATGCCGAAGATCTTATTTTCGCCGTCAATGTTGGTGATCTGGTGGACAAAGCCGTTGTCCTCCGCCACCTGCAGAATGTGCATGGCTTCTTCATAGGTGATGTCATGGCCCTTGCCCGTCTCCCGACAGTAGTCGGCAAAGTCGCCTACGCCGATGCACCAGCACTGCTCATCGTCGGCGCAGCCCTCGCCCATGACGGCCCGGCTGGCCCGGCAGGAACATTGGCCCACGCCGATGTGGCCCTCGTACTTTTTCAGCCAATAGCTCAGGTGCTCGATGTCCAGGGTCTGATTCTCCATGGCGATGGCCTTTTCCACGGGGATCACGTGCATGCCCACGCCGCCTCCGCCGGGGGGCAGCAGATGGGTGACCCCGGCCAGGGGCACATAGGTCATGCGCTCAAAGAACTTGGCGATCTCCGGGGTGTCCCGCAGCCGCTGGTTCCCGTTGGGTCCCTCCTCCATATTGAACAGCTCGGCGCTGCCGGGCACGAACATGGGCAGGATGTACCGCCGCTCCGAGGGGGGCGCCGTCCGGCCCTTGTGGTCGTAGTGATAGCCGTAGTCGTATTCCAAAAGGCCAATGTAGCTCATCCGGTCCAGCAGCTCCTGGAAGTGGGCCTTGCCCTCCTCCTTGACCCCGTTCATTTCCCACAGCTGGGATACCGTGTAGGGGGTCCGGAGCTTCATGGACAGGGCAATGTCCGCCATTTCGTCGGTGACCAGGGCCGCCAGCCCCCAGTACTCCGGGTCCTCGGCGGTGACGCCCTTGAGCTTGTGGGCCACCACGTCCGTGATCTTCTGCCCCAGCTTCAGGATCTTCTCCCGTGGGGCGGCTTCTCCCTGATGGGCCGGATTCAAGGCCCGCTTCTGCAATTCCTGATCGATCATACCATTCTCTCTTTCCGTGTTTTAGTTTTGGGTCCGGGAAACTGCCTGTTCCGTGAGCCATTGGGCCAGCTCCTCCATGCCCTGGCCCGTCTTGGCGCTGATGGGGAAAATGCGGATGTCGGGATTCCGGCGGCGGGCGTATTCCGTCACCTTCTCCAGGTCAAAATCAAAATAGGGCATGACGTCGATCTTGTTGACGATCATGGCGTCACAGACCTGAAAGACCAGCGGATATTTCAGAGGCTTGTCGTGGCCCTCCGGCACGGAGAGGATCATCATGTTCAGGGCCGCTCCCGTGTCGAATTCCGCGGGACATACCAGATTGCCCACGTTCTCCAGGATCACTAGATCCAGGTCCCGGGTGTCCATCTGCCGGAGTCCCTGGCGGGTCATGTCCGCGTCCAGGTGGCACATACCGCCGGTATGCAGCTGGACCACAGGGGTTCCGGTGTCCGCAATGGCCGCAGCATCCACGTCGGAGTCAATGTCTGCCTCCAGGATCCCCACCCGCAGGCTCCTACCCAACCGCGGGATCAGTCCCTTCAAGGTGGTGGTCTTGCCGGAGCCCGGCGAGGACATCAGGTTCACAAGGCAGGTGCCCTCCGCTTTCAGCTCCTGCCGGAGCCGGTCGGCGTCGGCGTTGTTGTCGGCGAACACGCTTCTCTTCACTTCGATGATGCGATAGGGGTCCATAGGTGCCTCCTCTTTTTGCTTCTGCAGCTCGAAAAAATCCGAAAATTTTGCCGCTTTTTGTCTTAATTATACAATTTTCACGTCAAAAGTCAATTGCTGTATGTATTTTCTCGCCTAAAATATTCATCGTTTCCTACCGGCTTTTCCTCTGGATTTACGGGTTTCGCGTGGAAAATCACGTCGGATTTTCCCGAAATTTCCCCATGTCCCATCCAAATACGGCGAACCGCACAAAATCAAACGAGTATTCTATCCATTTTCCATTCATTCTTTGTGGAAAAGGCCCACCGCTCCTCCAATTCCGCTTTTTGCCCCCTTTCCCCTCTCTTATCCCTCTTAAATTTCCTACCCCTCCCCCGTTTTCGCCCTCATTTCCCCGAAACTCCCCTGCCCTGTCCAAAATCTTCAGATTTGACCGTTTCTCTCTCCTAAATGCCCGGATCACCCCCCGTTCTCAGCTTAAAACTCCCCTTTTGATCGGTTCTCTTTCTCAAATTTTCATATTTACTCTGTTCGCCTCCTCAATTTGCCAAGTTTTTCGTTTCTATTTCTTTTGACGCCTAAAATTCCCCCGCCAACAGCCCAAAATCTTTACCTTTTTCCGTTTTTCTCCCCCATTAACTCAACTTTTCTATCTTTCTGTCGTCAAATTACCCACTTTCCCTGCTTTCTCTTCCTCTGACGTTAAATTCCCCCCGCTCGGCGCCCGAAGCCCCCTCTTTGCAGCCATTTTCCTTTCTCAGGCGCTCAATTCGCAGCCGCTTATCACTATTAATTTCCCGCTTTCTCCCCCTCGCCTTTCCTCCGGCCTCATTTTCACCCGAGTCATCCGGCTGTTTCTCTTTTCTCGCCCCAAAACCTGCATTCGGATCTCTTTTCGCATCAAAAACGTGCATCCGGCCTCTTTTTTGTATCAAATATCGTACAACAATGCCCTGTTTACGTGCACCCGGTCAAAAAAATCCACGCCGCAATCTCCTCCCGGCCGTTTTTTGCGCAAAAAAACGCCCTCAGCCGAAGCTGAGGGCGTTTTCAAGACCTATTTTACACGGACTGCAGCATGCAGACAGCCAGCGTCAGGACCAGGAACACAGCAGCGATCCACTTGGTGGCGCCAGCCAGCTTCCGATCCAGCTTAGCCTGGGCGTTCTTGGACATGTAGGAGTCGTTGTTGCCGGTCAGAGCACCGGACAGGCCAGCCTCCTTGCCGGACTGCAGCAGGACAATGGCAATCAGGGCCAAGCTGATGATCACATACAGAACCATAACGACCGTTTTAAGAGCTTGCATAGTAACACCTCCATCCGCCAGAGGCGGCAACCGTACTTCCCGGCGGACGGCAGCCGTTCTATTGCCCAAACGGGCCCAAATTTCATTAGCTGAACCATTGTAGCATAGAAATCAAGGATTTGCAAGGGCTTTTTTTCGGATCCACTCAGATTTTACTTCGTCACCCAGTTGCCGGTAGCGGCGCAGGTCAGGTAGGCATTGATAAACGGATCCAGCCCTCCGTCCATAACGGCGTTGATATTGCTGGTCTCGCAGCCGGTGCGGGTATCCTTCACCAGGGTGTAAGGCATGAATACATAGTTCCGGATCTGGCTGCCCCACTCGATCTTCTGCTGCACGCCCTTGATGTCGGAAATCTTGTCCAAATGCTCCCGTTCTTTGATCTCCACCAGCTTGGACCGCAGCATACGCATACAGGTTTCTTTGTTCTGGAACTGGCTCCGTTCCGTCTGGCAGGCCACCACAATGCCCGTGGGCTTGTGGATCAACCGAACAGCGGAAGATGTCTTGTTGATATGCTGTCCGCCTGCGCCGGAGGACCGGTATACCTGCATTTCAATGTCCTCAGGCCGGATTTCCACGTCTTTGGAGTCGTCGGCGATCTCCGGGATCACTTCCACGGCGGCAAAGGATGTCTGCCGCCGGGCATTGGCGTCAAAGGGCGACACCCGGACCAGCCGGTGGACGCCGTTTTCCCCCTTCAAGAAGCCATAGGCGTTGGGCCCCTCGATCATAATATCCGCAGACTTCAGCCCGGCCTCATCGCCGTCCAGATAGTCCAGGATTTTGTATGTGTATCCATGCCGTTCCGCCCAGCGGGTGTACATCCGATAGAGCATCTGGCACCAGTCCTGGGCCTCGGTGCCGCCGGCTCCGGCGTGGAAGGACATCATGGCGTTGTTGCCGTCATATTCCCCGGTGAGCAGGGTTTCCAGCCGGGCTTCCTCCATGCGCTGATCCAGATCCTGGAAGCCTTCTTCCAGCTCCGGCAGCATGGACTCGTCGTCCTCTTCCAGGGCCATGTCGCAGATGGTCATGAGATCGTCCCACTCACTGCACATCTTGTGGTATTTCTCCACCTTGCTCTCCAGGAGCTTGGTCCGGACCACAACGCTTCTGGACTTTTCCGCGTCATCCCAGAAGCCAGGCGCCTCCTGCATAGCATGGAGCCGCTCCAGCTCGTCCTTGGCAGCAGCCAAATTCAGAGATTCCGCCAGGCCGTCCAGCTTGGGCTTGATCTCGTTCAGTCTTCCTTTGTACTCTTCAAATTGAATCATATACTATTCACTTTCCGTTCCTTTTCGGGCAAAGGCCAGGTTACAGGGCCTATTCTGCACAGTTTTCTTTATTTTACCATAGATGCCCGAAAATGTAAATCCGTTTCCGGGAGAAATCCGGCGCTATAAGGTCTTTTTCATCTGGTCCTTGCCCAACAATTCATAGCCCCGGGCCGGATAGAATAGCCGGGATTCAAAATACGCCGATCCACCCAAGTGGACCCAGGCCGCCGTTTTTCCCCGGGCAGCCGCATGCGCATCCGTCTCCGCAAGAAGCCGACTCCCAATCCCCTGCCGCTTCCGGTCAGGCTTCACATACATGCGCTGGAGCTTCACCTCCGAGGTTCCAGGAATCGAACGATAACCGATACAGCCCACCACCCGGTTTCCTTCATCCAGAGCCACCCAAAAGGGATCCCCCCGTTTCAGATAACAGTCGGAAATATCCAGAAGATCCGGGTTTAACCGCGGAACTCGGTCCAAGGCATCCTTCGCCGAAAGCACCATAAAGATCATGTCGTCCCGATAGGCTTCCTCATAGGGCAGGATCCGAATGAAATTCTTCCCTGTCTCACTCATAGGTTGTCAGAAGCTCCAGGCTTTGGGGTAGGCAGAATATCTTCTCCTTTAAGAACAGCGGATAAAAATACGCATCCTTCAGGCATGAAAAGTCCAGCCATTCAAACACTTGCCTGTGATGGGTTTCCGCGCCCCGAAATTTCATGCCGTGGCCCAAAAGGTCTGTACCCGTAAAGTCCAGGAGAAAATAAAGACAAAGCTCATGATAGTGCAGATGGTCCACGTCCTCCACGAAAAAGCTCTGATTCAGCCATAGAGGACGGTCAATTTTTACTTCGATTCCAAGCTCTTCCCTAACCTCTCGCAGAATTGCCTGTTCTGCTGTCTCTCCCAGTTTTACCCGTCCGCCCGGCAGGTAGTAATACGGAGACCGCTCGTCCTGCATCGTCAGAATCTTGCCCCCATACAGTAAAACACCTGCAACGCGATAGTTGAATTTCTGATCCTCAATCTGATAGGAAATGTCCAAAATAACCGCCTCCTTTTATAAAATGGTGTGGTGATTATAACAGACTTTTGTCAGAAGTCAATATGCTGCTTCTTTTTCTAATATGTCACACAAAAGAAAACCTCTTCTGAAAATCAGAAGAGGTTTTGGCTCCCCCTGTTGGACTCGAACCAACGACACACGGATTAACAGTCCGTCGCTCTACCGACTGAGCTAAGGAGGAATATTAATGTTGGCGTTACCTATCTTCCCGTGCAGTCACCCGCAAAGTATTGTCGGCGCAAATGAGCTTAACTTCTGTGTTCGGGATGGGAACAGGTGGACCCTCATCGCAATCAACACCAACTATATGGATAAAAGCTCTCGCTCCTATCGTCTTATTCGGCCGGTTGCCCGACCCGTATGTCAAAGCGCTTCGCGCTCTAACGACTTGTGTATTCTAGCACGTAACCCTTGCCCTGTCAAGCACTTTTCTCTCCCGTGAGCAACCCAGCGAAGCGGTTGCGAACGGTAAGGAGAAGCAGCGGAATGAGTAAGCTTTCGGCTTCAGCCGGAAGCGAACGATATGCAGCTTGCTTCGACGTGGTGACCCGTACCGGATTCGAACCGATGTTAAAGGCGTGAGAGGCCTCTGTCTTAACCACTTGACCAACGGG
>CAKTNP010000020.1 GCA_934589155.1 uncultured Oscillospiraceae bacterium | reverse complement strand
GCCTGCATTTCAGATAACTCCATAGCGCACCTCCTGTGAGATACTATTCTATGCAGAATTATACCCCATTATACCCGCAAAATCAAGGGTATAATGGGGTATAGCAAAATCGTTCCCCGGGACTATTATGGGAAAGACGCATTTACTGCTGCGTTTTCATCGTGTTTTCCATATGGTCAATTGCTTTTCGGTAGAATGCTCTATAGGAGGACATTTCGGTGTTCCGTTGCTCTCTTGGTCATTCCGCTTTCCTCTTATTTATTCAGCTTGCAAAGCCGGTTGCGTTCACTGAGGACATTGGAAGCCTTCCGGCAGAGGGCAGGGATTGCGTCCCGGTCCCCGTCCACAATGGCGGCCTGCAGCTCGTCCACCGCAGCGGCCAGATCCCGCTCGATCTCCGTCAGGGCCTCGCCGCTGACCGGGTCGGAATACCGGACATCCTCCGCAAATTTTTTGACCTCCGGAACGTCTGTCTGGGTGGCCATCTGGTTCACCTTGGACTGTAAGCTCCGCATAAAAGTCACATCCTTTTTCAGCTTCGTGTCCTGCCGGTGGATCTCCTCCACCACAGCGTCAGCGCCAATCATGCCCAAGGCGGCCAAGGCCAGCAGAATGACATATACAACCACCGCCGCCCACACAGGAACCACGGAAACAGCCATAGCCGCAAAGCCCAGAACCATCTGGACCCCGAAATAGATCGCCGCCAGTCGGGCAATGGGGAAGCCATAAAATTTGCTTTTTGCGTCGTCCTTTCTGCCCAGGCCCAGGTACGCCCCCAGTCCCAGCACGGCAAATGCCGCCCAGCCGAAGCCGTAGCTGGTCCAGAAAACCCCGTTGTGGGTAAAGGGGACAACAAACACGATCACATGATATACGATCAGCAATAGAATGCCGATCACCGCACCACGTACAGTATTCTTTTTCATGTATTTTTCCTTTCTGCCTCTCAAAGAAGCCCGATTCCTGCTGTCACCGCCAACGCCGCAAGCAAAATGAGCAAATGCGTGACTACCTTCTTCTTTTCCTGCCGGTTTGCTAAAATCGTTCCAACGCAGGCAAAAACGCCATAGACCGCCAGCAGCGCCCAAAGAACCGGTCCAAGGGCTTTCCCGGTGCATTGCAGCACCGTTAAGACTAGGCAGGCCCCCAAATACGCCGCCGTCAGAGTCCAACCGGCAAATTTGCTCCGAACGCCGTGGGAAGCCCAACTCATCATGCAGGCAAGGGGGAGCGCAAATGCCGCACCCATCAGGATTAGGCTTCCGTTATTGTTGCATCGGAATAAGTCAACTGCGCTTCCGTTTTGGGTCAGGACGATCCAGTTTCCCAGAGAGGCCCCCTTGTCCAGCAACGCCGCAGCCGTCCAGGTAATCGCAAGGGTTCCGGCCAACAGCACCGCCAGGGCCAGGCCAATGAACTTTCCTGTGCTCTGGCTTTTTTGCACGGAACGAAGGGCCTCTTTTTCTTCCTTCGTCATGCCGCCGGATTTCTGCTGCTTTCCCGTCAGCT
Organism: uncultured Oscillospiraceae bacterium; assembly: GCA_934589155.1. Classification (GTDB taxonomy): domain Bacteria; phylum Bacillota; class Clostridia; order Oscillospirales; family Oscillospiraceae; genus Faecousia. The sequence goes on along the minus strand of CAKTNP010000020.1, from coordinate 35,643 downwards.
TTTCCACGCCCCGGACCAGGTCCTGCATGGCGCCCAGCTTGCCCATGTCCTGGGCCTGAAACCGGGAAAACTCGTCCGGCAGGGCGTAAGGCGAAATGTCCTTGTAAACGGGGATCAGGGTCTTGGACGGGTCGTTTTTCATAAAGTCCAGGTACCGTTTCCATTCGTTCTTCACCCAGACGGAGCTGCAATGCTCAGAATCGGTCGTGACCATCAGCATGACCTTGGCGGAGTTCAGCGCCGCAAAGATACAGGGCTCGTAATCCGCCCCCAGCTTGTCCTCCAGGGAGATTCGGGAGAAAAACACCCGCAGGCCCTTGCTGGTCAAGGCGTCATAAATTTCCTGGGCCAGGACGGAATCCGCCGTGCGGTCGCCGTTGTCGTCCGTTTCCTTGTAACAGATAAACACGTCGTAGGGCTCTTCCTTGGCCGAGGCGTTCAGAACGCGCTTTTGCAGTGTGTCCAGCGTTTCCGCTTCTTCCTCATAGAAAATACGCCTCTCCCCGTCCGCATTCCGGCAGGCGGACTTGAAGTTTTCGTTAGCGGTGACGGAACGGGTCAGGGTCCGGTGGCAGGTGGGGACCTTCTTCCCGGTTTTGGGATCGTCCACATACTCCACGCCGTACTCCGACAGCACCAGACCCCAATAGGCCTCCGCCTCCGTGGGCTCGTCATTCACAATGTTTTCATAGGCATTGTAGGCTTTGTCGAATTCACATTCCAGCCGGTACCGGTTGGCCCGGTTGTAGAGCCGGGCCTTTTTATCGTCGTCAATGGCCGGGACGGTCTGCTGGGACCCGCAATATTGGCACACCGCCAGATTGCTGCCCGGCGTCAGGGTCAGATCCCCGCCGCACATTTTACAGGTAATAACTGCCATTTATTCCAAGCCTCTCTGTTCCGTTTCGATCTCCGCCAGCCGGGCCTCGATCTCCTTCCGGCGCTTGCCGCCGGCGAAAAGGCCCTTGAGGGTTGTAAGGAGGATTCCATACTCGGCTTGCAGGGCGTCTTTCTCCACCGCCAGCTCGGCAAGGCGCGCCTGCTTCCGCTGCTCCTCCTGCCGCCGTGCCTCCTCGGCCTCCTGCTTCCGCAATTCTTCTTGTTTCCGTTGTTCCTCCTGCCGTTGCGCCTCCTCGGCCTCCCGCTTCCGGCGCTCCTGCGTCTCTGCCAGCTCCTGATCCAGGGTTTCTATGCTGTTAAACAGCTTCCAATCGCCCACATTGCATTGACCTTCGTCATTTTTGCCTGTAGCTACCACTGTGCCGTCTGCACGCAGACCGACTGTGTGAGAAGCACTGCAGGCAATGGCGACCACGTCCCGCCAATTGCCGACCTCGCATTGACCGTAGTAATAGCTGTCAATCTTTCCTGCAGCAACTACCGTGCCATCCGCGCGCAGGCCGACCGTGTGAAAACCGCCGCAGGCAATAGCGACCACATCCCGCCAATCGCCCACATTGCATTGACCGCCGTTATTCTGTCCTGCAGCTACCACTGTGCCGTCAGCACACAGACCGACCGTGTGCGAATTGCCACAGGCAATAGCGACCACATCCCGCCAATCGTCCACATCACATTGACCCCAGTTATTGTTTCCCACAGCTACGACCATGCCGTCTGCACACAGACCGACCGTGTAAGAATCGCTGCAGGCAATAGCGGCCACATCCCGCCAATCGCCCACATTGCATTGTCCATTGCTATTATCTCCCACAGCCACCACTGTGCCGTCCCGGCGCAGACCGACCGTGTGCGAATTGCCACAGGCAATAGCGACCACATCCCGCCAATCGCTCACATTGTATTGACCGTATTTATTCTCGCCCACAGCCACCACCGTGCCGTCCGCACGCAGGCCGACTATGTGATCGCTGTCGCAGGCAATGGCAACCACGTCCCGCCAAGTGTCAACCCAGTATAGATTGCGGACTCTCCATCCCGCAACTATTACCATGCCGTCCGCACGCAGACCGACCGTGCAGCGGTCGCCGCAGGCAATGGTAACCACGTCCCGCCAGTCACCGATATTGCATTGACCGTAGCATCTCATCACTCCCACAGCTACTACCGTGCCATCCGCACGCAGACCGACCGTGTGAGAAAAGCCGCAGGCAATGAATTTCCGGACCGGCTCCAGTGCCTTCCGCTTCTCCGTAAGCGCACCGACACGGGCCTGCCGTTGCGCTTGGTCCGCTGCCGCAGCGTCGGCGCACTCCTGCTTGCAGCGGTTCAGAAGCCCTATGAGCTTCTCGTCTGCAAACTTCTCCGCCCTTTTCAGTTCAGAATTGGTTGGGAGTTCTGCAGAACGTGAACGGCAGTCGGCAGCCAGCGCTTCCAGGGTCGGCTGCTTTTGCGCTACCAAATAGCGGTACAGATACGCCTCGCCGCACTCCGGATCGGCGTTGAGCACCTGCTCCAGCAACTCCTTCGCCTTGTTCCAGTCTCCTTCCGCGCAGCACATCTTTGCCCGCTTCAAAAGACTTTCCTTGGTGGCGGTGCCCTCCACGTTGACGGTGCCGCCCTCCACCTGCACCTTGCCGGTGACCTGGACGGTGCCCTCGACTTTAACGGTGCCTTTGATTTCCTGAATTTTCTGTCTGGCCCACTCGGTGGAGTATTCCATGCCGCAGCTCTCGCACTCAAAAATGCCGCCGGGCTTGCCGATCAGCTTGCCGCCGCAAACTTCACATTCCAGCTTCGCCGCCATATTTATTCTCCTCTCTTATGTCCGCACTCGGGGCAGAATTTGGCGGTGATCCCCTTGGTCCCGCACTCCGGGCAATCCCAGGCCGCGGGGGCCTCCGGCCGCTTCGTACCGCACTCCGGGCAGAATTTCACCGTAATGCCCCTGGTCCCGCAATTGGGGCAGTCCCAGGCCTTGGGAGCCTCCGGCCGTTTCGTGCCGCATTCGCCGCAGAATTTGCCGGTAATGTTCTTCTTGCCGCAGTTGGGGCAGTCCCAGGTATCCAACCCCTTGGGCTCCGGCTTTTTGGCGCCGCACTCGGGGCAGAACTTGCTGGTAATATTCTTAGCTCCGCACTCGGGACAGTCCCACCCGCCGCCGAGGGCGGCCGGTGCCGCCGAAGCAGTCCCCTGGGTGAAGGACTGCATCATGCTGCCCATCTGGGGCGCCACGGCTCCCGCTGCGGCCATGCCCAGGCCCAAGCCCAGCACATCGCCTACGATGCTGCTCCCGCCGCCGGTGGAGATTTTCGGCCCCATTTCCCCGATGCCCTGGGCATAGGCCTTCTGGACCTCCGCCTGCAGAACGTCTCTCTGGTTATAGCCCTTGGCCTGCATGATCTCCGCCTCGGTCAGGCCCGCCATCCGCTGGGCCTGGGCCTCCGCCTGGGCGGCAATCACCTTTCGCTCCGCCTCCCGGCGAGCGATTTCCGTTTCCGTCGTCTGCTTTTGCAGCTCCGCCTCCCGGCGGGCGACCTCAATGGTGGCCTTGCTCTGCTCCTGGGCCGTGCGGTACTGGGCCTCGCCCTGGGCCTGGACGGTCTTGACCACGGCGTCGGCCTGGATCATCCGGGTCTGGAGGGTGATGGTATGTAATTCCCGGATCCGCTTGAAGTTGGGATCCTCCTCCGGCAGGACGATGCGGTTGACATAAAACTGCGGCACCGTCAGGCCGTATTCCTCAAACCCGGGCAGCAGCTTCTCCTTCAGGGTTGCGGACAGCAGGTCCAGCTTCTCGTCGATCTCCAGCAGGTCAATGGCCTTCGCCTTGATGACCGAGGACAGGTTGGTCTTGACGGCGTTGGCGATCAGGGGCCGGAACATGGCCTGTAGACTGCCGGTGGCCCCGTCGCCCCAGGAGATGTCCTTTCCGGTGCCCACCAGCTTTACCAGCAGCTTCCGGGAGTCGGCCACCTGCAAATTCATTTCGCCGGAGGCCCCCAGCTCCAGAGGCACGCCGGTCAGGGGATCGATAAACCGGACCTTCTCCGGCGTTCCCCATTTCAGGGCCATCTGCACGGTCTTGTTGATGAAGTAGACCTCGCTGTGGAAGGTCCCCTCCGTATCCGTGGGCAGCTGATAGAGCTTTTCCAGCAGGGGCAGCTGCTGGGTCTCCAGGGTGTACCGGCCCGGCCCGAACAGGTCCAGGGCCTGGCCGTCCTTGAAGAAGATGGCCTCCTGGCTCTCGTGAACGATAAGCTGAGATCCCAGGTTAAAATCCTCGATGGGGTGCTTCCAGATCAGGGTGTCCCGGTCGCCCTCATATTTGATAATGGAGGCCAGGCCGTCCCGGCGGATCCGCTCGGCCATGAGCCGCTCCTGCACATCGTTTACATGGTCGCAGACGGGGCAGGTGTAGCTGGCCGCGTCCTTGGTGGTGGTCAGGCGGACGCCGCACTGGCCGCAGGAGAACTCCACCAGCTTGGTGTCGTTCTGGGCAGGCATGATCTTTTCCCGGCACACCGGGCAGCGAATTTTCTTCCCGCCCTCCGCCGCGTCATAGACGAAGGTGTTGCCGCAGTGGGGGCAGACCCGGGTGGACAGCCGGTCCGTGCGGACATTGATGGTGTAGCCGCAGTCGCAGTCGATTTTCTTTCTGGCAAAGAAGCCGGTCTTGGCCTCCGCATACCGCCCGCAGTTGGGGCATTCGATCACAAATTTGGACATATGTACTCTCTCCTTTTACTTGTTGGGAAGCTTGATGCCGGACCAGCCGGAGACATTGCACTGATGATCGGTATTCAGACCCACCGCCACAACGGTGCCGTCTATTTTCAGGCCAACCGTGTGGTAGTTCCCTGCACTGACCGCCACAATGTCTTTCCAGTCGGAGACATTGCACGGGCCATTGGAATTACTGCCCATTGCCACAACGGTGCCGTCTGCCTTCAAGCCGACCGTATGGAGCCCCCCTACGCTGACTGCCACAATGTCCGTCCAATCGCTCACATTGCACTGACCATCGTCATTCTGGCCTACTGCCGCAACGGTGCCGTCTGCTTTCAAGCCGACCGTACAGAGGCTTCCTGCGCTGATCGCCACAATGTCTTTCCAACCGGAGACATTGCACTGACCATTATTATTCTGGCCTGCCGCCACAACGGTACCGTCTGCCTTCAAGCCAACCGTATAGCGGCCTCCTGCACGAACCGCAATAATGTCTTTCCAATCGGAGACTTTGCACTGACCAAACTCATTCTCGCCTACTGCCACAACGGTGCCGTCTGCTTTTAAGCCAACCGTGTGGTAGGCACCTGTACTGACCGATACAATGTCTTTCCAATCGGAGACATTGCACTGGCCTTTGCCATTACTGCCGACTGCCACAACGGTACCGTCCGCTTTCAAGCCAACTGTATAGTAGGAGCCCGCGCTGACCGCCACAATGTCCTCCCAATCGGAGACATTGCACTGACCAAAGTTGCTCAGACCTACCGCCACAACGGTACCGTCTGCCTTCAAACCAACCGTATGGCGTTCCCCTGCGCTGATCGTGTCCCGGCTGGCGATGTCATTCCACAGCTCCGTGCTGCGCTCCTTCGCATCTTCAAGGTTCCCCAGTTCACCGAAGATCATTGCCGCGTGGACCTTGTCGCCGGTCTCATATAAGCGCTGCGCTTCCTCGTAGTTATTTCGGGGGATCACCACCTGAGTCAAAACAATAAAAATGACAATGCTGATTACCGCCGCTGCGGCTGCAAAAACGCCAATTCTCTTGTTCCTCGCTGCCCGGGCCTTGTCCGCCGCTTCCTGGGCCTTGCGCCGGCGCTCGGCCTCCGCCTTCTGTTTGGCCTGCTCCTCCGCGGCCCGCTGGCGGCAGCGCTCTGCCATGGCGGCGCTGTCGGAATATGCGCCCAGCCCCTCCAGGCCCTGGGCGGCCTCTGCCAGCTCTGCCGGATCGGCGGAGCTCTGCGCCGTCTTGACCCATTTCTGGTAGTCCGCCTCCCGGCGGGCGCAGCCGTCACGATAGCGCTTTTCTGCCTCTCCGTCCGCCTGGCGCAGGTGGGCCTCATACCGGGACTGCAGGTCCTTCTTTGCCTGGTCCTCCGCCTGCTCGGCGGCCTTCACCCGATCAGCAAGGGCCGCAAACAGGGCCTTCTTCTCCCGGGCCAGATTCTCCGCCACCGGACCCACCGCGAACTTTTCCGCCCGGGAGAGCTGCTTGTGCTCCGTCCAATAGTGTTCCGTGTTCTCATACTGCCGTTTCCGCCCCGGCACCTCCGAATAATAGGAGAGGTCAAAGGCATAGAGCCCCCGGATCTCGTCCTGGCTCACATAGCCGGGCAGCGAATACTTCTGCGCCATTTCCGAAATATGGGCCTCGTCCGCCGCTAGCTTCAGCTTCTCCCCCTGGATCTTCTGGGTGGCGTCCTTCCGTTCCCGTACCAGGGCGTCGAGGGTCCGGCATTTCTCCCCGGCCAGCGCCTTGCCCAGATAGGCCTGGGCGTTCTTGGAATCGTTGTTCAGCACGTCCTCAAAGAAGCTGTCCGCCTTGGCCCAGTCCCCGTCCTCCAGAGCCATATTGCCCCGGTCCAACAGGGAGGCGATCTTGTTGTTCCCGCCGCCCCCCACGACGACCCGCTCCTGTACCACGGTCACCGGCGCTGCCTTGGGCAGGAGCTTCTCAATGCCCCGGAGCAGGTCCTGGATGGCCCCCACCTTGCCCATATCCTGGGCCTGGAGCTTGGCGAACTCCTTGGGCATATCATAGGCGTCAATGCCCTTGTAGCAGGGGATCAGGTGCTTGCTCTTGTCCGAGGCCATGAGTTTCAGGTACCGGCTCCATTCGTTTTTCACCCACACGGCGTTGAAATATTCAAAATCCGTGCCGAAGGCCAGCATGATCTTGGCGGAGTTCAGAGCCGCGAAAATATAGGGCTCATACTCCTGGCCCAGCTTGTCCTCCAGGGTGATCCGGGAGAAGAACACCCGGTAGCCCTTGTCCGTCAGGGCTTCGTACACATCCTGGGCAATCACGCTGTCAATGGTCCGGTCCCCGTTCTCGTCGGTTTCCTTATAGCAGATGAAGATGTCATAGGGCCGCTCCTTGCCGGAAACCTCGATGATCCCCTTCCGGATCTCCTCGATCTCCTTGGCCTCCTCCCGGTAGACCTTCCGGGCGATGCCGTCGGCGTTTTCGCAGGCCTGCTCAAAGTCGCTGTCCTCCAGCACGCTTTCAAAGGAGGAACGGTGGCAGGTGGGGACCTTCTTTCCCGTGGCGGGATCATCCACATACTCAATGCCGTATTTGCACAGCACCAGGCCCCAGTAGGCCTCCGCCTCCTCCGGGAAATCCGCCACGATGCTCTCGTAGACCCCCGCGGCCTTGTCGAACTCGCAGGAGGCCCGCAGCCGGTTGGCCCGGGCAAAGAGGGTGAGCTTTTTCTCGCTGTCCGCGGTGGGCACGGTCTGCCGGCTGCCGCAGTACTCGCACTCCGCCACGCTCTGCCCCTCTATGAGGCGCAGGTCGCCGCCGCACATTTTACACTTGATTACCGCCATTTCTGGGTTCCTCTCTTTCTTTCATTACGATCTCCATATGGTCCAGAGCAAACTCCAGACTCATGGTGAGGATTTCATTCCGGGTCCGGCCCGTCACTGCCGCTACGCTGTCAATGTCCTTCAGCAGGTCCTTCGGGATGCGCATCGACAGGATGGTGGTCTCGCCGCCATAACGTTTGGGCGATATTCTCAAAACAGGTTTTTCCATGTGCCTCACTCCTGTCAAATAGTACTAAATGTATTGTAATACATATGTAGTTGAAAAGCAAGGCGTTTTCTTCCCAACTTCATGGTAAAAACAAAAAGGGGACCGTCATATTCCTATGGCGCTCCCCCTTTCGTTTACTTGTATCAAAGATATTGTGACACGGTGTCCAACTCCGGGAACAATGACGCTTTGTGAAATGTATGTCTATGAAATTGCGGGATTGTATCATACGAAAAAAAGCTGGTACGGACCGAATCAGGATAATCAATACAATGACAATGCAGATACCAATCGATACTCCCTTTTTTGTCGTCTTTCTTTTTTGCTTCCTCACTGGCAGCATAATCTGCTTCTTCCTGTTTCTGCAATTCGGCAATTTACGTCAGACGTTTTTCAGTCAGTGTGTCAAGCAACGAATCTGTCCGGACAGATTCACGCGTCAGGGTGCCCTGAGACCCCGGGACAAATGTTAACGTGGAAAACGTCTACATAGACGCCGGAAAACGCGCATAGATTGAAGCGGAAATCACTCTGGAAAGGAGGGCAGCCATGGAAGTATTTCTGATTTTCCCAAAGTCCCAGCAGACGAAGCAGGAGCTTGCACAGGAGCTGGCGAAGTTCCAGTCCGAGCAGGTGCTGAAAACCGTCCAGAAGCTGCCCTGTTCCACGGAGCAGAAGCTGGAGCTGGTAGACGCGGCGGTGAAGCACCTGAAAGCGCAGAAGTAAATACATAGGTATTTCCATCGTAACATACAGAAGCGCAAAAATAGAGGGTAATTTAATGCAATGAGGATGCGATGGACCGACAATGGCGGAAAACCCTTTTCTCAGTATTTTCGACACCGCCCTCCGCATAAAGTAAACTATGTTCTTCTTGACCCGGTCCAGCTCCACCAGGACAGCCCTTCTGAAAGAGGTGACCGCCTATTCGTACACCTGCGCCCATCCACATAATCGTACATTTTCCAAGCACCAAGACCGGAAAGGAAGCGCTGACTCGACGGGTAGCGGACATCCACGCCGAAGCCGTCATCGCCCAGGTCAAGGCGTTGAGCTGCCCCACAGAACAGAAGCTAGAGCTGGTGGGAGCCGTAATCCAAACCGCCAAGCGCATAGAAAGGGAGCAGACCTCATAGGTCCGCTCCCTCTTGCGATTTTATTTCTTTCCGGCCGAAGCTCGGTCGCAGAATACCGCCGTGCGGGCCACGCCGCCGGAGGTGCAGGTGTAGAGGGTCAGGGCATGGTCGCTGTTCTGCACCGCCTCCACCTCATCCGGGGCCAGAGTCCTCACCTCCGCCACCACATAGTCGATCTCGGCTCCGTCCGGCGCCGTAAAGATTACCGCATCTCCGGGTGACAATTCATCTTCTTGAACTTCATGGCATCATTTTCCAAATCTGTTGTAGGTCTTTCGGCCCATCCGTAATTAGAAATCCCAAATTCTTGGGATTTTTTGGTTCAAAAAATCTCTTTTTTGTCTAAGATTTCCATATTTCATATTATATTCCACCTTTTTATTTGTCAAGGGATGTAGATATCATGTCAAAATTTGTCAAAAAAAGCTCTCCGACACAAATTTTCATTCTCAATTTTGCACAAAGATGAGGCCCGCCCCTTGGTTTTTCCCTCGCCCTCTTCCCTCTAATAGGCTCCCTTTTTGCCACTGCCTTCGCTCTCCTGCCTTTGCTTTCCGAAAGTAGGAACTTTGGGAATAAAAGCTGAGGCGGTATGACTCTATGAGTCATACCGCCTCAGTTTTGCGTTTTCAGAACTCAGGTCCCGGTCCCGTAAATCGCCGTCAGTTTTTCTCGAGCCTGTGCGCTGTCCTTCTGAACCTGCTCCTGAACTTCCTTCAGACTGTTGAATTTCACGACGCCCCGCACATGAAAATGGACCTCCAGACAGGTGGGCACGCCGTAAACATTCCGTGCAAAGTCGAAGATGTTGGTCTCAATGGTAACTCGGTTCTCGTTGTCCACGGAGGGGCGCTTACCGATGTTGGTCAATCCCATAAACTTGTCATCCGGCAACACCGTAATGGTGGCATAGACACCGTCCTTGGGCTTTCTCTTGCGAGCATCTACGCCCAGGTTCGCCGTGGGCATCCCCACCGTCCGACCCAGGGCCTTGCCGTGCTCTACCTTGCCCAGCATCACATATGGATGATCGCACAGAGCCGTGTAGGTCTCAAAGTCGCAGCGGTCGAAAATCTCGTTCAGAAGATCCGTCGAAAGCGTCCGGCCCTTGTATTCCACCAGGGGAACCGCCACTACCGTAAGACCCCGGGCCTCCGCCGCTGCCGTTAGCGCATCCCGGTCCAGCCCCGCCACGGTATCGCTTTCGCCCATGACCAGGATCTTCGCCCCCAGGCGGCCAATGAGTTCCTCCTCCAGGAACGTCTTCACGTCTTTGGGAGGCTCCGGCAGGGTGACCATGGTGTGGACCCCGGCCTTTTCCGCAAACAGCGCTTTCTCCTCCTCCGTCGTTAGAACGAAGCCCTCGCCTGCAAAGGACAGCAGCACCGGCGTGAGATTTCTCTCCTTGCTCAGCCGGACCGTTTCCTCCAGGATCCGCAGATGACCCTTGTGCATACCCTCGAAGTAGCCGAACGCCACTGCGGTATCCCTTAAGGGTTCAAAAACAGAATAGTACTTCATCCGAATATCCTCCGTACCCATTTGTCAGTCCGCCATGCGGCCACGCTTGCTGAATTTGAAGATCAGCAGGCCCACAGCATACCACACAATGGTGTACAGCCAGATCATCCAGCCGCCGGAGATGATGTCCGGGATATAGCAAATGATGATGAGGGCCAGGGCCAGGCCGGGAAGGATCTGACCGCCGGGCGCGCGGAAGTTGCCGGGCACATAGGGATTCTTCTTCCGGGCAACATACAGAGAAACGATGTTGATGGAAATCGTCACTGCGGCGAACAGCGCGCCGAAGCTGACGATGGTGGAAGTAAGGTCGGGGAAGCAGGAAATGATGGCGGCCAGAACAGCAACCACTGTGGTCGCAAAGGCGGGAGTACCGTTCTTTGCGCTCTTACCGAAGGGAGCGGGCAGCAGGTCCGCCTGGGCAGCAGCCTGGATGGCACGTCCGGTGAGGGCCAGGACCACCAGCATGGTGGTGATCAGCGCCAGCACAGCGGCAATGGAGACTACCTTCGGCAGCCATACGATGTGGGACAGCTGCGTAAAGCAGGCAGCGTACAGCGGAATATAGCGCATACCGGGGTTCTCCGCCAGGAACTGGGCAGAAACCAAGCCGATGGTAGCAGTGATGATCAGCGCATAGAACAGCGCCACAATGCACATGGCAATGACCACGGCCTTCGGCACGTTCTTGTTGGGGTCCCGAACCTCAGAGACCATAAAGGCGATAGCTACAATGGAGCCGTAGCCGACCATTGCGGTGGGAACGGAGGCCAGGAAACCGGTGGCGCCGCCTGCGCCCTGGGTGAAGAAGGGATTCAGGTTCGCGGAATTCCAGTTGCCGCTGGTGAAAGCAGTGATGATGTAAACGGCCATGGTGACAAGGAGCGCGCCGACCAGAACATTATTCAGCTTACCTGCGGTGGAGAATTTGATCAGATTCAGGCCAAGACAAAGGGCAATGGCGATGATGGCCAACGGGATCTGCATACCGTCGGGAAGGCTAAAGCCGGCCCCCAGATAGGTACCAACATAAATGGCGGCGAATGCCACTGCAACGATATTGGCGTTGATATAGCCCCAGGTGGAGATCCAGCCCCAGAGGGCACCGGTCCGGGGTTTTTGGCCAAGGGCCTTGGAGGGGAAGACGAACACGCCGCCGGATTTGGGGAAAATGGTGGATAGTTCTGCGCAAACCAGGCCGTAGATCAGCATGATCACGGCTGCGATGGCCCAGGAGACGATTGCGGACGCACCGGCGTTATACATTGTGAGGCCGGAAAGGGAGAAGATTGCGCTGCCGATCATGCCGCCTGCGATCATGGTGACGCAGGAAACCAGGCCGATACCTTTTTTATTTTCCATAGTAGCCACATTTGGAGTGCATTGCACTCCGTTTCTCCTTTCTGTGTTCCGGCCTCCCCGAAACAAGAAGGCCGGACTATTTTAGAAGTGCGTTTGCGGTATCCAGGTCCGTTATGAGGACGTTTACGTAGCCCCCCAGCAAGGCCGCCCGGATGGCCGCCAGCTTGGAAGGTCCCCCCGCAATACCCATACGGGTTGGAATGTGCATATAGTCGTCACGAGAAATTGCAAGAACACGGTCAGAAAAGGGCATATCCACCGGATTTCCGGCTTGGTCGAAGTAGTGCGTGCAGATTTCCCCCACAGGAACGGTGTCCCTCTCCATTCCATCCAAAGCGCCATGGTTGGATTGGGCGGTATACCGCTTATAGGTCGTGGCCGTACCGATTCCCACGGTAGCGATGGTGCATTGCTTCATCACGGCATAGGCCGCCAGATAATAGGGCTCTTTCACAATGGACTCCCGCAGTGCGGCGTCGCTGACAAGCACCGGCGCGTACAGCGGCTGGGGCTGCGCCGAGAGCTTCCTGGCAAAGCGGTGGAGAATGCTGTCCACCTCCAGGCTGAACTCCTGCTTGCTTTCGCTGCCCATGAGCTGGGTCACCACAAGCTCCTGTTTTTCGATCAGGGTCATACGATCAACCATGCCCGCCACGCCCCGGCCAGGAACGCAGCCGATAATATCCCCCCTTTTGATAATAGATTTCAGATATCGCCCCGCTACCACACCCAGATCGTCATACAGATGCTCCTGATCGGTACTATACGCCAGCCGGGCCGCTTTCAGATGATATTTCTCCTCCAGGGCGGACTCCGTCATGTAATACTCCTCGGGGCTCTGCTCAATGGTGATCCGAACGATCCCTCGTTCGATGCAGTCTGCCAGGATACGGTTCACCCGCTGCCGGGAAATTCCCAGCTTTTGGGCAATCCGGTCCTGGGTCAATCCCGCCTCATAATAATAGTACGCGATCCGGGTATATTCACTTTTCTGCTCTTGGGTCAGTGGGTGCATATTCATAGCTGATACCATCCTATTCCTTGGTTGATACCATCTATTTTACAGAATCCACCTGTGTTTTCAACCCCTTTTTCAGGGCTTGACCACAATACGGTACGTGCGGGGGTCAACGGCCTCCTGGAAAGCCCGGTCGATCTCATCCAGAGGCACTCTGTCGGAGATCAATGCAGAAACATCGATGAGTTTGCTGCTGAGCAGTCTGGTGGAAGTCAGGAAGTCCGCCTGGTTGGGGTTCACGGATCCGGTCAGGATCTTCTCACTGGAGTGGAGCTTGCTGGGGCTGATCTCGATCGGCAAGTCAGGATGGAAGGAGGAATACAGCACCACCCGGCCCAGCTTACCGGCCATATCCACAGCCTGCTGCGCCACAGAAGCCACGGCCACTGTGCAGAACACCACGTCGGCGCCACGGCCATCGGTGAGCTCCTTGATCCGGGCGATAGGATCCTCTTCCTTGGAATTGATCACGATGTCGGCGCCCATCTTCTTGGCGACCTCGATCCGAGCGGGGTCCAGCTCGCTGACGATGACCCGGGCGCCGCTCATTTTCGCCAGCTGAATGTGCAGGGCGCCCATAATGCCCACACCGATGACCACAACGTCATCGCCCAGCTGGATTTTTGCGTTGCGAACGCTGTGGACGCAGCAAGCCAGAGGCTCCGCCAGAGCCGCGTGATCCATATCCATGTCGTCAGCCAGCTTATATACAGCCTTTGCGTTGACGGTCATGTACTCGGCAAAGCCGCCGGACCCCATGATTCCGGAATGGGTCTGAGCAACAAAGGACACCACGCACTGATTCTCATGGCCGCTGCGGCAGTAATAGCACTCACCGCAGGAGTTCAGCAGCCGGACGGCTACCTTGTCCCCGGCCTTGACGCTCTTTACATCGGGGCCTACCGCCTCTACGATGCCTGCCACCTCATGGCCGCCGGCGTAAGGATAGCGACTGATAACACCGTTCCAGATCCGCTGCTCCAGGGTACAGATGGCACAACTGGTAACCTTCAGCAGCACGTCATGGCCGGTAGGCGCCTTCTTCTCCAGGGTCCGGGTCTCCATTTCATGGACTCCGGCATGGATGCTTACCTTATATGTTTCCATCTTGATTTCCTCCCTCTTACTTAGTAAAGCTTGTTCATTTCCTTCAGGGCCGCATCCACACTGCAATTTTCATGAATCAGCTTGGCGATAGCCGCCGCATAGTGGACCGGATCTTCATTGCCCCAGATATTCCGACCCATGGCAATGCCGGAGGCACCGGCATCCAGAGCGTCCCGGATTTCCTGAAGGAGCTCTCGCTCGGGGACCTTCTTGGCGCCGCCCAGGATCACAACGGGAGCGTAAACGCTTTCCGTTAGGGCCTTAAAGCTCTCCTGATCCCCGGTGTAGACGGTCTTAACAATATCGGCGCCCAGCTCTACGGCCTGGCGGCAGGCAAAGGTCACGTTGGCAGGCGTCCGGGAATCCTCTGCCTTCTCAAAGCCCCGAGGCAGAGCCTCGGCGGTGACGGGAATCCCCCACTTGTGATTGTCCATACACACTCGCGCCAGATTGCTCAGGACCTGGGCCTCGTGAACAGAGCCTGGGAAACTCATGGTAATAACGGAGTCGGCGCCCAGTCGAAGGGCATCCTCCGCGGTAGCAACAATCTGCATGGGAGCTTTATGATCTCCCAAGAAGGAAACACCGCCGTCAATGCGGAGAATGATACCCTTGCCCAGGAAGCTGTCGGCAAAGTTCTCTGCCATTCCAATGGTGGACAGGAAAGCGTCAGCACCGGCGCTGGCCAGTTCCCGGATCAGTTTTTTAGTGTCCCTCATGGCGGGCAGCACGTTAAAATTGGATCCGTGGTCCATTGCCAGGATAAATGTCCGGCCATCGGTGCCAAAGATGTGGTTCATTCTGCTTGCAATCTGCGCCATAATCGTTCAACCTCTTTCTGTGTTTTGTTGTTTCGTTACATTTGTCATATATTCTGGTCTTTTGTACGGCAAGATCATATCATGTCATCTCAAATATGTCAAGTATGAACTTCATAGCGTCACGTCTTTTGTGAAAAAAGCACAAAAACGCTTTGTGGTTTCTGTGCGGTCCCCGAATTGCATCTTCTCCTGCCTCGTGGTAGAATAAATGCGTATCGTTACAAATGAGTGAGGTGTATTACAAATGGAAGAGCGTTTTCAGCAACTGCATATGCCAAGGTTGGTCACTGGCCGGGGTTCCCTGTCCTTCTTCGCCACCCTGGGGAAAAAACGCATCGGCGTGATCCGAGGGGGCCGCAGCTATTCCCCGGAGGTCCGGCATACCGTGGAATCTTTGGCGTCACAGACAGGCGCCCAAGTCCGGTATCTGACTCAGATACGGAATGAACCTCTGATTGAAGACATTTTCAAGGCCACGGATGCCGTCCGGGAATTTCAGCCAGACCTGATCCTGGCCATCGGCGGAGGCAGCGTCCTGGACACAGCCAAGGCCATTCATTTGTTTTATGAAAACCCGGATCTAACATTTGATGCGGCCACCCGGCCCTACCGTCTCCCCGCCCTGGGAAAAAAAGCGGTTCATGTCTCCGTCCCCACCACCAGCGGCACCGGCAGCGAAACCACTTCCTGCGCCGTGTTCATTGACCCGGAAACCCATGTGAAGCGGCTTCTGCTGGACAACGGCATCATTCCTCACTATGCCATTTTGGATGCTTCCACCACAGACTCCCTCCCCGCCTCCATTACCATCGCTACGGGAATGGATGCCCTGACCCATGCCATAGAGTCCAGCACCGCTCTGAACGCCTCGGTGCTGACCCGGGCCATTGCCCTGGAGTCCGCTCTGGATATTCTGGAATCTCTCCGTGCCTCTGCCGCCCCCGAGAACACGCCGGAGCGTCAGGCCGCCCGGGAACGAATGCACATTGCCGCTTCCATGGCCGGCATCGCCATTACCAATTCCTGCACCGGCATCTGCCACTCCTATGACCATCCCGGCCCCGCCTTTGGCCTGCCCCACGGCCTGGTCTGCGGTCTCATGCTGCCCTACAGCATGGAGCTGGTAGGCCCCAACCCTGCCTACAGTACCCTGGCCCGGCGCCTGGGCTATACGGGAGATGACAGCGCTTTGCAGCAAGCTCTCAAGAACCACATTCTGACCCTCAGCCGGGATCTGGGACTTCCTACCAGTTTCCAAGCACGCGGTATCGATGAATCCGCTTATTTCTCCCATGTGGACACCTGGTCTCGGGATTCCCTGCCCGCCTTTGCCACGGTGATGTCCCCCGCCCGCATGGATGAGGAAAAGGGCCGCAGGTTCTTCCGCCTGTGCTATTACGGCAAATAAAACAACGCCGCCGGGGCCCAACAAGTCCTCCTTTGCCAGGGCCAGGATCCTGTTCCACGCCTTTCCTTCCCACAAACGGTTTCGGCTTCTCTGCCATTCGCTTCGTCCTTCACCTGGCAAGCGGATCCTTTACAAAAAACCCGGAGGCTCCAGGCAGAGCCTCCGGGTCCGTCTTTGTCATACCAAAATGCAGTCTCTTTGCGCGCAGGAATGGCAAAAATCAATTTTTGTTGGCGGCCTTGGCCTTTTCAAACAAATCCACCAGGACCTTGCCGACCTTTAAAGAATATTCCACCACCAGGTGCTTCTGATCGTTGGGGAAATACCGGCCGAACTCCTGGATTTCATAGGTGAGATCCCCGTCGTAACCAATGTCCGCCAGGCCCGCCATTGCCTCCGCCCAATCGATGTTGCCATGGAAGGGCATGAGATGTTCGTCAGCCATGCCGTGGTTGTCCTGGACATGAATTGCGTGGAGCCTTGAGCCGATCACATTCAGATTCTTCCGGTGGAAGGCCTGGCCCACCAGGTTTCCGTGGCCAAAATCGTAGCACACGCCTACGTGCTTGGGGTCCTGAAAGCCGTCTACCAGATCCACCAGTTCATAAACACTGGCGCAGTAGATCCGCTGCATGGGCTGCCGGGGCCGGTACTCAAAGTCGTTTTCCAGGCAAATGCCGATGCCATTTTCCCGAGCGGTGTTCACATGACGGCTGTAGTATTCCAGATTCTTTTCCCGGGACACAGACATATCCTGTCCTGCCGCATACACGGTGCCGGGATGGGTCACAGTCCACTCCACACCCAATTCCGCCGAGGCGATGATGGACCTGCGGATCAGCTCTTCCATGGTTTTCACCTTGTCTTCATCGTTGTCCGCAAAGATGTCGTAATAGGGCAGATGGGACTGGCGGAACTTTACACCCCACCGGCGGCCCATTTCCGCAATGTCCTTTACATAGTCCTGCCAATCATCGTCCCGCATCCGAGAATGGGGGTTCATGGACTCGCAGAAGTTAATGTCCAGCACCTTGTAGCCGCCCTGGGCGCACTGGGCGATGCAGAAATCGAAGCCGTTGCGCTCCCGTCCCGGGGTAAAGGCGCAGATATTCGTTGAAGTTGAGATCTCCATATTGGCGCTCCTTTCCAATTTTTTCAAATGCAAATGGAGAAAAGAGCCGCCGAAACGGCTCTTTCTCAGGTATTTTCTTAGCCCTCGGTGTTATTCCGGGCGTACTCGGTCAGAAGGTTCTGCATTTCGTCGGCCATGATCTCCACGGTCTCCTCCACGGTCTGATTATTCTCCATCATGTCGGATACGCCCTGCATAATGGCGTAATAGAAGTCCTTGGAGGGGCCCACGGTAACGCTGCACATATCGGCAGGAGTAGCCATCAGCTGATCGTAAGCCACCAGGTACTGAGGATACTTGGCGGTAACGGCCTTATAGCTCTCCTCTTCCAGAGCAGCGGTGTTGGAGGGGATATAGCCCGTGTTGGCGGCGAAGTCCGCCTGCACAGCGGCAGAGGTCAGATACTGCATGAAGTACCAGGAGGCCTCCTTCCGCAGCTCGTCCCCGGAGTCGAACATGGCCAGGCAGGAGCCAGCCACAGTGGCGCCCTCTGCGGCGGTGTCGTTTACCCGAAGATAGCTGCCCACGCCCACCTCGAAGGCGCCGTTCACCTTCTCCAGCACAGGAGCCACGTTGGAGGAGGAATTGGTCATCATCACCAGCTCCCCGGCAATGAACTTGTCGGCAGAGCCGTTCTCGTTGATGAGGACGCCGGCGTCATACATGGCCTTCCACTGGGTCAGGAAGGTTGCCAGGGCCCCGTTATCGATGCAGGCCAATTCCGTAGCCGTACCCTCGGAGCCATTCTTCTCGTTGACCACATAGCTTCCGATCTGACCCAGCCAGTTCGCCAAGGTGGGGGTGTTGGGCACGGTCTGCAGGACCTTCTGGGTCATGCCCTTGGCCTGCATATCCTGGTACAGCTTCACCACATCGTCAAAGGTCTCGGGGACCTTGTCCCAGCCGGCCTCCTTCAGCAGGTCCATATTATAATAGGACACAGTTGTGGAGGTGGCAAAGGGCAGGCCCAGTTGGCTGCCGGCAAACTGCCAGTTCGCCAGAGCGCTGGAGAGGTAAGTATCCAGGCAATCCGGTTCTGCGTAGGCGGCCACGGCCTGATCCACCGTAAACGCCTTGCCGGAGTTGTAGTAGGTCATCTTGCCTGTGGCATCCATCTGCATGAGATCAGGCAGTTCATCGTAATTGCCACCGGAGATCATGGTCTTGAGCAGGGTGCTGGCGTCGGAGTACTGGCCCTGATAGATGGCGTTGACGGTGATACCGTACTCGTTGGTGCTGTTGAACTCCTCAATGTATTTATCCATGAGGGTACCAGCTTCGTCAGAGGCGCAGTGCCAGAACGTGATGGTCACAGGCTGGGTGCCCAGCAGATTCTCGGGCTGAGTCGCCTCGGTCTCCGTGGCCGGAGTGGTGTCTGCGGGCTTGGTCTGGGGCTGGGTTTCAGTCTGATTTCCGCCCTTGCCGCAGGCGCAGAGGCTCAAAACCAGGGTCAGAGCCAGCAGCAATGCAATTACTTTTTTCATATTCGGAATCCTCCCTATCGTTTGTTTGTTTTATTCCAAAGGGCGGGATCTTCCCGCCCGGGAATGCGAATCAGCCTACGAGGCTGCCATCCATACCGCCCTTGGACATGTTCCTCCGCATGATGATAAACAGGAGAAAGGACGGGATCAGGGAAATGGTCACACCGGCCAGCACCAGCTGGTAATTGGTATCCTCCCAGGAGTTCAGCTTTGTAATACCCACCATAATGGTACGCATATTGGGGGCGCTTGCCGTAACAATGAGGGGCCAGAGGTATGCATTCCAGAAGGTGATGAAGCTCTGGACAAACAGGGTCGTAATGACCGGCTTACAGACGGGGATCAGAATAGTCGCAATGTATCGAAGGTCCCCGCAGCCGTCGATCATAGCGGCATACCGCAGGTCTTTGGGTACAGACAGGAATCGCTGACGCAGCATGAACATCTGGCTGGCGCTGACAAAGCCCGTGATGCACATGCCGAAATAGGTATTCAGCAGCCCCAGCCTGGAAACGGTAACATAGTTTGTCACAAGCAGGGTATCTCCGGGCATCATCATAGTGCCCAGCACCAGGAAGAAGCAAAAGTTCTTTCCCCGGAACTCATAATGGGTCAGAGCAAACGCGGCACAGATGGAAAACACCAGCCGGATCACGGTTCCCAGGGTGGCCATGATCAAAGAGTTCAGCATATACCGCAGCATCGGTGCCTGGTGCATGGCATCCTTGAAGTTCTGGGTATAAGCAAAGCTGTCCGGCAGAAGCTTCGGCGACAAAAATTCGGCCGGGGTTTTGAAGGCGCCAAAGATGCAGTAAATCACAGGAAACACCAGCACCAGGCCCAAGGCGATGGCCACCAGGGACACTACAACATCTCCGACCCGCTTTTTGGTGGTATATTTCATTGATAGAACACCTTCTTCCGCTCATACAGAAACGACACAAGGGTAAACCCGAAGGTCAGGACAAAGGCCACCATACTCACCACCGCCGCCAGGCCGTAGTTGGAGCTGCCATAGCCGGAAGCGAACATCATATACATTAGGGTCGTGGTGGACCGGGAGGGGCCTCCCTGGGTGATGATGATCATAGGTCCAGAGGTCATCATTGCCAGCACCGTGTTGGTACACAGCACGTAGAACACCGTAGAGGAGATCATGGGAAGCTGGATTTTGAACACCCGTGTAAAGAAGCCGGCGCCGTCCAGCTCCGCCGCCTCCATCACATGCTTCGGAATTCCCCGAAGAGCGGACTGGAACAGCAGAAAGTCAAACCCCACGCCCATCCACACCGTAAGGATGATGCAGGTATAAAGGGCTGTATCCTTGCTCTCAAACCACCCCAGATTCGTACCGAAGAAGGCGTTGACCCATCCCAGCGTGGGGCTGAACATGGACTTGAAGATCATACAGGCCGCAGACATCGAAATGGACATCGGCAGGGTGAACATGGTCTCGTACACAGGACTGAGCGGCCGCTTTTTCGTGGCCAGCAGAGCCAGAGAGATGGTGAGGATCAAGGTCACCGGCACATTGATCAGGGTGATAAGGATCGAGTTTTTCAGGGCCTTTTTGAAATCGTTCCGGCCAAAGACATACTTGAAATTGTCCAGACCCACAAAGCCCTGGATCTCCCCTTTGTCATTGACGGCGCACAGGCTGTTGACCAAAGTTTTCAGGAAGGGATAATACACAAAAAGCAGGGCAAAAATCAGGATCGGCGCCATGAATGCGGCGATCTTCAGGTGCTTTTTCCCCCTGGGCCGAAGGCCGCCACGGAGGGCACCCTCTTTTTGCGCCTTGAATGCTGTCTTCACTGGGAAATTTCCCCTTTCGCTAGAAATTCCGTGGTTCGAGAGAAACGCAAACCGTTCAAATAGTCCACGGCTCGTAGGCTTTTGTTCCTCGTCCGTAGTACATCATGCGTAATTTGTAACACAATGTGAGCAAAAGTTCAATCCCTTTTTTCATGAAATCTGCAAATTGTGAAACCTGCCTGATTTTAAGGGATGTCCGCCAGCTTGCGCCCGTCTCTTTTGTGCATCTCCTACAAAACATGACATCATTCTAGCCCACAATTGGAAAACCGAAAAGGGGATTTCTGTAAAAATCAGGTAAAAAAACGGTCCACATGGCAGTGCCTCATTTATCAGGCAGGCACTTGCCGGCAGTGCCGAAGTGTTCTGCCATCTCCATCCCCTTGCCCTATGCTTGCGGATGTACCGCTGCTCGTTGCACAAAACGGGGCAGAAATTTTCATAAAAACGCACCAAAACGCGTCTTTTGGGGTCCCGGTTTCCGAGTTACCCTCAAAAGACGCGTTTGTGTTAGTATAGCATTTTCTATGCACCTGGCCGCATAGGTCGCCAGCCTTGCCCCCTTACTGCCGTCAAAGGTCGAGATCCCCTTAATGAGCCCAATGGTGCCAATGGAGATCAGATCCTCCTGATCCGCCGAGGCCGTGTAGTATTTCTTCATAATGTGGGCCACCAGGCGAAGATTTCGTTCGATGAGTATATTCCGGGCCTCCAGATCCCCCTGCCCCGCCCGGAGCAGATACTCCTGCTCCTCCTTGGCGGTCAGGGGTTTGGGGAAGCTGCCGGTGTCCAGCCGCAGGGAATAGAGCATACTGCTGAAAACCATCCAAACAGCGGCAGAGATCATTCCCTCACCTCCTGTTTGCAATTCTATTCGCCTGGGCCCGTCCAAATGCGCCGCCCCAGCGGCCCACAGTTTGTCCTTTTTGGGGGTCAAGCCATGTCTGCGTGTTTTGTCGGGCGGCACAAACATTTCATATAATTCAGATAGCTTTTCGGGGCAAGCCGGGATATAATGGAGGCAAAATAGGCAGCCAGTGGGAGGTGCGCAGAATGTACTTTGAATACGGCGAAACAGAGATTTCCTATCTGCGGCAGAAGGACAAAAAGCTATGCGATGTCATAGACCGCATCGGACCTATCCACCGGGCCGTGGACCCGGATCTCTTCTCCTCTGTCATTCATCACATTATCGGCCAGCAGATCTCCACCAAGGCCCAGGCCACCGTTTGGCGCCGCTGCCAGGAGTCCCTGGGCCAGGTGAATGCCGGGACCATCCTGCAGGCGGGAGTCCCCAAACTCCAATCCATGGGCATGACCTTCCGAAAAGCGGAGTACATTACAGATTTCGCTCAAAGGGTCCACACAGGCGCCTTTGATCTGGACGAGGTGGCTCATATGCCCGACGCCGACGCCATCCTGGCCCTAACCGACCTCAAGGGCATTGGTGTCTGGACAGCGGAAATGATTCTGCTGTTCTGTCTCCGGCGCCCCGACATTTTCAGCTTTGGCGACCTAGCCATTCAGCGGGGACTGCGAATGGTCTATCATCACCAGAAAATCAGTCGGGAGCTTTTCGAGAAATACCGCCGCCGTTTTCACCCTTATTGCAGTGTGGCCAGCCTGTATTTTTGGGCTGTGGCCGGCGGTGCGATCCCGGAACTGCGGGATCCAAAGCCCTAAAGCGGAAAAAGCCCAGAGCCTGACCTTGCAATTCCATGGAGCCAGGCTTGCGCTTTATTTTACCCGGTGCTTTAAGCGCATTGCCCATAAGCGGCAGCAAACGGGAGACTCACACTTGTGAGTCTCCCGTTTGTTATCCCTTACTTTCATGGCTCCGGGGCTGTTTTGTGGAAACCGGGATTCAAAATCTTCTGCTCTTCCCATTTCAGAGTGCTTCTGTGGTGAGGCAGAAATGCCCCACCGTTAGCCGCAGCGGATCACAGGATTTTGCGCACATACCCCTCTTTCCGAGCGGCGGTGGGAACCTCCTGGTCCGGATAGCCCAAAATACAATTGCCTACACCGACGTATTTCTCGTCAATGCCCCACTGTTTCATCAGGGCCTTCCCCTCCTGTGTTTGGAACACCTCATAGGCCCGATCAATCCAGCAAGATCCCAGGCCAATGGCGTGGGCCGCGTTGAGCAAATTGCCCATAACCAGGCTGGCGTCCTTCACACCGTTTTTGAAGGTGCTGTCAGCAAACACCACGATCACCGTAGGGGCACCGTAGAAGGGATCCCCGGGGCGCTCCAAGGGAAACACTGAACTGTTGAGCTGAGAGATCTCGTCCCGGATCTCCTTGTTCTGTACCGCCACCAGCAGAGGGGACTGGCGGTTCAGGGCCGTAGGCGCATAGGTGCCCGCAAGCAGCACCGTGTCCAACTCCTCCTGTGTGATCTGATCCGGCTTGTATTTACGAATGCTTCTTCTGGTAATGAGATCCTCAATTGTTGTTTTCATGGTCTTTCTCCTATTTTGACATCAAAAAACATAGCCATAGGCCTGGAACACGGACTCCGGGACCTCCATACGGCAGGTCATGAGGGGATCCACCACCTGGCAGATCCTCAGATCGCCCACCAGAGACAGGATCCGGCAGGACTCGTGGAACTCCATCCCCAACTCCTGCTCCAGAATCTTCCGCATACGCTTGGTGGCCAGAACCGCTGCCTCATCCAGCGTTGGCGCCGAGCAAATGGTCATGACCTTTCCCTCGCTGCGCAGCAACAAGGTCCCGTAGCTTTTTTTCTGAAGCTCAACCTTCAGGGTCACCTCTGCCGCAGTCTCTGCCCCGCAAATGCAGACCTCTCCATCTCCCATCAGCGCATGCACATCGCCTACGAAAAGCAGTCCGCCAGGGTGAAACACAGGAATGTAGAGCACAGAGCCCTGGGTGATCCGCTTGCAGTCCATGTTTCCCCCGTGCTCACCAGGGTAGGATGTACCAATGGACCCTTCCTGTGGCGCCACGCCGATCACGCCCAACATGGGGTGGACCGGGAGCCGCAGCCGGTCATTGAACCAGACCATGCCGTCCTCCACCCGGTACAGCTTCCGCTTCAATTCCGGAATCTCATCTCCGAACACTCCGGCTTTCGGTGCCGTCGTCATGGACATCACGTTGGGCAGACGGATCTGTTCCACCGTAATCTTCAGCATATCTCCGGGCTCCGCCCCGTTCACATACAAAGGACCCGTAGAGGGGTTTCCTGCCTTGTCTTCATCAATAATGGGGTTATTGTCATCAACAAACTGACCGCCCAGGGCGTCCAGCGTTATAAATCGCACACTCTTTCCAGGGTCGCAGACTGCCGCGGGGGGGATTTCGGCTGACATGGCCCGGTGCACGCTTTCATTTGTGATTGTCAGCATAGTTTTTCCTCCTTTTTTGTTGCGTGGGTGCCGGACGCCTCCGCCTTCATAACAGGCAAGTATAAAAGGATGCCCAGGAAAGAAAGCAGGGCGCCGCCCACAAAGGTCACATCTCTTCCAAATACGTCGGCACAGGCACTCCCCAGATTGTTCCCCAGCAGGGTGCTGAACACAATCTGGAATGCCGTTGCCAGGGAGATCGCCGTTGCCCGTAGCTTCAGCGGAGAAACATCGCTCACCGCCCGCACCATAGCCGGTTGGAGCAGTCCATAGCCGAAGGATTGCAGAATCTGTACCGACACTACTGCACGCAGAGAATGGCAAAGGGCCATTGCGATCACTCGCAGGCACATGAATACGCCCGCTGCAATATAGGGCCAATGGTTTTTGATTCCCCTCCTCATCATCATGCCGTGGACTACCATACAGGGCGCCATCAGAATACAGTTGAGAAACAGCGCCATACCCAAATCGCCATTGGTACCGTTCATCTCATCGATCAAGATGGGAACAAACAGATGTGCCAGGCGGTTGCTGACGTTGATCAGGGTATTGCTCAAAACCAAGAGCACATAAGGCCAGTACCGGATCAGCGTATTGGCCGCATAACGGATGGAAATACTCTCCTGCCTGCGGGGGATCTCCGTTCCGCCTGCAATGCCGTAGGACACACCGGAAAACAGGAGCATCATCAAAAAGGCCAGGAGCAACATACCTGCATTGATGTAAAACAGAGACTCTATGCCCGTGATATTTAGAAGGCTGCCAATAAACAGGCTGGTCACCGCCGCCGTCAGCGATCCAATGCCTCTTGTGATCCCATAGGTCACATATTTGTTTCGCAGGGACGAAAGATTGGTGACTGCATCCGTCAACCCCTGAAGCGGCTGGCTGAAAGCTGAATACAGCAGATTCAGTACCACCGTAAAGGCAATAGAGCTCACCGCCGCCGGCATCAGCGCCAGCGCCGGAATAGACAATCCCAGGCAGCAGAGTATGACGCGCTTAATCCCCAGCCTTGCATCGGACAGATAGCCCCAAAGAGGCTGGGCGATCAGGTTCGCAATGGCATTGAGAAACACGATCAAAGCGGTCAGATCCGTGCTGTATCCATTCTGCTTCAAAAAGGAAATCAGAAAGCTGGACTGCATGGTGACAACGGACCAGTAGGTTGCCTGCATCCCGCACAGGGCAAACTGATCTCGAATGGCTCTTTTCCTCAGTGTCCTCTCGGCACAGGTCAGTTCCGTGGATATCATTCTTGTTTTCTCTCCCCATTGAGTGAGTCATCCGGGCCGCAAAGGTACGGCCCGGATGCTGTGGAGAACATGAAAAAGATCTTATTGTTCTTTCTTCATTCGCTGGTTTTCAAAATAGCCCACCAGTGTAACGCCGATGATGGTCGCCAGGTACGGCAGCAGCTGTAGCAGCTCCGCCGGGACAGCAGCAATACTCTGCAAATTCATTGCCAAAGCGTCGATGGCGCCGAAGGCGAAGGCCACAAGGTAGCTGGACCAGGGACGGCCGCCGGTCAGATTGCTGATGGATACGCATACGAAGCCGCGTCCGGCGATCAAGCCATAGGAAAACCAAGAAACATAGTACATGCTCATGTAGGCGCCGGCAAAACCGCAGACGATACCTGTGAACACGAAGGAAATGAGCTTGGTGTGATAGACGTTGACGCCCACGGAGGTCGCCGCGTCCGCGTTTTCACCGGCAGCCCGAATCCGCAGCCCCAATGGGGTCTTAAACAGCAGAAACCACACCAAAAACACCACGACTACCGCAAGATAAGTCAGCACGCAGTGTCCACTGAGCACATCGCCTACATAGGGAATGTCCTTTAGCAGAGGAATGTCCACAGAGGGAAACCGAAGGGTAGGCTGGTTCTGAATGGCGCCCTTGGAGCCAAACCAAATCAAGGGGATAAACATCGCCAGGCCCGTAGCCACCGTATTCAGAGAGATACCGGTCATGGCAGAATCGGACTTATACTTCAGGAACATCATGGCCAGGAACAAGGATACCAGCACACCGGTCAAGCAACCGATGGCCAGGGCGATCCAGGGGCTTCCCACATATACGCTGGTGCCCACGGCAACCATAGAGGACATGAGCATGGTTGCCTCGATTGCCAGGTTATTCGTACCGGCCTGCTTGGAAATGACTGCGCCCATGGAGCCATAGGCCAAGGGAGTCGTCATGCGGATCAGGGAGAACAGATAGTTGGTGATAATGGCAGTTGTCAGCATTACGCAGCCTCTCCTTCCTTGACCTCAGAGGTCTTGATAAGCCATCTGTGCTTGGTTTTCGCCAATAGCATGGAAGCTGCCAGGAAGATAACCAGCAGACCCTGCAAAACGTCCGCCACTTCCAGAGGAATGTCCGTATTCGCATTCATCAATGCGGAACCTGCACGCAGATAGGCGATCAGCAGTGCCGCAAAGAACACCTTCACAGGATCATTCTTACCGACCACAGAGATCAGCAATCCATAGCCGCCGTAGCCCAACAGGGCCGCGGATTTGAACTGGCCGAAGGTACCCAGAACCTCCACCGCACCGCCCAGGCCGCACAGCGCGCCGCCGATAAGCTGGGAGACGATTGCAATCTTGGAAACGTTCATACCGCAGGCTCTGGCGTATTCGGGGTTGTTGCCCACCTGGGTGATGGAGTAGCCCAGGCTCGTTTTCTTGACAATGAACCAGATCACCGCGAAGGAAACCAAAGCAATGATCAAGCCGGAGTGCACGCTGGTTTTCGGAATAATTTTGCTGAGAACGGCCTCATCCGGGAATACATAAGATCCGGTGTAGGTCAGAGTAGGATCGTTGATCTTGAACAGGAGGATCCAGCGACCGAGGTACTGCATCACGTAGTTGAGCATCAGAGAGCACACCACGATATGAGCGTTGAACTTGTAGTTCAGCGTTGCAGGAATGGCCGCCGTTGCCGTGCCGGCCAGCGTGCCAACCAGCATACATGCGATCGGCAGCAGGATAACCGGAAGGTTCATCTTCAATGCGGCCACAGACGTCAGGGCCATGGCGATGTAGAATGCGCCGTCAATACACATATTGAACTTATTGGCCCGCTGCATCATCATCATGCCCATGCCGCAGAACAGATAGGGAACAAACATCTGCAGAATAGAGCCCATGCGCCGGACGGAGGTGAAGGGACCAATAAAGAAGTAGTACAGCACATCTTTCGGCTGCTTGCTGGTAGAGAACACGATGATGCCGATCACAATCATTGCAAGTGCTACGGCGAAAGCGGAACGGACGATCTCAAAGTGTCTGACCAGGAAAGCATAGAACTTGCTGTTGTTTTTCTTTGCCTTTTCCATTACTGCGCGACCCTCCTTATTTCTTCCAGAGGCATCTCTCTGGCGCCCAGCATATATTCGCCCAGCTCAAAGGAATCCACCTTGGAAGCATCGTCAAAGTACGCTACCAGCTTTCCGCCGTGCATTACAATGATCTTATCGCTGACTTCCAGCAGCTCCTCCAGGTCGGCAGAGATCAGAAGAACGGCAGCGCCGCTGCCTACGGACAACTTGGACAGCTCGCCCCGCACCAGTTCTGCGGAGCCAACGTCAATGCCTCGGGTCGGCTGGTTTGCCACGATCACCTTCGGATCGGAGGTCAACTCGCGGGCCGAGATCATCTTCTGGCAGTTGCCGCCGGACAGGCTGGCCGCCGGCTCCAGAGGGCTGTTGCAGCGAACATCAAAGTCGGCGATCATCTGATCCACGCTGGACCGCCAGACCTTATTATTCAGAACCCCGTTACGGGAATATGGTTTCTTGTAATACCGATCTGCCAGCAGGTTCTCCAAGATAGAGGAGACACGGGAGCATCCGTATTTGTACCGGTCGTCGGAAATCAGGGCCAAGCCCTTTTCCCGGCGTTGGCGGATCGTTGCTTCGTTGACGAAATCGCCGCAGATACTGACATTGCCCGACTGTACGGGCATGATCCCTGTAATCATCTGGGCCACCTCGTTCTGACCGTTGCCCTCGATGGCGGCAATGCCCAGGATCTCTCCGCCCCGGATCTTAAAGGAGACATCGTCTACCTTCTTTTTCCCGCCCAGGGTGGTGTAACCCAGATTTTCTACAGATAGCTGCACATCGCCCAGGGCGTGCGGTGTTTTATCCACCCGGCCTTCCACATCTTTCCCGATCATCATTCGGGTGATCTCCTTCGTGGAGGACTCGGACACGTTTTTCACGCCGATGAGCTCGCCATGGCGCAGCACCGTAAACCGGTCGCAAAGCTCCATGACCTCATTGAGCTTGTGGGAAATGAAAATAATGGTGTGGCCGTGTTCCTTCAGCGTTTTCAGTTCCCGGAACAGGCCCTCCGTTTCCTGGGGCGTCAGCACGGCGGTAGGCTCGTCCAGCACGATGATATCAGCGCCTCGTACCAGGATCTTCATCAGCTCCACCTGCTGCATCACGCCTACGGAAACATTTCGGATCCGTGCATATGGATCCACCGAAATGTTATACTTTTCACCAATTTCTTTGGTGATCTCCACGGCTCTTTTAAAATCGAAGGTGCCGGCTTTTCCCTTCGGCTCAATCCCGAGCATGATGTTTTCCGCAATGGTCAACGACGGCACCAGTTTGAAGTGCTGGTGCACCATGCCAATGCCATGGTTGATGGCATCCAGAGGGTTTTCGATCTCAGTAGGTTCACCATCAAGGTAAATCGTGCCGCCCTCATGACTTTCCAACCCAAAGAGTATGTTCATCAGCGTAGTTTTTCCTGCGCCGTTTTCACCCAACAGAGCGTGGATCTCACCCTCGTTCACCGAGAATGTTACACCCTTGTTGGCAACAAAACCATTGGGGTATATTTTTACAATGCTATCCATTCTAAGTTTTTCTTTCGGCATATTTACCCCTACCCCCGAACTCAGCATTTTTAGGTGGGTGGGCGGAAAAACTCCGCCCACCTTGAATGAATCTTCCAAATAATTAGTTGGTTTTCAGTGCAACAGAGGCCTTGATCTCCTCCCACTCTTCCACGGGCATACCCATGGCGGTGGGGACGTCGATCTCGCCGGAGATGATCTTCTGCTCCAGATCGGTCAGATGCTCGTCCAGCTCCTTGGAGACCAGGGAGTAGTAGTAATCGTTCCGGACAAATTCCACACCGCCGTTGGCAAAGCCCCAGGCTTCCACTTCACCCCACTTGATGGAGTCGTAGTCGTTGATGTACCGGTCCACGAAGTAGACAACGGCGTTATCCCAGCACTTGATCATGGAGGTGTAGATGTGCTCGGCCACTTCGGGCTTGCCATTGAGGGTGAACTGCAAGTTCTGGTCATCGTCAACGCCGATGGCCCAGACGCCAGCCTCAGCGGCGCCTTCCAGGGCGCCCAGACCGGCGGTGCCAGCCACGTTGTGGATCACGTCGGAACCGGCGGCAGCCTGAGCAAGAGCCAGCTCCTTGCCCTTTGCGGAGTCATTGAAGTCGCCGACGAAGGAGTAGATGATCTTGATGTCGGGGTTCTCATAGGTGGCGCCGGCCCAGTAGCCCACGCCGAAGTCCATGATAACGGTACTCTCGGTGCCGCCGACAAAGCTGATGATGCCGGTCTTGCTGATGTTTGCTGCCAGGGCTCCGGTCATGAACATACCCTCATTCTGGAGGAACAGCATGCCGGCGCAGTTCTCTGCGGGGAACTTGAAGTCGCTGCTCAGATCGATGAACCAGAAGGTGGTATCGGGGTACTCGGCGCAGTGGGGGCCAACAATATCGGCCATGCTGTAGTTTGCGCTGCAGATGAAGATGTCCACACCGGCATCCAGAACCTCCAGGAACTGGGTTTCATACAGGTTGTAATCCTTGCCGGCCTCAATGAAGTTGAAGTCGATCCAATCCTTGTCAGCCATATATTCCTGCATGCTGTTCCAGATTGAGTCACTACTACCGTTATCGCCTCTGTCAGTGGAAGTCGCGTAGGCAACCTTCAGAGGTTTTTCCGCCGTCCATTTGGTGTTGGTTGTGGGCGTTCCATCGGTGGTCTTGGTGTCGCCGGCAGGTTCTGCGGATTTCGTGGTTTCCGGAGCTTTGGTGGTGCCGTTGTTGCTGGGCTGTGTGCAAGCAACGAGGGAGAAAATGAGGCAAAGGCCTAGGACCAGCGCAATGATTTTTTTCATGATAGTTCCTCCATTTTAATTTTGTGTTGGTGGTGTCTGGTGCTTTTGCTTTTCATTTTTTTGGTTCGTTCGGCGGGCATTGGGTGGGCCGATGCCCGCCGATCCTGTCATTTGCAGCCGTTTTAAAGATTCGGGATTACAGGCCCCGTCTCTCCTTATCCTTCTTCAGGGTATCGTACATCCACTCGTAGAACATATCCCGGTCGGCATTCAGGGCGAAGTAGCAGTTCTTCTCTTCCTCAATGACCCGGATCCGGCGCTCCACGATGGTTTCGCCGTAAGCATAGCCGCCGCCGATATCCACATGGACATTGCAGTGGAGCACGTCCTTCAGCACCTCGGGGTGGAGGACGGCGCAGACAGCCAGGGCGTCATGGATGGGCGCGCTCTTGAGATCCCGCATTTCCGCGTCATCCTGGGAATAGCCCACAATGCGCTGCTCAATGAGGTCGGCCACCAGCGTAGCGGGCTTCGTGCCCAGCTTGCGGATCTCTTTTGCCTCCTCGGCGGTAACATAGGCGGCGTGGGTCGCATCCAGCGGCACCCATGTGATCTTGCAGCCGCTCTGCATTACGATCTCGGCAGCTTCCGGATCCACCCAGATGTTGAACTCGGCAGCGGGAGAGGCGTTGTTCATCAGATGACCGCCGCCCATGATGACGATCTCGCGGATCTTGGGAATGATCCGGGGGTCAGCCCGCATTGCCACAGCCAGATTGGTCAGGGGGCCAACGGGAACCAGGGTGATCTCGCCGTCCTCTGCCGCCAGCAGGGTCTCCAGATAGAACTGGACCGCGCTCTTGGCATCCTCATGGATCGTAGGTGCCGGCAGAGGCAGGTGCTCCGGATGGACTTCCTTATCGCCGGCGCGCATTCCTTCCCGGCGAGGATTCTTGCGGGGGGGCTGGTTGATCATGGCCCAGGAGCGAATGCCGGTGGACTGAGGGCTCCAGGGGGTCAGTGCGGAAACCAGGGGCATATCGCAGCCCTTGTAAACCTTGACCTCGTCCTGCTTGTCGCAGCATTCCACGGTGCGCAGGGAATTGTCAGTGGTCAATTTGACTTCGATGTTGCCGTTGACGGAGCAGATACCCAACAGATCAAACTCCTCATGCAGCATTGCCATTACCAGAGCAACCGCATCGTCAGAGCCGGTATCCACGTCCATGATGATCTTTCTCTTCTCATTCATTGGTTTGTTTCCTCCCGTTTTTGTATTTATATTTTCTGCTTTCGTGCAGTTGGTTACAGGCCTCTGTTCTCTTTATCCTTTTTCAGGGTCTCATACATCCAATCGTAGAACATCTTCCGATCGGCACCCAGGGCAAAGTAGCAGTTTTTCTCCTCCTCAATGACCCGGATCCGGCGCTCTACAATGGTCTGTCCATAGCCGTAGCTGCCGCCGATGTCCACATGAACGTTGCAGTGGAGCACATTCTTTAGTACCTCCGGATGAAGCACGGCGCAGACGGCCAGCGCGTCATGGATGGGTGCGCCTTTCAGGTCCCGCATCTCCGCGTCGCTCCGGGAATAACCCACGGTACGCTGCTCGATGAGATCTGCTACCAGAATAGCGGGCTTTGTGCCCAGGTCCCGGATCTTTTTGGATTCTTCCACGGTGATATATGCCGCGTGGGTGGCATCCAGGGGCACCCAGGTGATCTTGCAGCCGCTCTGCATCACGATCTCGGCAGCTTCCGGATCCACCCAGACGTTGAACTCGGAGGCAGGCGAGGAGTTGTTCACCAAATGTCCACCGCCCATAATAACGATCTCACGGATCTTCGGAATGATCCGAGGATCGGCTCGCATGGCCACGGCCAGGTTGGTCAGAGGGCCAACGGGAACCAGGGTAATCTCCCCGTCCTCCGCCGCCAGCAGCGTTTCCAGATAGAACTGGACCGCGCTCTTGCTTTCCTCATGGATCGTAGGCGCCGGTAGGGGCAGGTGCTCCGGATGGACCTCCTGATCGCCGGGGCGGTCGCCGGAGCGGCGGGGATTCTTGTGAGGCGGCTGGTTGATAAGGCCCCAGGACTGAATGCCTGTGGATTGGGGGCTCCAGGGAGTCAGCGTGGACACCAGAGGAAGGTCGCAGCCTTTGTAGACTTTAACCTGGCCCTGTTTGTCGCAGCACTCTACGGTGCGCAGGGAATTGTCAGTGGTCAATTTGACTTCGATGTTGCCGTTGACAGAGCAGATGCCCAAAAGGTCGAAATCCTTGTTGAGCATTGCCATTACCAGGGCAATGGCGTCATCGGAGCCGGTATCAACATCCATGATGATTTTTCTCTTGTCGCTCATTCGGTGTATCCTCCCAATTCTTTTTAATCAAATATCGCTGTACGCGAATATTTACGGATCATCCGGCGTTTTTCGGAAGTGTCTTTTCGAAGGCCAGCACTTCCTCCAGTCTTGGTATGGAGGGCGCTGCCCCCTTTCTGCTCACGCAGATGGCGCTTGCCATGGACGCGTAGTGCAGAGCATCCCACGGAGCCAGTCCTCGGCTAATGCTGGCGATAAAGAATCCGCTGAAGGTGTCTCCCGCAGCCGTGGTATCTGCCACCGGCACGCAAAAGATTCCGTGAGACAGCGTTCCGTTCTGGTCCCGATACAGGACCCCTTGCTCTCCAATCGTCAGGACGATCTTGGTTTTTGGGCACCGCTCCTGGAGCACATCCAGAATCTCCTGAAACTCCGTTCGCCCCGTCAGGGCCTTGCCTTCCACCTCGTTGAGGATCAGATAGTCCACATACTGCAAAAGATCGAATTGAAGCTCCTCCGTGATCGGAGAAGGGTTCAGAAAGATCGTTATTTCCTTCTTCGCCGCCGAACGAATGATATATTCCAGATTCGAGATTTCATTCTGCAAGACAATGCAGTCTCCCGAATGAAAATGATCCAAGACCTCATCCACATAGTCCCGTGTGACCAAAACATTGGAGCCGGGATAGACGATAATACAGTTGCGACCCGCTCCGTCCACCTGAATGATCGCCTGGCCGTTGGGCTCCCGCTCCGTCACCTGGAGGTATTCCAGGTGGACTCCCTCGTTCCGCAGGGCATCTAACAGGATCTCACTCCCGGTCCCCGCTACGCCCGCGTGCCATACTTCCGCACCGCCGCGGCGAAGGGCGATGGATTGGTTCAGGCCCTTTCCTCCGCAGAAAGTCGCCATACGGGAGGCTAGAATGGTTGCTCCCTCCGTGACAAATCGGTCCACATAATAGGTGTAGTCGATGTTCATTGAGCCGAAACACAGCACTCTCATAGCATTCATTCTCCCGCCTTCTTAATTTTGTGATCAATTTGTTTCTTTTGGAGTTTTGTTCTAAGTTTAACGTTTACCTTTGTATAAATTCAATGATTTTGAGTAGTTTTCAGTATCTGCGCATCTCACTAGAGTGAATCGTGATGTTTCTTCGCATTCTGTGTTTTCAAATGTTTTCTCAATTTTCATTCATAAGGAAAACGTTTAACTACACAAAATAAATGCGGTTTTAACGTTATTTGAATATTTCCCGCATTCTGGCTTCCATGGTCCCCGCTTTCAGACAGAATCCCGCATAATGATCCGATACGGCAGTTCTCTGACTTCCAGCGGCTCTCCCCCTTCGATATGGCCAATCAGCATTCTGGCAGCCTCCTCGCCCATTTCGTAGGCTGGCTGATGCACCGTGGTCAATCGCGGCGAAATGAACTGCGAAAAGTAGATATCATCGAAGCCGAACACCTTAATATCCTTTGGCACCGACAACCCCTTTTTCTGGATAGCGTCATAGGCACCCACAGCGATCAGATCGTTGCCGCAAACCACGCCATCCACTCTGGCCGAATTTAGAATTTGGGTCATGCCGTCATAGCCTGTTGAAATATCATAGTTCCGGCGAAACACCAGCTCCGGGCGAACCGGAAGCCCATGCTCCTTGAGTGCTCGACAGTAACCGTCAAACCGGTCGTGGTCCGAGGTGTAATAGGCGGAAATAAAGGCGATGCTTTGGCAGCCATGACAGATGAGAACATTGGTGGCATCATAAATTCCCTGCTGCGTGTTGACCATGATAGCTCCCATTCCGCTGCCACGGAAATCTATTTCCCGATCCACAACAACGATCGGAAGTCCAACGCTGCTATATGTGTCCATGTATTGAAGCTTCATCGTCCGGGTAAAGATCACGCCGTCTACCATTCTGGAGGTCAGTCGTTTAAAATTCTCATACTCCTGTTCGGCGTCTCCGTTGGTGTTAGAGATCAGCACGCCAAAATTCTGTTGTCGGGCGTAGTCTTCAATGCCCCGGGCAATTTCGGAGAAGAATGGGTTGCTGATGTCCGGCAGGATGAAGCCGATCATGTTCGTTCGCTGGGTCCGAAGTCCTTTCGCCACAGAGTTCTGCACATATCCCATGCGCTCCACGGCGTCCAGGATCTTTCTGCGTGTTTCTTCATTGATGCTGTGATCTTTCCCGTTTAGGACCTTTGATACCGTCGCAATGGAGACCCCGCAGGATTCCGCCACATCTTTCATTACAATTTTCATATTGCCGTCGCCATAAAGTAAACGTTTAACTATGCATATTCCATCTACATTTACAAAATGGCTCCTCCGCTCTCTGACCTGATCCATTTCTGTAACTCATGCTCTTATTCTACGGCATTTTTTTCGTTTGTCAACCGGCATTTTGATAATATGCACATTTTTAGATGTTTTTCTAAATCGGATTTAGTTGTTTTGTCTAAATTCGCTAAAATAAAATAGACTTCGCCTCCTCTTATCTCCAAAACCCTCCAGTTTTCTCCGCAGAGCTTTCCTGTTTTCCATCCCTCCGCAACTTGATCATATTGTCCCGACATAGCGAAATCCGGTTCTCTCGGCCCTGCGCATAGCCCCGCCCCGCTTGGGTTTCTCTATACGACTTCTTGCATATTTCTTATAGAACATCTCAGGACGATAAACCCGGAAAGAAGTATTCTTAGCGTTAAAAATCGGCAGGGCGATCACCGCCCTGCCGGCTTGCGCATATGCGCTTTATGTTAGAAACTGCTCAACTTCAGCATCTGCATATCCTACCTATTACTGTCCGTTTCAAAATTCTTTTCCCCCGTCCGGTCGCAGAATACCACCGTGCGGGCCACACCGCCGGAGGTACAGGTGTACAGGGTCAGGGCGTAGCCGCTGTTCTGCACCGCCTCCACTTCATCCGGAGCCAGGGTGCTGACCTCCGCCACCACATAGTCGATCTGGGCCCCGTCCACCCCCCGAAAGGCCACAGTGTCCCCCGGGGACAGCTGGTACAACAGTCCAAAATGCACGATGTAATTGTGGGCTGCAATGACCAAGTCGTCGGTCTGGGTGGTGCCGAACTGGCGGCAGGGGGCGATCGTCAGCCGATCGTAATCCCACTGGGCCATGACGGGAAGCTCCAGCTCCAGAGCCGGGATGGTCAGGGTCCCAATGTAGTCATAGCCGTCAATTTGGACCGTGGGCATTTCCGGGACCTGGGTCGCCTCCGGCCCTTCGGTGGCCGACAGGGAGCCCACCGGCAGTGTAGCGTCATCGGTCGCCACCCGCCGCAGCTCCTCCAGCACCGCCTGGGATCGCTCCCCGGCCTGCCGGT
>CAKTNP010000019.1 GCA_934589155.1 uncultured Oscillospiraceae bacterium | reverse complement strand
ACCAGCAGGTTGTAGCCGTCGGTGATGGCGGTCTGGATCTGCTCGTTCTGGGTGGTCTGGTTGTTGTTGCCGTCGAAGTTCTGGTAGGTAACGCCCAGGCTGTTCAGCTCGTTGTCCAGTGCGGTACGAACGCTGGAGATGTAGGTGTCTGCATAGGTGTAGTAGAACACGCCGACCTTCAGCTCGCCGGAAGCGGCGGGCTCGGTGCCCTGAGTACCGGCAGGCTCGGTGGTCTTGGTGTCATTCTTGGGTTCGGTGGTCTTGGTGTCGTTGCCGGAGCAAGCAGCCAGGGCGAATACCATGGTCAGCGCCAGCAGCATGGCAATGATCTTTTTCATGAATCTTTCCTCCAATTTATTTGGTACAGCTCCGCTGTCCATGAAAATAGTACCGGATTTTTTCCCTGAAATCCATAGAAAAAACTACGAATAACCTTCAAAAATCTGTATGGGATTCGGACTTTTCGCCAAATAAAAGCGCCCGTATTTGTACACAATACACAAATACGGGCCAAGCTTCCAAGTTTTAGGAGGGGTTCCAGATCACTGCCTCCATGGGAATTCTCACGCAGTGGTCCTCCCCCACCTCGTCGATCTCGTCCACGGTCTTGCCCGCCGCCAGCTCCACGGCCAGCCGGAACACCATTTCCCCGTGGGCCTCCGCGTCCATGGCCACGGTGCCCAGCATTTCCCCGGCCTCCACGGCCTCTAAGCCCGAGGCCGTACCGTCAATGCCCACGATGTTCCGGAAGGACAGGCCCAGCCTCTGGGCGGCATCCACAGCCCCCAGGGCCATATCGTCATTGTTGCAGATCACCAGCTCGATCTCGTCGCCATAGGCTTCAAAATACTCCGTCATCATGGCCGCCGCCTGGGTCCTGTCCCAGTTGGCCACGCCGCCGTCCAGCCGCTCCAGCTCGATGCCCGACTCCCGCAGGGTCTGGACCGACACCTCCGTGCGGATCACGGCGTCCTGGTGGCGCCGCTCCCCTTCCAGCATAATGTACTGGATCACCCCGTCGCCGTTTCGGTCAATAGAGGCCCGGTCCGACTCCCAGAACTGCTCCACGATCCCCGCCTGCAGCTCCGCCGACTGCCGGGCGTCGGAGCCCACATAGCACACCCGGTCCCACTGCATGAGATCCTGGGCCACGGGCTCCCGGTTGAAGAATACCACGGGGATCCCCGCCCGCTCCGCCTCGTCGATGATGGTGGAGGCGGCGGTCCGGTCCACGGGGTTCATGCACAGCACGTCATAGCCCAGGGACAGGAACTTCTCCACCTGGGTATACTGGGTTGCCTGGTTCCGCTCCCCGTCGCTGATGGTCAGGGACACCTTCTGCCCCGACTGCCGGGCCTCGGTCTGCCGGTCCTGGACCGCCGCGGCCACGCTTTGGATAAAGGTATCCTCCTCGTCATACAGGGCCAGGCCGATCCGCAGCTCCCGCTCTCCTGCCCCCGATCCGGCGCAGCCTGTCAGCAGCAGACAAATCGCCAAAAGCAGGGCCGGGCCCCGCCGTTTCCACCCTTTCATGGTCTCGTCCTTTCTCAGCCCACGGGGAACAGCATCAGGTCCCAGGGCCGGTCAAACAGATTTTCCGGTGTCGCGATGACGGGATCCAGCTTTTCGTTGGCCCCCGTTCCCCTATCCATAACCTCCGCCGCGGCGCACAGGGCCAGGTACCCCATCTCATACTCGTTGCAGGCCGCTGCCGCCCGGATCCGCCCGCTTTCCAGATAGGCGGCGATCCGGGAGCCGGCCCCTGCGCCGTAGATCCGGCAGGAGCTGGGCAGGCTCTCCGCCATCCGCTCCAGCATGGCGGCGCTGAAGCCCGCCGCCGCCGTATTTTCCAGAGCGCTGGGCGTCCGGTCCGCGGGCAGGATCACCGTCCGCCAGTTCATCCCCAGCTCCTCCAGCTCCGCCGTAAAGGCCCAGAAGATCTGAGCCTCCCGCTCCGTCTCCTCGGCGCTGCGGAACACGGTGCAGTCCCGCTCCCCGGCGTCGTACATGGCCTTGGCCAGCATGGTGCCCAGAGCCTGGTTGTCCCCGGTGACAAAGCAGTCGATCCGGCCCCCCGTGACCTCCGCCCCGGCGGCCACCACCGGCGGCACCGTCTCGGTCTGGGCCAGCTCCTCCAGCCGGTCCGTCAGGGCCTTGCCGTCCACGGGCAGGATCACCAGGGCGTCGGCCCCGTTCTCCAGGACCTGGTCCAGGTCCGCCAGCTGCTTTTCTCCGGAGGCCTCCTCGTCATACCGGCCCACGTACCGCACGTCAATGTTCTTTTCCGAGGCGGCCTGCTCCACCCCCCGGCGGAAGTTCTTCCAGCCGCTGTCGCCGCCGTCCATTAAAATGGCCACCGTCCGGACCCGGGTCCGTCCTCCCTCCCGGGTCCCCCACAGCAGCAGAGCCAGGGACAGGAGCAGCACCGCTCCCAGCACCGACAGCAGGATCTTTTCCAGTTTTCCCATTTACGATTCCTCCATGGTGCCGTAGGGGATGGCCGGCAGCCGGATGATGACCTTCGTGCCCTCGTCGGGCTCGGAGTCGATGGTAAGGCCGTACTGCTCCCCGAAATACAGGTGGATCCGGCTCTGCACGTTCTTGAGGCCCACGCCGCTGCCGGGCTTCCGCCGGGTGGTCTCCGGCCGCAGGGGATCCCCGGACAGGAGCTTCGCCGCCTGCTCCGGGGTCATGCCGAGGCCGTTGTCGGACACCACGATCCAAAGGTCCCCGTCCCGGGTCTCCGCCGTCACCAGAATGGTGCCGGAATCCTCCATATACTCCATGCCGTGATAAATGGCGTTTTCCACAATGGGCTGGAGCATGAGCTTGATGGTGGACAGCTCCAGCGTCTCCGGCTGGGCCTGGATCTCATAGCGGAACTTGTTCTTATACCGCATTTCCTGGATCATCAGGTAGTTTTTCACATGCTCCAGCTCGTCCCGGACGGGAATGATGTTCCGCCCTCCGGACAGACTGATCCGGAAGAACCGGGCCAGGGCCGTCACCAGCTTCACCGCCTCCCGGGGCTGCTCGTTTTCCACCATCCAGACGATAATGTCCAGCGTATTGTACAAAAAGTGGGGATTGATCTGGGCCTGGAGGGCGTTGAGTTCCGTTTTCCGCTTGGCCTCATGCTCCGCCGCCGCGTCGTCGGCCAGTTTCCGCATCTCCGCCACCATTTTCCGGACGGATTCTCCCAGCTGCCGGGTCTCCCGGGTGCCGCCCACATAGATCTCCGCGGCGGCCTCCCGCTCCACCCGGTTCACGGAGGCCTCCAGCCGGGCGATGGGGTCCGTCAGCAGCCGGGACAGGAAGTAGTTCACCAGGGTCAGGATCAGGAAAAACCCGCTGAAAATGGCAATGAGCACCAGAGCCTGGCGCATACCGCTCATGTCCAGGGCCGTCTCCGGCACCACGCCGACTACCCGCCAGCCGGTGTAGCCCGTGGTCCCCAGGATCACGGTCCGCCGCTGGCCCTCCAGGGTCTCCTTGTAGCTGCCGTCGGGGGCAGAGGCCGCCCGCTCATAGGACTCCTGCCGTCGTCCCGCCGCCACCAGCTCATAGGCCGGGTGGTATACCAGGCTGCCGTCCCGGTCCACCAGGTACACATAGCCGTCCTCCGCCAGCTTCACGCCGCATTGCTCCGCCAGGGTGGAGTATTTGAGGTGGATCAGCAGCACCCCCGTCTCCGTCTCCTTGCCCCGGGTCAGCTCCACGGCGCAGCTCAAGGGGATCACCCAGCGGTAGGCGCCGCTGCGGTTTTCAAAGACGCTCTGGACCCTGAGATGGGAAAAATGCACATTCTCCGGATGTTCCAGCGCCGCCTGGAACCAGTCGCTGTCCACAATGTCCGCCTGGTCCCGGCGAATGGCTGCCGGCGCCGTGGCCACCAGCCGTCCCCGGGCGTCAAACAGGGCCATGCTGTCGATGTAGTCGGCGTAGGTGTTGTATAAAAGGGTCATCTGGTCCTGGGGACTGTCGGTCTTCAGGTCGCAGGCCTTGATGACGGAATACACGCAGGAATCCGTCAGGTTCATCATGTCCCGGAAATAGTTGGACAGGTTCCGCTCCACCCGCTCCACCATGGACTGGTTCTCGGCCTGGGCCGAGGCGTTGAGCTGCCTGGAAAACCGGCTGTACAGGATTGCCGCCGTGGTCCCCACCGCCAAAAGGGCGCTGACGGTAAAGCACAGGAACATGACCCGGCGGATGGGACTTTCCTGGATCCGTATTTTCAGGGATCTATGGGGCCGTCGTTCTTTCTTCATAGACTCACTTCCGGAATTGGGTGGGAGATTTGCCGAATCGTTTCTTGAACACATAGCTGAAATAGTTGGGGTCGTCATAGCCCACCTGCTGGGCCACGAGATATGTCTTGTCATCGGTGCCCCGGAGCAGCTCCACCGCCCGGTTCATCCGGACCCCGGTGAGATACTGGATGTAGCTCTGTCCCGTCTCCTGTTTGAAAATGGTGGAGAAATAGGACTGGCTGATGTGCAGATGGCTGCACACGCTGTCCACGGTCAGATCCGGGTTCTGGAAATTCTCCTGGATATAGCGCTCGGCCTCCTCGGCAATGGACCTGGTGGAGCTGGTCCGCCGCTGCTTCAGGCTGCCGGACAGCCCCAGGCACAGGTCCAGCAGAATCTGCCGGGCCTCCTCCGGCGGGCAGTCCTTGGACAGCACCCGGATCCAGTCTCCTCCCTGCTGAAAGGCGTCGGAGCCGTAGCGCTGGGCCGTTCTGAAAATAAAGCCCGCGATACCCGCAAGACACGCCCCATAGGGCCAGGTCCCGGGGGTCTTTTCCCCCAGCCGGTCCATCATGGTGTCCAGGGCGGCGGCGATCTCCTGCCGGGTGCCGAATTTCACGGTATAGAGGAAATGCTCCTCCCGGCGGCGATCCCAGTCAAAGGGTTCCCATTCGGAGCCCTTCAGATCGCCGTAATAGACGGCCTGACCGGTACCCACCACCGCCCGATACTCCACGGCGGCCATGGCGTCCCGCCGGGCCAGGGACAGGCCGGACAGCTCCCGGCAGGGCCGGCCGATGCCCACGGCAATGGTGGCATCCAGGGTCCGGAGGCAGTCGGCACACAGCTCCTCTCCCACCCGCAGCAGGTCCTCCTGGGGACTGTGGTCCCAGCCCGTCAGCAGCACCACGTTGGGGGGCGACAGCATGACCTCCATCCGGCACAGACGGCCCAACCGCTCCTGGGCCAGCTTCTTGAGGGAAATGGGCAGCAGCTCCTCGCTCACCCCCTGGCCCTCCCCCATCCGGGGCTCCAGATGGCAGATGGCCACCGTAAGATAGGGGTCCCCCAGAAAGGCGGGCTCATACCGCTCCGCCCCGGTCCGGATCTCCGCCGGGGACAGGGTCCCGTTAAGCAGGCCGCTGAAATACTGCTCCCGCAGCAGGGGCAGGCTCCGCTCATAGGCGGCGGACAGCTCCTCGATGTTGGTCCTGCGCCGGATCTCCTCGTCCAGGCTGGCCTTCACCCGGATCAGGATCCCCGCCAGCTCCTCGGCGTTGACGGGCTTGAGCACGTACTCCACCACGTTGAGCTTGATGGCCTCCTGGGCGTACTGGAACTCGTCGAAGCCGGAGAAAATGATGAGCTTCACCCCGGGGTGGGTCTTGGTCAGGTGCCGGCCCATGGTAAAGCCGTCCATAAAGGGCATTTTGATGTCCGTCAGCACCACATCCAGGGGCACGGACTCCGCCTTTTCCAGGGCGTCCTGGCCGTTTTCGGCCTCCAACACCACCTGGAATCCCAGCTTTTCCCAGTCCATCTTGCGAATGATGGCCTGCCGGACCTCCTGCTCGTCGTCCACGATCATAATGCGATAGCGCTCCATGTGCATCCTCCCGGCGTTTTTTCTTCTATTGTACCGGGACTCCACTCTATTTTCAAGTTCTTTCCGGAAAAGCCGGTCTATTTTTGACCGAGCCGGCATATACCGAACCAAAGACCTTGGAAGGAGGTTTGCGCATGGCACAAGCAAGGGAGGCTCCCCAGTCTCCGGGCCCCCACAAGCTGGTCCTGGACGAGGGTGCCCGGCTCTCCGTCACCGGTGTGAGTCAGGTTCTGGGCTTTGACGACACCGCCGTGGCCCTGGAGACCAGCCGGGGCCTGCTTCAGATCCGGGGCCGGGAGCTGAAGCTCCGGGCCCTTTCCCCGGAGGGGGGTCAGGTGGAAATTCTGGGTCAGGTGGAGCTTTTGGCCTATGAGGAGGCCCGACCTGCCGGAGGCCTCCTCCGCAGGCTCTTTGGCGGATGAGTCCCGGGTCCCAGGCCCTCCGGGGCTTTCTCGCCGCCCTGGCCCTGGGGGCGGCGCTGGCCCTGGTCTTTGACCTGTTCCGCCCCCTGCGCCACCGTCTGCCCCGGCTGGGCTGCCTCATGGACGGGCTGTTTTCCACGGCTGCCCTCTGCCTCTTCGGCGCCCTGGGGCTCTATATCTGCGGCGGGGAGCTGCGGCTGCTCCACGGTGCCGCCGCCTGCCTGGGGGGCGGTGCCTACGCCCTCACCCTGTCCCCCCTCCTCTCCCCCCTGTTCCGGGGGCTGTGGTGCCTTCTCTTCCGGCTTCTGGATCTTATGGCGGCGCCCTTCCGGTTCCTCGGAAAAAAAGTGAAAATTTTTGAAAATTTTCTCTTTTCATCTTGGCGCAAATCGGTTACAATAGTACATGAAAAATTTTGCCCCAAAGGGAAACGAGGAGGTGCGGCCCGTGAAAAAGCCCATGACGGCCCGGGGAATGGCCCTGGCGGCTCTGCTGATCCTGTGCTGCGTCGTTACCCTGGTTTCCCAGCGGGCCCAGCTTCGGCAGGCCCAGGCCCAGGCGGACCGTCTCACGGATCGGGCCGCCCAGATCTCCCAAGAGATCCGGGACCTGAGCGGCGCCGTCGAAAGCGCTGATACGCCGGAGGGGATCGCGGAAATCGCCCGGGAGCAGCAGGGCCTGGCCCAGCCCGGTGAGATCATATTCGTTACTAAAAACCATTGAGCAATTGCTGAGGGAGGATAATTTTCACAGTATGGAGTTAACAGTCGGCGCAATCGTAGAGGGGAAAGTCAAGACCATCACCAGCTTCGGAGCCTTTATTGCCCTGCCGGAGGGAAAGACCGGCATGGTACATATTTCCGAGGTGGCCAACACCTATGTCAGCGACATCCGCCAGTTTTTGACGGAGGGCCAGGACGTCAAGGTCATGGTCATCGCCGTGGACCCCGCCGGAAAGATCAACCTGTCCATCAAGCGGCTGACGCCCAAGCCCGAGCGTCCCGCCGGCCGCTTTGACCGGAACCGCCAGGGCGGCGGCCGTCCCGCCGGGAACCGGGAGGAGAACGGCGGCAATAACCGGCCCGCCTACCGTTCCGGTTCCTCCCGCCCCGCCGCCGCGCCGACTCAGGCCACCGTGGGCAAGTCCGGGGACCAGAGCTTTGAGGAGAAGCTGAAGCAGTTCATGAGCGAATCCGACAGCAAGATCTCCTCCATCCGCCAGTACTCCGACCACCGGACCAAGAGCCGCCGCCGCTGATGGCGAGGGTCTTAGTCACCGGCGGCAGCCGGGGCATCGGTGCTGCCGTGGTCCGGGCCTTCGCCCGCCGGGGCCACCGGGTCTCCTTCCTATACGAAAAAAACGAAGCCGCGGCCGGCCTGGTCTCTCAAGAGACCGGGGCCGCGGCCATTCGGGCGGACGTGGCGGACAAGGCCTCCGTGGAGGCCGCCTTCCAAACGATCGGCCCTGTGGACATTCTTGTGAACAACGCGGGCATCTGCCACTACGGCCTCATTTCCCAGATCAGCCCCGAGCAGTGGGACCGGCTCTTTGCCGTCAACGTCCGGGGGATCTACAACTGCGTGAACGCCGCCCTGCCGGGCATGCTCCATGAGCAGCGGG
Source organism: uncultured Oscillospiraceae bacterium (assembly GCA_934589155.1). Lineage (GTDB taxonomy): Bacteria > Bacillota > Clostridia > Oscillospirales > Oscillospiraceae > Faecousia. Next base: position 29,372 of record CAKTNP010000019.1, on the reverse strand, counting down.
GCTCCATCGTGAACCTGAGCTCCATGTGGGGCCAGGTGGGTGCCTCCTGCGAGGCCGCCTATTCCGCCACGAAAGGCGCCGTCATCGCCCTGACCAAGGCTCTGGCCAAGGAACTGGGTCCCTCCGGCATCCGGGTCAACGCCGTGGCCCCGGGGGTGATCCTGACGGACATGGTGGCAAACGTAGACCCCGGGGTCCTGGCGGACCTGGCGGAGGAGACTCCCATGGGCCGCAACGGCACCCCCGAGGACGTGGCCGAGGCGGTCTATTCCCTGTCCCTGGCGGAATTTATTACCGGTCAGGTGCTGCCCGTCAACGGCGGCTATGTGATCTGACCTTCAAAGGAGAACCGTTATGAAAATTTCCATTGCCTGCGACCACGGGGCCGTAGCCCTGAAAAACGCCGTGAAGGCCCATCTCACCGCCCAGGGCCATGAGGTCCTGGATTTCGGCACCGACAGCACCGACAGCTGCGACTATCCCGACTTCGCCGGTCCCGCCGCCCGGGCCGTCGCCTCCGGGGAATGTGAGCGGGGCGTCGTCCTGTGCACCACCGGCATCGGCGTGTCCATTGCCGCCAACAAGGTCCGGGGCGTCCGCTGCGCCCTTCTGAGCGACCTCATGTCCGCCCGGCTGACCCGGGAGCATAACGACGCCAATATGATGGCCCTGGGGGCCGGTGTGGTGGGTGAAAAGCTGGCCCTGGAGATCGTGGACGTTTTCCTCTCCACCCCCTTCAGCGGCGGCGCCCGGCATCTGCGCCGGCTGGAGAAGCTGGCCGCGCTGGAGGGGTAACCTCACCGGAGCCCGATTTTGGCCTCCGCTCCCGATCGAATGAAACAGAAACATAAAATAACGGCATACGGCGTGTTTTCCACGCCATATGCCGTTTCTTTTTCGGTTTTGATCCGATTTTATTGCCGAAAATCGTCGTTTTTTCGTGCAACCCAAAGGGCAACTTTTACTCTTTTTTCCCGGTCCTTCGCCGCAGGATCACCAGGATCACCAGCAGCACCAGGACCAGCGCCGCCGTGACCCCGGCCCCCAGGAGGATCCCCGTGTACCAGGGCGCGGAATAGAACGCGTACAGCCCCGGGTGGGCCTTATAGTCCAGAACCGTATAGATCGTGCTGCCCAAAAATACGCCGATCAGACACCAAATGGCAATTTTCAGCAGATTACATACTTTTTTCATACCCTTTTCTCTCCTTCCAGCGGTCCAAAGACCTGTCCCAGCTTTTCGTGAAACACCAGGTCAGCCCGATCGTCATAGGGGGTGGGATCCCGATTGATGAGCACCAGCCGGTTTCCCGGATAGTACCGCAGGAGCCCCGCCGCCGGATACACCGTAAGACTGGTCCCCGCCACAATGAGAAGATCCGCCTCAGAAATTGCCAAAACACTCTTTTCTAATGTTTTTTCGTCCAAACTTTCCTCGTAAAGTACCACATCCGGCTTCACAATGCCGCCGCAGCCGCACCGCGGGATTCCCGGGGCGTTCTTCACGAACTCCGCCGGGTAAAATTTCCCGCATTTCATGCAATAATTCCGCAGGACGCTGCCGTGGAGCTCATAAACCTTCTTACTGCCCGCCTTCTGGTGCAGTCCGTCAATGTTCTGGGTCACGATGGCAGAGAGCATTCCCTCCGCCTCCCACTGGGCCAAAACCCGGTGGGTCACGTTGGGCTCGAAGCCAATCGGCAGCATTTTTTCTCGATAAAACCGGAAGAAATACTCCGGATTTTTCATGAAAAAGTTGTGACTGATAATGGTCTCCGGTGGATATTCAAACTTTTGGTGGTATAATCCATCCTGGGACCGGAAGTCGGGGATCCCGGATTCCGTACTGACGCCCGCGCCGCCGAAAAAGACGATGTTACGGCTTTCCGCCACCCACTGCTTCAGAATTTCCAGCTTCTGCAAGGTCCTCCGCCTCCATTTCCGCCAGGAGCTTTTTCTCCTGCTTGGTCTCGAATTTCACCTTGGCATACAGGTCCGGCCGCCGGGCCCGGGTCCTGCGCAGGGACTGTTTCCGCCGCCACCGGGCAACTAGTGCATGGTTTCCGGACAGGAGAATTTCCGGCACCGTGAGGCCGTGCCACTCTGCCGGCCGGCTGTACTGGGGGTATTCCAGAAGGCCGTTGAAAAAGCTCTCGTCCTCATAGCACTCCGGATCCGACAGCACCCCCGGCACCATGCGGCACACGGCGTCGGTAACGGCCATGGCGGGGATCTCGCCCCCCGTCAGCACAAAGTCCCCGATGGACAACTCTTCATCCACGCATTCGTCAATGAACCGCTGGTCGATCCCCTCATAGTGGCCGCAGACCAGAATGAGATTTTCCATTTTGCTCAGGCGGATGGCGTCCTGCTGGGTGAAGGTGTGGCCGCAGGGAGACATATAAATGGTGTGGACCGGTCCACCGGCCATGTCGCACACTGCCTGCCAGCAGTTGTACAACGGGTCTGCCTGCATAATGGCCCCCCGGCCGCCGCCGTAGGGGTAGTCGTCCACCTGATTCTGTCGATTTGTGGTATAATCCCGGATCTGGTGGGTCTCGATGTGCACATAGCCCCGCTCCTGGGCCCGGCCCAGGACGCTGTCGGACAGCACATCCCCCACGGAGTCGGGGAACAGGGTCAAAATATCAATCCGCATCGGTTTCCATCCCCTCGATGAGCTCCACCCGAAGGAAGCCCTCGTCCACGTTGATCTCCTTCACAAAGGCCCGGACGGCGGGGATCATGTATTCCTTTTCCCCCCGGACCACGTACACGTCGTTGCCGGGCATGGACAGGACCTCTTTCACTTTGCCGATCTCCCGGTCCCCCTGGAACACGGGAAGGCCCGTCAGCTCCGCCACGAAGTAGCTGCCGTCCTCCAGCTCCACGTCATCCCGGTAGACGAAAACGGTCTTTTCCCGCAGGGCCTGGGCCGCCTCCATAGTGTCCACACCCCGGAGCTTCAACAAGTTGCAGGTCTTCTGGACCCGGACGGACTCCGCCTCATATTCTTTTCCGTCCAGAAACACCCGGTGAAACAGGGTCAGAAACTCCGGGCCGTCGGCCCAGGGCAGAACCTTCATTTCGCCCCGGACCCCGTGGGTGGAGACAATGCGCCCTGCCTCCAAAAATGCTTTCCGCATACCATAACTCCTTCGCCGCCGGAGGTCCGGCGGATTTTTTCTATATTTTACTCGATTTTCCGCCGGTTTGCAATGACCGGGGTACACAAAAGGCCCCCGGGAAGGAAACCCTTCCACAGGAGCCTTTGCATCCTCAGTCGACGATCTCGACGTTTACCTTCTGACCGGCCTTCTGGGCGGCGGTCTTTACGATGGTGCGGATCTCACGGGCGATCCGGCCCTGGCGGCCGATGACCTTACCCATGTCCTCCGGGGCCACCCGAAGCTCCAGCGTCGTGGTCTCTCCGGGGATCTCGGTCACCGAAACGGCGTCGGGATGATCCACCAGGTTCTTTGCCATATACAGCAAAAGGTCCTTCATTGCGATCCTCCTTTTGCCAGGCTTACACGCCGGCCTTCTTCAGCAGGGCCTTGACGGTATCGGTGGGCTGTGCGCCGTTCTTGATCCAGGTCCGGGCCTTGTCCACGTCCACGGTGATGGTGGCGGGGTCGGTCAGGGGATTGAAGGAGCCGATCTCCTCGATGCAGCGGCCGTCACGGGGGCTGCGGGAGTCTGCTACCACGATCCGATAGTAGGGAGCCTTCTTTGCGCCCATTCTTCTCAGTCTGATCTTAACCATGGGGTTTCACCTCCAAAATTTTGATGATATATCGAAACAGGTTTTTCTCTGTTGCGAACGAATTACATTCCCGGGAAGCCGCCGGGCATCTTCCCCAGGCCCATGCGGCGCATCTTGCGGCTGCCGCCCTTGCCGGAGAACTGCTTCATCATGGTCTTCATCATGTCAAACTGCTTGAGCAGCTTGTTCACATCCTCCACCCGGGTGCCGGAGCCCGCGGCGATCCGGCGGCGGCGACTGGAATTCAGCACCGCGGGATTCTCCCGCTCCGCCGGGGTCATGGACTGGATAATGGCCTCCATCCGAGTCAGGGCCTTTTCGTCCACCTGCACGTCCTTCAGCCCGGCGCCGCCGGGGATCATGGCAAGCAGATCCTGCATGGAGCCCATGGACTTGAGCTGAAGCATCTGATCGTAGAAATCCGACAGGGTGAAGCTGCCGGTCTTCATCCGCTGCTCCATCTCCTGGGCCTTCTTCTGGTCCAGGGCCTTTTCGGCCTTCTCGATGAGGCTCAGCACGTCGCCCATGCCCAGGATCCGGCTGGCCATGCGGTCGGGATGGAAGGGCTCGATGTCCGTCAGCTTTTCGCCCATGCCCACGAATTTAATGGGCTTGCCGGTGACGGCCCGGACGGACAGGGCCGCGCCGCCTCTGGCGTCGCCGTCCAGCTTGGACAGCATGACGGAGTCAATATCCAAGGCCTCGTTAAAGGCCTGGGCGGCGTTCACCGCGTCCTGGCCGGTCATGGCGTCCACCACCAGCATGATCTCCTGGGGCTCCACCGCAGCCTTGATGCTTTGCAGTTCCTGCATCAGGGCCTCGTCAATGTGGAGCCGGCCGGCGGTATCCAGAAACACCATGTCGTTGCCATGGCGGATGGCATGCTGCACCGCAGCCTTGGCAATGTCCACGGGGTTGGCCTGGCCCATCTGAAACACGGGAAGTCCCAACTTCTCGCCGCAGACCTCCAGCTGTTTGATGGCGGCGGGACGGTAAATATCGCAGGCCGCCAGCAGAGGGTTCTTGCCCTGGCGCTTCATAAGGCCCGCCAGCTTGGAGCCGTTGGTGGTTTTGCCCGCGCCCTGAAGGCCCACCAGCATGACCACCGTGGGACCCTTGGGGTTGATGGTGATCTTCTGATTTTCGCTGCCCATGAGCCGGGTCAGCTCTTCGTTGACGATCTTCACGATCATCTGGGCCGGGGTCAGGGATTCCAGCACATCGGTGCCTACGCACCGGGCGGTCACGTCCTTGGTAAAGTCCTTGACCACCTTATAGCTCACGTCCGCCTCCAAAAGGGCCAGCCGGATTTCCCGCATGGCCTCCTTCACGTCGGACTCGGACAGGCGGCCTTTGCCCCGGAGCTTTTTGAATGTGGCGGAGAGCTTCTCCGTTAAGCCTTCAAATGCCATGCCGTCACTCCTTCATTTCATCCGTCAGGGCCAGGATCTTTTCCCCGATCTCCGCCTGGGGTCCGGAGAGCAGGCCCCGGGCCAGGTCCGAGATCTCCCGGAGCTTTCTGCGGCACCGCAGGTCCCGATCGGCGCAGCCGGTCTTTTCCTCCATGGTCCGGAGAATGGTCTCCGCCCGGGCGATGGAATCGTGGACGCCCTGGCGGCTGATGCCCGCCTCCTCCGCGATCTCCCCCAGGGACAGATCCTGGTTATAATATAAGTCAAAGCAGGTCCTCTGCTTTTCCGTCAGCAGTTCGCCGTAGTAGTCAAAGAGCAGGCTCAGGGCAAAGGGATCGTTCTTCATGGCTGGCCCGCCTTTCTCCGGCTTTTCCTGTCAAGGCAAATTCCTTGACAGCTTGGGTATCATATCATATTTGGGGAGCAGTGTCAAGTACTTTCCCTTTACACCCCATCCTAAAAAATTTGCAGCCAGCGGGAGGCGACCCCCGTGGCCGAAAAGCCCAGCCGGTGATACAACCGCAGGGCCCTTTTGTTGACGGAGGCCACCTTCAAGCGGATCAGGCCCCCCTCCGAAAGGGCCGACAGGGCCCGGACCACGGCCTCTCCGCCGCCGGGGGTGAAACTCACCACGGCCTCGATCTCGTCGTCTTTGATCTGGCCCAGGCCCATAGCCCGGCCCTCCATGTGGACGAAATAGCCGCCCCCTTCCGCCAGGAGCCGTTCCTCATCTGCCCGCTCCATGGTGGCGGCGTTGGCCACGGGCGCCATGGCCTCGTTATACCGGCGGCGGTACTCCGCCGCGTTTTCCGGCAGCACGGGATACAGGGCCCAGGGGCCGGGATCCAGCCGCTGCCGGGGACAAGTCATGGTCAGGATCTCCGTATGCAGGGGAAAATCCAGCTCCGATCCCGGCGGCTCCGCCAGATACACCCGCTCCGCTCCGGCGGCCCGGCAGAATTCTCCGCAGGCCAGGGCCAGCTCCCGGAGCCGTCCCGGCAGGGCCGAGGGATTTGCCACATAGGCCTCCCTTTTGTAGGGAATTTCTCGGAGGATCAGGCTGGCAGTGCCGTATTCCGTGGTGAAAATGGGGATGTTTTTCATGAGCGGTTCTCCCAGAAGGCCCGAACCGCCGGAACATCTGCCGTTACGCTGCCCTGGGCCAGCTCCGGTCTGCCGCCGCCCCGGCCATTCAATGCCTCGTTCAGTTTTTTCACAAAGGGCCTTACATCTGCCGTCTTGCTGGCCACGGCGTAGCGGCAACTTCCCTCCGCCGGGGAAAATACGGCACAGAGGCCTCCGCAGGTCTCCATGACGGCGCAGGCCAGCCGCCGCAGGCCGTCGGGGGACAGGTCCTCCCGCAGAAGCAGCACGTCCCCCCGGCCCCGCAGTTCTTCCGCCGTCTGCCGGTCCATTTGCTCCTCCAGCCCGGCGCAGCGGTATTTCATCCCGTCCAGGTCCTCCTGGAGCCGCCGGGCTCCGGCATAGGATTCCAGGGGCTTGGCCGACAGCATCCGGGCTATCTTCCGGTTCTGGTCCTCGGCGGCGAAGAGATAGTGCAGGGCCCGCTCCCCGCAGACCAGTTCCATCCGGACCCCCTGGTGGAACCTCATCCAGGACAGGAACAAAATAGGCCCGATTTCTCCGGTCCGCAGCACGTGGGTACCACAGCAGGCGCACAGGTCCACCCCGGGGATCTCCACCAGACGCACGGGGCCCTCCAGCTTTTTCTTGCTGCGGTAGGGCAGCCGCTCCAGCTCCTCCGCAGAAGGATACCAAATATGCAGGGGGATGTCCCGGAGTACCACCCGGTTGGCCTCCCACTGGATCTCCTCCAGAGCCTCCTGGGGGACCACCCCGTCAAAGTCGATGGTGACGGTGTCTGCGCCCATATGAAAGCCCACATTGTGAAACCCATAGCGCCCGGCGATGATGCCGGAGACGATGTGCTCCCCGGAGTGCTGCTGGGTCAGGTCCCGGCGGCGGTCGTCGTCCACCAGGCCTTCCGCCCGGGTCCCGATCTCCAAGGGCCCGTCGCAGAGGTGATGGATCTCGCCCTGCTCCTCCGTCACCGCCAACACCCGGCGGCCCCCCAAGGTTCCGGTGTCCCAGCCCTGGCCACCGCCCTGGGGAAAGAAGGCGGTCTCGTCCAGGGTTACGGCCCAGCCGTCTTTTTCTTCCCGGCAGTCCAGGACTCGGGCGGAAAAATGCCGGAGGGTGGAGTCCTCCTCATAGAGCTTTCTTGTGTTCATAGCCTCACCCACTTTTGCTTTTTTGTTATTTTACCACAGGGCCGGGGCCCTGGCAAGGCTCCCGGAAACGGGATTTTTTCGCAAAAATTCCCCGGCTTTGTGATTGACTTTCGGCGGCTTTGGACATATTATAGTGACGTGGGCCTATGGCCCCGAAATCGACCGAACAAGGAGGGAACACCATGGACGCAGGAAGTAATAGCGGCACATCGCCGGTGCGACGATCCCAGGGATCTTGTGTCCTTGGGTCCCCGTAGATATGTGCCGGAATGTGCTGTGCTTCCTTAGACCCCTATTTTACAAAAAGGAGGAAACACAGCAATGGCAGATCATTTGGCAATTCTGAGTCAGAGCATTCTGTCCCTGCTGGAAGAAAAGAAGTATTCCAGTCTGCGGGATATTCTGACCACCATGAACCCCAGCGACATTGCCGCTCTGTTCAGCGGCCTGAAAGAGGATCGCATTCCCCTGCTGTTCCGGCTGCTGCCCAAGGAAATTGCGGCAGACACCTTTGTGGAGATGGAACCGGACGCCCAGGAGCTGCTGATCCGGGGTTTTTCCGACAGCGAGCTGAAGGAAGTCATCGACGAACTGTACGTAGATGACGCCGTGGACATCGTGGAGGAAATGCCCGCCAACGTGGTCCAGCGGATCCTAAAGCAGGCGGACCCCGACATGCGCAAGGAGATCAACGAGCTTCTGCGCTATCCCGAAAACTCCGCCGGCAGCCTCATGACCACGGAATATGTTTCCCTGCGGCCGGACATGACCGTGGAGGAATCCATTCTCCGGATCCGCCGCCAGGGCGTGGACAAGGAGACCATCTACACCTGCTATGTCACCGACAACCGGAAGCTCATCGGTCTTGTGACCGTAAAGGACCTGCTGCTGGCCGAGGATGACAGCGCGCCCATATCGGAGATTATGGAGGAAAACGTGATCTCCGTCCATACAACGGACGACCAGGAAGAGGTCGCCCAGATGTTCTCCAAGTACAACTTCCTGGCTCTGCCCGTGGTGGACGCCGAAAACCGGATGGTTGGCATCGTCACCTTTGACGACGCCATGGACGTCATGGAGGACGAGGCCACGGAGGATATGGAGATCATGGCCGGTATGACTCCGTCGGAGCATACCTACCTTCACTCCTCGCCCGTGGAGATCTGGAAAAACCGGATCCCCTGGCTGCTGCTGCTCATGGTATCGGCCACCTTCACCGGCCAGATCATCAATCACTTCGAGCATGCCCTGGCAGCCCAGGCGGCCCTCACCGGCTTCATCCCCATGCTGATGGACACCGGCGGCAACTGCGGCTCCCAGGCCTCCGTTTCCGTGATCCGCGGCATTTCCCTGAAGGAGATCAAGTTCACCGACTTCTTCGCCGTGGTGTGGAAGGAGATCCGGGTGGCGGCCCTCTGCGGCCTGTGCCTGGCGGTGGTGTGCTTCTGCAAGATCCAGCTGGTAGACAACCTGATTTTCCACTCCGACATCAGCACCATGGTAGCCGTCACCGTCTGCATCACCATGGCCTTCTCGGTGCTCATCGCCAAGCTGGTGGGCTCCACCCTGCCGCTCCTCGTCAAGCAGATTGGTCTGGACCCCGCCGTCATGGCGGCGCCCCTTCTGACCACCGTTGTGGACGCCATTTCCCTGCTGGTCTACTTCGCCGTGGCCAGCGCCCTGCTGCATCTATAACTTTCCCGGCCGGAGCGAATGCTCCGGCCGGTTTTTCTCTCTGCACAAAGAAAAATGCAATTTTGGACCTTTCAACTTGCAATTTCAACAAAAATACGCTTTTTGCTTTTGGCATATTGACAGAAGCCCCCACCGGGAGTAAAATACTGCCATCGGAACGGCAAAGGCGTCGCAGATCCTAGGATCTGTGACGCCTTTGCCTATTTTTTACCGGTTTCGGAACGATACAGAAAGAGGAGCGGATCATCTATGAGCAGCAAGGTCACTGAAATTTTCGGTTCCATGGTATTCAACGACGCCGTCATGCGGGAGCGTCTGCCCAAGGAGACCTACAAGGCCCTCCAGCGGACCATGCAGAACGGCAAGCGGCTGGACAGCGCCATGGCCACCGTCATTGCCAACGCCATGAAGGACTGGGCCGTGGAGAAGGGTGCCACCCATTTCACCCACTGGTTCCAGCCCATGACCGGCATCACGGCGGAAAAGCACGACAGCTTCATCTCTCCCGCCGCCGACGGCAAGGTCATTATGGAGTTCTCCGGCAAGGAGCTGATCCAGGGCGAGCCCGACGCCTCCTCCTTCCCCTCCGGCGGCCTGCGGGCCACCTTTGAGGCCCGGGGCTACACCGCCTGGGACCCCACCTCTTATGTATTCATCAAGGACGGGGTCCTGTGTATCCCCACCGCCTTCTACTCCTACGGCGGCGAGGCCCTGGACAAGAAAACCCCGCTGCTCCGGTCCATGGAGGCCATTAACCGCCAGGCCCTGCGGGTCCTAAAGCTCTTCGGCAACCAAGACGTGGCCATGGTCCGCACCACCGTAGGCCCCGAGCAGGAATACTTCCTCATCGACAAGGAAATGTATGACAAGCGCAAGGACCTGATCTTCACCGGTCGGACCCTCTTCGGCGCCAAGCCCCCCAAGGGCCAGGAGCTGGAGGACCACTACTTCGGTGCCATCAAGCCCCGGGTTGCCGCCTTTATGAAGGATCTGAACGACGAGCTGTGGAAGCTGGGGGTCCTGGCCAAGACGGAGCACAACGAGGTGGCCCCGGCCCAGCACGAACTGGCTCCCATCTTCACCACCACCAACATCGCCACGGACCACAACCAGCTGACCATGGAGATCATGCAGAAGGTGGCCAAGAAGCACGGCATGGTATGTCTGCTCCACGAAAAGCCCTTTGACGGGGTCAACGGCTCCGGCAAGCACGACAACTGGTCCATCTCCACGGACACCGGCGTGAACCTGCTGGATCCCGGCGAGACCCCGGCGGAAAACGCCCAGTTCCTGCTGTTCCTCTGCGCCGTCATCAAGGCCGTGGACGATTACCAGGATCTGCTGCGGATCTCCGTAGCCTCCGCAGGCAACGACCACCGGCTGGGCGCCAACGAGGCCCCTCCCGCCGTGGTGTCCATCTTCCTGGGAGACGAGCTCACCGCCATTCTCCGGGCCATTGAGACCGACACCCCCTACGACGGCAAAGAAAAGGAGGTTCTGAAGGTGGGCGTCCACACCCTGCCCCGGTTCCCCAAGGACAACACGGACCGGAACCGGACCTCTCCCTTCGCCTTCACCGGCAACAAATTCGAGTTCCGGATGCTGGGCTCCAACGCCTCCGTGTCCAACCCCAACGTGGTGCTGAACACCGCCGTAGCAGAAGAGCTGAAGGAATTCGCCGATGCGCTGGAAGGGGCCGAGAATTTTGAGGCCGCCCTCCACGACCTGATCCAGAAGGTGATCCGGGAGCACAAGCGCATCGTCTTCAACGGCAACGGCTACGACGATGCCTGGCTCATCGAGGCCGAAAAGCGGGGCCTTCTGAACCTGCGGACCACCCCTGATGCCTGGGGCCGGTTCCTGGATCCCAAGAACGTGGCCCTGTTTACCACCCACAAGGTCCTCAGTGAGACCGAAATGCGCTCCCGGTACGAAATCAATATGGAGAATTACTGCAAGGTCCTGAACATCGAGGCCACCACCATGATAGACATGGTCCGGAAGGACATTCTCCCCGCCGTCAGCGGCTACGGTGCCGCCCTGGCGGACAACGCCCTGGCCAAAAAGGGCCTCACCGGCAAGGCCGACTGCTCCTATGAGGAGGAGCTGACGGAGGAGATCTCCGGCCTCACCGGAAAACTCTACCGCAAGGTCAAGGTCCTGGAGCAGGCCGAGGCGGAGGCCAAGGCCGTCTCCGACGCCGGGGCCCAGGCCATGGAGTATAAGGACAAGGTCCTGCCCGCCATGGCGGACCTGCGGAAGACCGCGGACACTCTGGAGACGCTGACCGCCGCCGAGTACTGGCCCTACCCGTCCTACGGCGATATTCTGTTCAGCGTCCGCTGAGCCATCAGTCACAAAAAAAGATCGCAACCCGGCTGCGGATCCCGCAGCCGGGACTGCCCCCCTCTGGGGGGCTCCGGTCCTGTCCGGAATGAGGAGCCGGGCAGGGTCAAACCGCAAAGAAGGAAAGGGAAACACAATGAATGACGTTCCGCAGAAAACTCTGTATGACCCCCAGTTTGAGCACGATGCCTGCGGCATCGGCGCCGTGGTCAACATCGACGGCCACAAGACCCATGAGGTGGTGGACAGCGCCCTGGGGATCGTAGAAAAGCTGGAGCACCGGGCCGGCAAGGACGCCACCGGTCAGGTAGGCGACGGCGTGGGAATTATGGTACAGATCTCCCATCACTTTTTTGAAAAAGCCGCAAAGGCCCTGTCTCTGGACATCGGCGGAGAGCGGGATTACGGCGTCGGCATGTTCTTCTTCCCCCAGAATACCCTGGCCCGTAGCCAGGCCAAGAAAATGTTTGAAATCATCGCCGCCAAGGAGGGGGTCACCTTCCTGGGCTGGCGCGAGGTACCGGTAAACGCCGACATTCTGGGCGGCCCCGCCCGGGACTGTATGCCCCATATCATGCAGTGCTTCCTGAAGCGGCCGGAGGGGACCCCCCAGGGTCTGGCCTTTGACCGGAAGCTCTACGTGATCCGCCGGGTCTTTGAGCAGAGCAACGACAACACCTATGTGGCTTCCCTGTCCTCCCGGACCATTGTCTACAAGGGCATGTTCCTGGTAAAGCAGCTCCGGAAGTTCTATCTGGACCTGCAGGACGAGGACTACAAAAGCGCCATTGCCCTGGTCCACTCCCGGTTCTCCACCAACACCACCCCCAGCTGGGAGCGGGCCCACCCCAATCGGTTCATTCTCCACAACGGCGAGATCAACACCATTCGGGGCAACGTGGACCGGATGCTGGCCCGGGAGGAGACCATGCACTCCGCCATTATGGAGGAGGACATGGACAAGATCCTGCCCGTCATCAACGGTGCCGGCTCCGACTCGGCCATGCTGGACAACACCCTGGAATTTCTGGTCATGAACGGCATGGACCTGCCTCTGGCCGTTATGATCACCATCCCGGAGCCCTGGAAAAACGACCCCAACATCTCCCGGGAAAAGCGGGACCTGTACCGCTACTACGCCACCATGATGGAGCCTTGGGACGGCCCCGCCGCCATCTTGTTCTCCGACGGCGATCTGGTAGGCGCCGTTCTGGATCGAAACGGCCTCCGGCCCAGCCGGTACTACATCACCACCGACGGCACTTTGATCCTGTCCTCGGAGGTAGGCGTTCTGGATCTGCCTCCGGAGAAAATCATGCAAAAATCCCGACTGGAGCCCGGCAAGATCCTCCTGGTGGACACGGTGAAAAAGCGGGTCATTTCCGACGAGGAATGTAAAAACTACTACGCCGGACGCCAGCCCTACGGCGAGTGGCTGGACGGCCACCTGGTCTATCTCAGGGACCTGCCCATTCCCAACAAGAAGGTCCCCGCCTATTCCCAGGCGGAGCGGGACCGGCTGTACAAGGCCTTCGGCTACACCTACGAGGACGTGACCGACGCCATTCTGCCTATGGCCCGGGACGGGGCGGAGCCTACGGCCTCCATGGGCACGGACGTGGCCTTGGCGGTGCTGTCGGAAAAGCACCAGAGCCTTTTCAACTGCTTCAAGCAGCTCTTCGCCCAGGTCACAAACCCACCCATTGACTCTCTGCGGGAGGAAGTGGTGACGGACACCACGGTCTATGTGGGCTCCGACGGCAACCTGCTGGAAGAGAAGGCCGACAACTGCACCGTCCTGCAAATTCAAAACCCCATCCTCACCAGCGTGGATCTCATGAAGATCCGCAGCATGAAGCGGCCCGGGTTCCACGTGGAGACCATTTCCATTCTCTATTACAAGAACACCTCCCTGGAAAAGGCCCTGGACCGACTCTTCGTCAGCTGCGACCGGGCCTATAAGAACGGGGCCAATATTATTATCCTCTCGGACCGGGGGGTGGACGAAAACCACGTGGCCATTCCCTCCCTGCTGGCGGTATCCGCCATGGAGCAGCACCTGATCCGCACCAAAAAGCGGACCGCCGTGTCCCTGATCTTAGAGAGCGCCGAGCCGAGAGACGTGCACCACTTTGCCGCCCTTCTGGGCTACGGCGCCCGGGCGGTGAATCCGTACCTTGCCCAGGAGTGCATTGCGGAGCTCATTGACCTGGGGCTTCTGGACAAGGATTACCACACCGCCATTCACGACTACAATTCCGCCATTCTCCACGGCATTGAAAAGATCGCCGCCAAAATGGGCATTTCCACCCTGCAGTCCTACCAGTCCGCCCAGATCTTTGAGGCCGTGGGCATTTCCAAGGACGTCATCGACCGGTACTTCACCAACACCGTCAGCCGGGTGGGCGGCATCGGCCTGGCGGAGATCAATGAGGACGTGGAGTGGCGTCACAGCCATGCCTTTGACCCTCTGGGTCTGGGGGTGGACACTACCCTGGACTCTCTGGGGGAACACAAGCTGAAAAGCGGCCCCGACAAGGAGGACCACCTGTACAGTCCCGAGACCATCATCGCCCTGCGGGAGGCCACCCACTCCGGCAGCTATAAACGGTTCAAGGAATACACCGCCCTGGTAGACCGGGAGCAGACCCCCCACACCCTGCGGGGCGTCATGGATTTCCGGTTTGAAAACGCCTCCCCCATTCCCATCGACGAGGTGGAGCCCGCCAGTGAGATTGTGAAGCGCTTTAAGACCGGTGCCATGTCCTATGGTTCCATTTCTCAGGAGGCCCATGAGTGCATGGCCATCGCCATGAACCGGCTGGGAGGCAAGTCCAACTCCGGCGAGGGCGGCGAAATGCCGGAGCGCCTGGGCACGGAGCGGAACAGTGCCATCAAGCAGGTGGCCTCCGCCCGGTTCGGCGTCACCTCCGAGTACCTGGTCAGCGCCAAGGAGATTCAGATCAAAATGGCCCAGGGCGCCAAGCCCGGCGAAGGTGGCCACCTGCCCGGCAAGAAGGTCTATCCCTGGATTGCCAAGACCCGGTACTCCACCCCCGGTGTGACCCTGATCTCGCCGCCGCCCCACCACGACATTTACTCCATTGAGGACCTGGCCCAGCTGATCTACGACCTGAAAAACGCCAACCGCCAGGCACGAATCTCCGTAAAGCTGGTGTCCGAGGCGGGTGTGGGCACCATTGCCGCAGGCGTTGCCAAGGCCGGGGCCCAGGTGGTCCTGATCTCCGGCTATGACGGCGGCACCGGCGCCGCTCCCAAGAGCTCCATCCACAACGCGGGCCTGCCCTGGGAGCTGGGCCTGTCCGAGGCCCACCAGACCCTGATCCGCAACGGACTGCGGAGCCGGGTGTGCCTGGAGACCGACGGCAAGCTTATGAGCGGCCGGGACGTGGCCATTGCCTGTATGCTGGGTGCCGAGGAGTTCGGCTTCGCCACTGCGCCCCTCATTTCCATGGGCTGCGTCATGATGCGGGTGTGCAATCTGGACACCTGCCCCGTAGGCGTGGCCACCCAGAATCCCAAGCTCCGGGCCCGGTTCTGCGGCAAGCCGGAGTACGTCATGAATTTCATGCTCTTCATCGCCCAGGAACTGCGGGAGATCATGGCAAAGCTGGGGGTCCGCACCGTGGCCGAGCTGGTGGGCCGCACGGATCTATTAAAGGTCCGGGAGCATCCCGCCACCCGGCGGGCCAAGACCCTGGACCTGTCCGGGATCCTTTCCACCGCCTATGCGGGGGCACCGGGCAGCCACTTTGACCCCAAGAACGTTTACAACTTCGAGCTGCAGAAAACCCTGGACGAAAGCGTCCTTCTGAAGGAGTTTGGCCCCTACCTGGAAAAAGGGAAACCCCACAGCATTACCATCCCCGTATCCAGCACCAACCGGACCCTGGGCACCATCTTCGGCTCCGAGATCACAAGACGCTATAAAAACACCCTGCCCCAGGATACCTACCGGGTCAAATGTCTGGGCGGCGGCGGGCAGTCCTTCGGTGCCTTTATTCCAAAGGGCCTGACCCTGGAGCTGGAGGGCGACAGCAACGACTACTTCGGCAAGGGACTGTCCGGCGGCAAGCTCATCGTATATCCGCCCAAGGGCAGCACCTTCCGCCCCGAGGAAAACGTCATCATCGGCAACGTGGCCCTCTACGGCGCCACCTCCGGCGAGGCCTATGTGAACGGGCGGGCCGGGGAGCGGTTCTGCGTTCGGAACTCCGGGGCCTGGGCCGTGGCAGAGGGCTGCGGCGACCACGGCTGCGAGTACATGACGGGAGGCCGGGTGGCCATTCTGGGCAAAACCGGCAAGAACTTCGCCGCCGGTATGAGCGGCGGCATCGCCTATGTGCTGGACGAGCACCACGATTTCTACATGCGGCTGAACAAAAAGATGGTCACCATGTGCACCCTGACGGAAAAGCACGACATTGCGGAGCTGCGGTCCCTGATCGAGGCCCACGTAGCCGCCACAGATTCCCCCCTGGGCCGCAGGATCCTCGACGCCTTTGACAGCTACGTGCCCTATTTCAAGAAGATCATTCCCAACGATTACAGCAAAATGTTGTCCACCATCGCCGGTCTGGAGGAGAAGGGTCTCAGCCGGGACCAGGCGGAAATGGAAGCATTCTACATCAATCAAAAATCCTGAAGGAGGGATGGATCATGGGAAAGCCTACTGGATTTCTGGAATTCGACCGGGAGCAGAACCCTGCGGTCCCGCCTCTGGAACGGATCCAAAACTTTTCGGAATTTCACACGCCCCTGGACCACGGAGCCCGGCGGGAGCAGGGCGCCCGGTGCATGAACTGCGGCGTGCCCTTCTGCCAGAGCGGCATGGCCCTGGGCGGCATGGTCTCCGGCTGCCCGCTCCACAATCTGATTCCGGAGTGGAACGATGAAGTTTACCGGGGCAACTGGTCCCACGCTCTGGACCGACTGCGGAAAACCAACAATTTCCCGGAGTTTACGGGCCGGGTCTGTCCCGCCCTGTGCGAGGCCGCCTGCACCTGCGGCCTGAACGACAGCCCCGTGACCATTAAAGAAAACGAATACACCCTGTCGGAGTACGGCTGGGCCCAGGGCCTCATGGTCCCCCAGCCCCCCAAGGTCCGGTCCGACAAGCAGGTGGCCGTCATCGGCTCGGGCCCCTCAGGCCTGGCGGCGGCGGACCAGCTGAACCGCCGGGGCCACAACGTCACGGTCTTTGAGCGGGAGGACCGGCCCGGGGGCCTTCTCATGTACGGCATTCCCAACATGAAGCTGGACAAATCCGTGGTCCTGCGGCGGGTGGCCCTCATGGAACAGGAGGGGGTCCGGTTCCGTACCGGCGTGGACGCCGGGGATAAGAGAACCGCCCGGAAGATCCTCAAGGACTTCGACGCCGTGGTGTTGTGCTGCGGCGCCAAGAACCCCCGGGATCTGAAGCTGCCGGGCCGGGACGCCCAGGGCATCTACTTTGCCGTGGACTTTCTCCGGTCCACCACCAAGGCTCTTCTGGATAACGGCCTCACAGACGGCACCTACATTTCCGCCAAGGGCAAAAACGTGGTCATCGTAGGCGGCGGCGACACGGGCAACGACTGTGTGGGTACCTGCATCCGCCACGGCTGTGCCTCCGTATGCCAGATCGAAATGATGCCCAAGCTGCCGGATGCCCGCACGGAGTCCAACCCCTGGCCCCAGTGGCCCCGGGTCTGCAAAACGGACTACGGCCAGGAAGAGGCCATCGCCGTCTTCGGCCGGGATCCCCGGATCTATGAGACCACGGTGAAGGAATTCCTGAAAGACGACAAGGGCGCCCTCCGGGCCATCCGCACCGTGAAGCTCCGGCCGGAGAAAGACCCGGCCACGGGCCGCACCGCCATGCGTGAGATCCCCGGCACCGAGGAGACCCGGGACTGCGACCTGCTGCTTATTGCCGCAGGCTTTCTGGGCTGTGAAACTCCCGTGGCGGAGGCCTACGGGGTGGAGCTGAACCCCCGGACCAACGTAAAAACGGAGCCGGACAGCTATGCCACAAACGTCCCCAAGGTCTTTGCCGCCGGGGACATGCACCGGGGCCAGTCCCTGGTGGTCTGGGGCATTACCGAGGGCCGGGCCGCCGCCAAAGAGGTGGACCGGTTCCTCATGGGCTACACCAATATGCTTTGATTCTTTCCCGGGCGGAGCCTCCTTTTCCCTTTCCCCTTTCCTCCTCTTTTAAAGAGGGTCCGCCCTTTCGCCCCATTGGGGGCACGGAACTTCGGTTCCCCTTTTCCCGCCCCGAAGACGGCCATTGCGATCTGGCTGCCTTCGGGGCATTTCCATGGCCAAAGCCTTGCCTTTTGCCCCCGTGAATGTTATACTTTCCTGGAAGAAACGGGGCTCCTTGCCCCAGGAAAGGAACGTGATCCATGGATCACAATCAGCTATTGGATCTGGCCATTGACCTGGGCTGCCGGCTCCAACTCACCGGGGCGGAGACCTACCGGGTGGAGGAATCCGTCACCCGGCTCTTGGCGGCCTACGGCGTGCAGGGAGAGGCCTACTCCATCCCCAACTGTCTTATCGTCAGCCTCCAAACCGACGACGGAGCCAACCTGACCCGGATGCGCCGGGTGGACCGCCATGGCACTGACCTGGACCTTTTGGAGCAGTACAGCGGCGCCTCTCGGCGCATCTGCGCAGAGCGGCCCTCCCTGGCCCAGGCCGCGGCCCTGCTGGACGCCGCCAGGGCCCGCTCCCGGCAATACGCCCTGTGGCAGTATCTTCTGGGCTGTGCCTTGGCCTCGGCGGGCTTCGCCCTGTTCTTTAAGGGCTCCTTCCCCGACGCCCTGGCGGCGGCCCTGGGAGGCATTCTCTGCGGCCTGTGCAGCTATGCCATGGACGCCCTCCACACCAACGAATTTTTCAAGACCGTGCTGGACGCCTTTCTGGTGGCGGCCTGCGGCTACGGTCTGGCCCTGGCGGGGCTGGTGCGGAACATGGACGCCGCCATCATCGGCCCCCTGACCATGCTGGTCCCCGGCTTTCTCTTTACCAACAGCATGCGGGACATTATCTACGGCGACACCATGTCCGGCGTGAACCGGATCGTCCAGGTGTTCATTATCTCCGCCGCCATCGCCATCGGCACAGGCTTCGCCTTAGGGCTGGGGCAGATGCTCTGGGACTTCGTTCCCGACGGGGGCCTGGCCCGGGTGTACTCCGCCCCCATGCAGTGTCTCATCGCCCTGGTGTCCTGCCTGGGCTTCTGCATTCTCTTTAACATCCACGGTCTGTGGGGCATGCTGCTGTGCACCCTGGGCAGCGCCCTGGGCTGGGGAGCCTATCTGGGGGCCGCAGCCATCGGCTTTCCCGACAGCGGGGCCTATCTTTTGGCCGCTGTGGCCATTTCCGCCTACGCCGAGGCCATGGCCCGGATCCGGAAATATCCCGCCACAAGCTATCTTGTGATCTCCCTATTCCCCCTGTTCCCCGGGGCCTACCTCTACTACGGCCTCAGCGCGGGCCTGGCGGGAAACATGAGCGCTTTTTCCTCCCACATGCTCTACGCCGCCGAGACCGCCGGAAGCCTGGCGGTGGGGGTGCTGCTGGTGTCCTCCCTGACCCGGATGTGGGGCATCTGGAAAAAGCGGAAGGCCGCGAAATGACCATAAATTTGTGATGTCAGCTTTTCAGGAGGCAGTCTATGGATAAAAAAGCCCTGCGGGCCGAGATCCGGGCCCAAAAGCGGGCCCTGACCCAGGCCCAGATCGATTCGGCCAGCCGGGCCCTGGGCGCGCTGCTCCGGGCCGAAGCCTGCTATCAAAACGCCAAGAGTATTTACGGCTACCTGTCCTATAACCAGGAGGTCCGGACCCTGCCCATTCTGGCCGCCGCCCAAAAGGACGGCAAGCGGGTGGCGGTACCCAAGGTCTACGGAGATGAAATGAAATTCATCTGGCTGGACGACCTTTCCGCCATTGCCCCCGGGGCCTACGGGATCCCGGAGCCTGTGGCCGACGGCCCCCTGGCGGAGGATCCCGGGGCCCTCATGCTCATGCCGGGCCTGGCCTTTGATCCTCAGGGGCACCGCTGCGGCTACGGCGGCGGCTTTTACGACAAATTCTTAGCCTGGGAGCCCCATCCCACCGTGGCCCTGTGCTATGATTTTCAGATGTATCCCCATCTGGACACCGACGAATATGACATTCCCGTGGACCTGGTGCTCTGGGCCCCGGTCAAATAAGGAGACAAACTATGCTTGTAATTCTCGTCATTGTAGGCACCTTCGCCCTGTGCTACGCCGTGGACAAGGTCTTCCCCAAGCTCTTCCGCCGGGCCCCCCAGCAAAAAACCGGCAAGAGCGTCCGCCTGTCCCGCCGCTATATCATCGCCGGAATCTTGGTGACCTTCTTCGGCATTTTGCTGGGGGCCACCTCCATCGGTGCCGGGGAGAAAACCGCCTTCTATCTGGTAATCGCCGGGATCCTGCTGCTCATGGGCATCGGGCTTCTGGTGTACTACGCCACCTTCGGCGTGTACTATGACAAGGACAGCTTTCTCTACGCCGCCTTCGGCAAAAAATCCAAAACCTATACCTTCGGCCAGATCACGGAACAGCAGCTCCTCATGACCCGGGGCGGCATCTGCATCGAGCTGTTCTTTGACGACGGCCGGGACACGGACCTTTACGCCAATATGGAAGGGGTCTACGACTTCATGGATGCGGCCTTCGCCGGCTGGTGCCGGGAAAAGGGAGTCACGGCGGAGGACTGCCCCTGGTATGACCCCGCCAACTCCTGCTGGTTCCCGCCCCACGACCCGGAGGCGGCGGAGCAGGCCAAAAACGTAACGGAATATCACATGTCGGAAGCCGGGGACAAAAAGGGCACCTCCTACACCGTGGAGCCCTCGGAGAAGGAGTAAGCCATGGCCCACATTCCCAAGGGAGCCACGGCGGAGCTGGAGCTGCTGCCCTTTGCCCAGGCTCTGGAGCGCTCCATGCAGCCCACGCCGGACTATGACGTGGGCCGGTGGCTGTACGTTCCCAATTTTTACAGCGAATACCGGTACATTTTAGGCACCCAGGGGCAGAAGCCCCTGATCTGCATCGGCATCAACCCCTCCACGGCGGCGCCGGACAACCTGGACAACACCCTGAAATCCGTTCAGCGCATTGCCCTGGCGGGAGGCTACGACAGCTTTATCATGTTCAACGTCTACGCCCAGCGGGCCACGGACCCGGACGCCATGGAGCGGACCTGCAATCCCCTGCTCCACCGGGAGAACATGGCGGCCTTTGACTATGTTCTGTCCCTGTCGGAATCTCCCGCCGTCTGGGCGGCCTGGGGGGCCATTATTGAAAAGCGAGGCTATCTTCTGGACTGCCTCCGGGACATGATCGCCATTGGGGAAAAGCGGGGGGCCCGCTGGTTCTCCGCCGGGCCCATCTCCAAAAAAGGCCATCCCCACCATCCCCTGTACCTGCGGAAGGACGCTCCCCTGGAGCCCTTCGACATCGGTGCCTATTGCCGGCTTCTGGAGGGCCGGAGATAATGTGCCGCTTCAGCTATCACACCCACACCACCTTCTGCGACGGAAAAAACAGCCCCATGGAAATGGCGGAGGCCGCCCTCCGGCAGGGTCTCACCACCTTGGGCTTCTCCGGCCACAGCTACTCCCCCCTGGATCCCCAGGGCACCATGGCCCCGGACCCCACCCCCTACCGCCGGGCGGTGGAGGAGGTCCGCCGGCGTTTTGCCGGGACCCTGGAGATATTCTGCGGCGTGGAGCAGGACCTATACAGCCCCGGCGACGGTTCTGAATTTGAATACGCCATCGGCTCCGTGCATTTTCTCAAAAAGGGCGACATTTTCTGTCCCATCGACCTGTCCCCCCAACAGCTGCGCCAGGGGGTGAAGGATCTCTATGATGGGGACCCCTACGCCATGGCGGAGGATTATTATCGGGCCGTGGCCACACTCCCGGATCGGACCGCCGCCAGGATCGTGGGCCACTTTGACCTCATTACCAAGTTCCTGGACAAAGATCCCCTCTTTGACCCCCTGCACCCCCGGTATTTAGAAGCGGCCTATGCCGCCATGGACCGGCTCCTTTCGGCGGGCATGATCTTCGAGATCAACACCGGGGCCATTTCCCGGGGCTGGCGCAGGACCCCCTACCCCCACGAGGCCCTGCTCCGCTATCTTCACGATCACGGCGGCCGGCTCACCCTGGGCGCCGACAGCCATCAGGCGGACACCGTGGGCTTCGGTCTGGACCTGGCGGTCCGATTGGCCCGAGAAACAGGCTTTTCCTCTGTATCCCGATTTGACGGCAAAATTTTTGAGGAAACGGCCCTATAAGCCCGGGATTTGCCCTTGACGGGGCCCCGGGCCTTTTGTACAATAAAGAAAAACGAACGGAGGACCTGCCATGGGATTCAAGGAAAAACAGTATATCTGGAAGGATCGTGTCCGGCACATGGGCCTGCCCCTGAGCTTCACCCGCTACGCGCTGTCAGACGACCGCCTGTTCTTCTCCACCGGCTTTTTGAACATCAAGGACGAGGAAACGGTGCTCTACCGGATCCGGGACATCAGCATGAAGCGGACCCTGTGGCAGCGAATCTGCGGCGTAGGCACCATCACCATCCAGTCATCGGACAAGACCAACCCCGTCATGGTGCTGAAAAACATCAAGCACCCGGTCCAGACCAAAGAACTGCTCCACACCACCGTAGAGCAGATGAAGATCCGCCGAAAGGTCCGGCTGGACGAAATGCTGGACGCCCACTGCGACCGGCCCCACATGGAGCCGGGGGATTTTGACGATGACGACCTGGACGGCGACGGTTTCCCCGACCACTGCCCCGGGCACAGACCCTAAATAATAGCGGCAAATACCGCCGGAGGAACTCCTCCGACGGTATTTTTATGCGTATATTGTGTATGTGCTCCGCCTATTTGTTGTATATTATGCGCATTATCATCGTATATCTCTTGCGTATAGTGTAAGTATATCCAAATATTGCTTAAGCCTCTTGAAATATTATGCATCTTGCGCTATAATTCGTGTATAAAAATTCAAGAGAGCATGGGAGGCTTTCATCATGGAGAAGCAGAACATCAAAAAAGTGGTCCTGGCCTATTCCGGCGGTCTGGATACCTCCATCATCATCCCCTGGCTGAAGGAAAACTACAACAACTGCGAGGTCATCGCCGTCTCCGGCAACGTGGGCCAGGCCGACGAGCTGGAAGGCTTGGAAGAAAAGGCTCTGAAAACCGGTGCCTCCAAGCTCTATGTGGAGGATCTCACCGACGAGTTCGTGGACGATGTGGTGATCCCCTGCGTCAAGGCCGGGGCCAAGTATGAAGAGTACCTGCTGGGCACCTCCATGGCCCGTCCCATCATCGCCAAACGCCTGGCGGAGATCGCCATTGCCGAGGGGGCCGACGCCATCTGCCACGGCTGCACCGGCAAGGGCAACGATCAGGTCCGCTTTGAGCTGGCCATCAAGGCCTTCGCCCCGGATATGCCCATCATCGCCCCCTGGCGGGAGTGGTCCATCCAGTCCCGGGAGGAGGAGATCGACTACGCCGAGGCCCACAACGTGCCCCTGAAGATCAACCGGAAGACCAACTACTCCAAGGACAAGAACCTGTGGCATCTGAGCCATGAGGGCCTGGACCTGGAGGACACGGGCAATGAGCCCCAGTATGAGAAGCCGGGCTTTCTGGAAATGGGCGTCAGCCCCATTGACGCCCCCGACGAGCCCACCTACATCACCCTGGACTTTGACCAGGGCGTCCCCGTGGCCCTGAACGGCGAGAAAATGAGCGCCAAGGACATCGTCCTGAAACTCAATGAACTTGGCGGAGCCAACGGCATCGGCCTGTTGGACATCGTAGAAAACCGTCTGGTGGGCATGAAGTGCCGGGGCGTGTACGAGACCCCCGGCGGCGAGATCTTGTACTTCGCCCACAACTATCTGGAGACCCTGTGCCTGGACAAAATGACCGCCCACAAGAAGCAGGAGCTATCCGTATGCTTCGCGGACCTTGTATACAACGGCCAGTGGTACACACCCCTGCGGGAAGCCCTGTCGGCCTTTGTGGACAAGACCCAGGAACATGTGACAGGCAAAGTGAAGCTGAAGCTCTACAAAGGCAACATCATCAAGGCCGGGGTCTGGAGCGATTGGAGCCTGTACAGCGAGGAGATCGCCACCTTCGGCGAGGACCATGTGTACAACCAGGCCGACGCCGCCGGATTCATCAGCCTCTATGGCCTGCCCATTAAAGTCCAGGCCCAGGTCAAGGCCAAGAACCAGCAGAAATAACACACCGGTCGGGACGGTTGTCCCGCCCCCTTTGGAAAGGACGGGTCCCCATGGAAAAGCTCTGGGCCGGACGGGCGGCCAGCGAACTGAACGCCCTGGCAGACGACTTCAATACCTCCCTGCCCTTCGACTGCCGGATGTACCGCCAGGACATCCAGGGCTCCATGGCCCACGTCGCCATGCTGTCGGCCCGGCATATCATTTCCGAATCGGAGTGTGAGGCTATTCTCTCCGGTCTGGAGGGTATCCTGCAGGACCTGGACCAGGGGACCCTACAATTTGACGCCGGGGCCGAGGACATCCACTCCTTTGTGGAGGGGGAACTCACCGCCCGGATCGGCGACCCCGGCCGGAAGCTCCACACCGCCCGGAGCCGGAACGACCAGGTGGCCCTGGACCTGCGGCTGTACCTGCGGCAGGAGGCCACCGAGATAAAGGGTCTTTTGAAGGACCTGATCCTGGCCGTCTGCCAACAGGCGGAGGAAAACCGCGACGTCATCGCCCCGGGCTACACCCATCTGCAGCGGGCCCAGCCCATTTCCTTCGGCCACCAGCTCATGGCCTACGCCATGATGTTCCTCCGGGACCTTTCCCGGCTGTCGGACGCCGTCCGGCGGATGAACGTGAGCCCCATCGGGGCCTGCGCCCTGGCGGGCACCACCTATGACACGGACCGGTTCCTGGAGGCGGAGAAGCTGGGCTTTTCCGACGTGGCCCGGAACTCCATCGACGCCGTGTCCGACCGGGACTTCTGCGTGGAACTGCAAAGCGCCCTGGCCATCGTCATGATGCACCTGTCCCGGTTCTCCGAGGAGGTGATCCTCTGGACCAGTTGGGAATTTCACTTTGTGGAGCTGTCCGACAGCTTCACCACCGGCTCCTCCATCATGCCCCAGAAGAAGAATCCGGACATGGCAGAGCTGTGCCGGGGCAAGACCGGCCGGGTCTACGGCAATCTCATGGGCACCCTGACCATGCTCAAGGGTCTGCCCCTGGCCTATAACAAGGACATGCAGGAGGACAAGGAAGCCATTTTCGACTCCGTGGACACGGTGATGCAGTGCCTGGGGGTCTTCGCACCCATGATCCGCACTATGAAGACCCTGCCCGAAACCATGCGTTTGGCGGCCCAGAAGGGCTTCATCAACGCCACGGACTTGGCGGACTACCTGGTGGGCAAGGGTCTGCCCTTCCGCACCGCCTACAAGCTGGTGGGAGGCATTGTTGGCAAATGCATGGCGGAGGGGAAGATCTTGGAAACCCTGTCCCTTTCCGAATACCAGGCCTTCTCGCCCCTGTTCGACGAGGATCTGTTCGACGCCATTGACCTTGACCGCTGCATGAAGCGCCGGACCAGCTTCGGCGGAGCCTCCCCGGATTCCGTGGCGGCACAAATTCAGTATGTAAAAACCCGATTGGAGGCGGAACGACCATGGACCTCAAAGGAAAGAGCTTTTTGACCCTATTGGACTTCACCCCGGAAGAGATCGCAGGGCTTCTGGACCTGGCCGCCGACCTGAAGGCCAAGAAAAAAGCGGGGATCCCCCACAAGCTCTGCGAGGGCAAAAACATCGCCCTGATTTTTGAAAAAACCAGCACCCGGACCCGGTGCAGCTTTGAAACGGCGGCCTTTGACTTGGGAATGCACGCCACCTATCTGGACCCCTCGGGCTCCCAGATCGGCAAAAAGGAGTCCATCGCTGACACGGCCCAGGTCCTGGGCCGGATCTATGACGGCATCGAATACCGGGGCTACGGTCAGGAGGTCGTGGAGGAGCTGGCGAAATACGCCGGGGTCCCCGTGTGGAACGGTCTGACCAACGAGTTCCACCCCACCCAGATCCTGGCGGACCTTCTGACCATCCGGGAGCACTTCGGCACCCTTTCCGGGATCAAACTGGTGTATCTGGGGGATGCCCGGTATAATATGGGCAACTCCCTCATGATCGGCTGCGCCAAAATGGGCATGCATTTCGTGGCCTGCGCTCCGAAAGAATTCCTGCCGGACCCCAAGCTGGTGGCCCAATGCCAAGCCATTGCGGAAAAGACCGGTGCGGTCCTGGAGTTTTCCCAGGATCCTGAGGCCGCCGTCCAGGGGGCCCAGGTTCTCTGCACCGACGTATGGGTGTCCATGGGAGAGCCCGCGGAGGTCTGGGCGGAGCGGATTGCCGCCCTGGCCCCCTACGCGGTCACGGAAGAACTGATGGAGGCCGCCGGACCCCAGGCCGTATTTATGCACTGCCTCCCCGCCTTCCACGATCTCAAAACCAAGATCGGCAAAGAAATGGGCGAGAAATTCGGCAGAAGCTATATGGAAGTCTCCAACGCCGTATTCTCCGGTCCCCGGTCCGTCGTCTTTGACGAAGCGGAAAACCGGATGCACACCATCAAGGCCGTCCTGGCAGCCACGCTGTAACAGAGCCATAGCAAAGCTCCCAGGCGCAGAATGCGCCTGGGAGCTTTGTCTGTCCGGGTGATTTTCCCGGAGAATGCCCCAGGTTTTCATTGGCCGCTGTGAATACGTCCGCGCTCTATAATACCATCCCCAGCGTCAGGATCCCCAGATTCGCCTCATAAATTTCATCAAACTGGCTCAGGGGCAGCGGATTTGCCCCGCTACCCACCTCCACCGTATAACCGGGCCGGTTCCAGCGCAGAATAAACCAGTCCTTATACCCCGCAAAGCCGGAGGCATAGGGCGTGTCGTCCAGGGCATAGCCGCTGACCTCCGCGAACCGCTCCCCAATGGCTCGGGCTCCCGGCGGCTCCATGTCCAGATACTTCCAATAAATCACCTCTCCCTGGCTGTGATAGGCCAGGGTCAGCCGAGGCTCCAGGAGCCGGGTGTATCGGGCCATGGCCGCCGACTCCCGCTGGTCCAGCGGCGCCTGCCCCACATAGTCCCTGGGTCCCGGCCGGGTATAGCCCTGGCTGAACTTGATCTCCCGGGCGTTTTCCCACCCGGCGGGGTAGTTGAGATTCAGATCCACCCCCAGAAGATTGGCCTTCCACCCCTCCGGAAAGGGGATCGTGGGATACCGGGCCGCCAGGGTCTGGGCCCTCTCATACTCCGCCTCCCCGGGGCCAATGGCCCCCGTTACCAGGTCCACTCCGTCTGGGTTCACCATGGGCACCAGGTGGACCGTGGCCCTTTCCAGCAGTTCCTCCGCCGGTATGCCAAACACCGCCCCGCCAAGGGCCCCTGCCCGGGCCAGCTCCTCCGCAAACTTCAGGAGTACCGGCGTGGTGATCCACTCGTTGGCATGAAGGGCGGCGTTATACAGCACGGTCCGAGGCCCGGAACCCAGGATCAGCGCCTCCACCGGCCGTCCCCCCGCCGTGGTAGTCAGCAGAGTCCGGCGGCACAGGGCCGGATACCGGGCGGTCAGGCCCCAAATGCACAGGCCGCACAGCCGAGAGGTCATGGGCACATCCGTAGGCACCACATCAAAGGAAAAGGGCACCGTCAATACCTGGCCCGGCCGCAGCTCCCGGGGATCCACTCCGGGGTTGGCCGCCAGAATGGCCACTTCCCGGGTATCATATCGTCGGGTCAGGCCGTAAATCGTGTCACGCTCCCGGATCTCCACCCGGTCATAGCCCAAAAGCCAGGGCTCCAGCGCCGCCTGGGTCTCGGCGTCCAGAGCTCTCGTCACCGGCAATCCCGCCTGCTCCTGAAAGGCTTCTATGGAAGAAACACCCGCCCGGGACAGGGCAAGGCGCGTCAAAGAGTCCATTTGCATCACGCTCCTGCCTCCATAGTATGCAAGAAACTTCCACATGCTAATCCATTTATTGGAAAATTTACCTGTCCTCATGTTGCATTGCTGTTGACTTATCGGTGTTCTTCTCTAATTTTTCACAAATATTCTACAATTTCTTCATTTTTTGAACACGAAAAATTTTCAAATTCGATAAATAGAAGAAATTTGATACATTTCCCTCTTGACTTTCAAGAATGATTTACGATATAATTTCTTCATCATAAAAAGGGGGCATTAGATATGAATCTGACGAAGAATGAAATTGAAGTTATGGACGTGCTGTGGAAGGCGGAAAAGCCGTTGTCCCGTGCCGAACTCATTACCGAGTCCGTGGACCGCACCTGGAAGGAAAGCTCCATTCACGTCCTGTTGAACAGCCTGCTGCGGAAGGGTGCCATCTGCGAAGCCGGCTTTGTAAAGAACGGAAAAGCCATTGGCCGGACCTATGCCGCCGCCATTACCTGCGAGCAGTACCATGCTCTGGCCGCCGCTTCCAACACCAAGCAGAAGCCGGAACTGCCCAAGCTCTTTGAGGCTCTGCTGAAGGAGTTCAAGCCCGGCAAGGACACCCTGGAGGAGCTCCAGACCATTCTGGACGCCGCCAAGAAGGGCAAGAAATAATCCCACCCGATTCAAAAAGGAGACGGCACAACGTGCCGTCTCCTTTTTCGTTCTCCCTGGGCCATCCCATTTTCTGAGAGCCTGCGGGATCTTTTCTCTCGGATGCAAAAAAGCGCCCGGCTTTCGCCGGGCGCCTTTGCGTTATAAATGGTCAGGCTGCAATCAAGCCTTGGGGCCAGCGGCCACCAGAGCCTTGCCGGCCTCGTTGCCCTCGTACTTCACGAAGTTCTTCACGAACCGGGAAGCCAGGTCCTTGGCCTTCTCTTCCCACTGGGAAGCGTCGGCGTAGGTGTCCCGAGGATCCAGGATGCCGGAGTCCACGCCGGGCAGCTCGGTGGGAACCTCGAAGTCGAAGTGGGGGATCTTCTTGGTGGGAGCGGTCAGGATGGCGCCGCTGAGGATGGCGTCGATGATGCCGCGGGTATCCTTAATGGAGATACGCTTGCCGGTGCCGTTCCAGCCGGTGTTCACCAGGTATGCCTTGGCGCCGCTCTTCTCCATCTTCTTCACCAGCTCTTCGGCGTACTTGGTGGGATGCAGCTCCAGGAATGCCTGGCCGAAGCAAGCGGAGAAGGTGGGGGTGGGCTCGGTGATGCCCCGCTCGGTGCCGGCCAGCTTTGCGGTGAAGCCGGACAGGAAGTAGTACTTGGTCTGCTCCGGGGTCAGGATGGACACGGGAGGCAGCACGCCGAAAGCGTCGGCGGACAGGAAGATCACGTTCTTGGCAGCGGGAGCGGAGGAAATGGGCCGAACGATGTTCTGGATGTGGTCGATGGGGTAGGACACACGGGTGTTCTCGGTAACGGACTTGTCGGCGAAGTCGATCTTGCCGTTCTCGTCCAGGGTCACGTTCTCCAGCAAAGCGTTCCGCTTGATGGCGTTGTAGATATCAGGCTCGGATTCCTTATCCAGGTTGATAACCTTGGCATAGCAGCCGCCCTCAAAGTTGAACACGCCGTTGTCGTCCCAGCCGTGCTCGTCGTCGCCGATCAGCAGACGCTTGGGATCGGTGGACAGGGTGGTCTTGCCGGTGCCGGACAGGCCGAAGAAGATGGCGGTGTTCTCGCCGTTCATGTCGGTGTTGGCGGAGCAGTGCATGGAGGCGATGCCCTTCAGGGGCAGGTAGTAGTTCATCATGGAGAACATGCCCTTCTTCATCTCGCCGCCGTACCAGGTGTTGATGATGACCTGCTC
>CAKTNP010000018.1 GCA_934589155.1 uncultured Oscillospiraceae bacterium | reverse complement strand
GGAGAAGTCCTCATAGTCCTCTTTCGTCAAAGCATTGGCCTTGGCAATGGCCTCGTCCACCCGGGTGTAGTCGGCAGACTTGTAAGCAAGGGCTGCGATGGCGTCCTTGATGGCCTTTGCCATGGCGTCCACCTGGGTCTGATGCACGACAGCCTTGCCCCGGATCACGCCATCCAGGGCCGCATTCAAGGCCGCAAGAGATTCATCGGAATACGGGGTTAGATCGGAGGGAACAGCCGCCAGGGCCGCCTCTACGGCACCGTAATCCGCCGGCTCGGCACCGCAGAGGACCTTCCCATCCGCAAAGCTCCAGCCGTTGCCGTCATCTTCGGCGTTTAGGGCCGCCGCAAAGGCCCCCGTCTTCATTTCATCCGGGGATTTGGCCTCTGCGGACTCGTTTTCATTCTTGATCTCCGAATTCACATCCGCAAAATAGCAGTTTGTGATCTCGCTCCGCTTGGCGGCATCCTGCATAGCGAAGGCATACCGATAGGCGGCCTTCCCAATGACTTCGCCGGAGGCATAGCAGTTGATGATGGAGCCGTAGGCATACCCTGCGGGACCGTCCGTGCCTGCAAAGGAGGCCATAGAAGCAGCGGCCTGAGTCACATCTCCGGCGGCATAGCAATTTTTGATGTTCAGGCCCCAGATACTGCCGGTGAAGCCGCCCGAATAGGCGCCGCCCTGGACCTTGCCGGAGGCATAGCAGTTCCGGATCACGGTCTCGGCGTTGCTGTTGCCGTTGCCCTTACCGATAAAGCCGCCGACATCCGCGCCGCCGTAAGCATCCGCCTTTACATTCAGAGCCACGTCCGCTCTGCTGTAGGAGATCTTGGCTTTTACTCCCAGTTCGCCGATGAAGCCGCCGATGGAGCCCTTGCCCGCCTGCTCCTCAATATTGCCGGAGACGCTGCACTCGGTAATGACCTGCTCCCCGTCCAGGGCGCCCACAAAGCCGCCGATCCAGTAGGCGGCCGCATAGTTGGTGTCCGGCAGGGCCATATTCATGGTGAGATTCGACACATGGCAGTTCTCAACGGGGCCGCCGACGGAGCCCGCCAGGCCTCCGGCCAGGCCGATCACATAACCGTCCGTCGTTTTTACCAGGCCGTAGATCGAAACGTTGTCCAGGTTCAGGTTACTGATCTTTCCCTTCGTCCCGCCGAAGAAGCCGAATACATCGGATTCCAGCGGGGCGGTCTCGGACCCGATTGCCACATTGGAAACGGTATGTCCCCGGCCGTCCAGATCACCGGCAAAGACGCGATAATCCGGGCCGCCCAGCAGGGCGGCGGCAAAGGTATTTGCGATGGGTGTCCAGGGCAGACCGTTCAGGTTGATGTCCGCCGTCAGGACAAAGCTCTTCCCCTCATAAGTCTCGCCGCCATTCACCGAGCTTGCCAGGTAGGCCAGCTGGGCTCCGTCGGCGATCTGATAGGGGTCCTCTTCGGTACCGGCACCTCCCGCAAAGGCCGTGGCCACGGTGCCGTCCCAGACAGCGACCCCCGGCGCGTCCTCCGCAAGGGCCGTCATGGGTGCCAGAGACAGCACCAGGCACAGGGCCAAGAGAACGCTCAAAATCCTCTTCTTCATGTTCATTCCTCCCAAAATAGTTTCGTCCGTTTTTTTCTCCGGCCGCGGACAGGCCGGAAACCGCAAACAGCCGAAGGCAAGGCACAAAGCGCCTTGTCTCCGGCTGTTGGTTTCAGATCAATGGTATGGGCCGCAGCCTGACGCACCGAAAAAAGGGCGCCGTATTCCCGCCGAACCGACAAGATCTCTGCGCTTTTTTCCGTCACAGTCAAGCCCTCCTTCCGCATTTTATTCGGATCGAGGCGGATATAATGTCCCATAGCGATATAGTACATTACTATCATAGCATAATTCTCCAAAACCCGCAAGCTTTTTCCAAAATATTACCCCTCTCTCCACACATAGCCATGAATTTTGGATTTTTCTTCCAAATCCCGTTGGTATGGCCGAGCGCACAGAAAAGGCCCCCGCAGACGGTGTCCGCGGGGGCCCTGTTTGGGAGCGGCGTCGCTAATGCGGCGCCGCTCCGCTTAAAACGGGATATTTTTAGGCAAAGGTCTTGGCGTAGCGCATGAGGATGGAGGCAACCTGGGCGCGGGTGGCGTTGCCGGTGGGATCCAGGTAAGCCTTTCCGCCCCTCAGGGTGCCGCTGACAAGGCCGTTCTCCACAGCCCAGGCCAGAGCCTCCCCGGCGTAGGCGGAAACCTTGTCCGCATCCGGGAAGGAGGCCAGATCCGCAGTCGTGGTCACATCCATGCCGCATAGCTTAGCGTAGCGGTACAGGATGGAAGCCATCTGCTCACGGGTGATCTTGGCGTTGGGGCTGAAGGTGGTGTCGGAGGTACCGGCCACAATGCCGTTCTCTTTGGCCCAGGCCACCGCCACGGCGTAGTACTGATCGGCATCCACATCCCGGAATGCTGCGGCGGCCTTGGCCTCGGGCTTGCCCGCCATACGCCACAGCACCGTCACCAGCATACCGCGGGTCATTTCACCGTTGGGGGTAAAGGTGGTGTCGGAGGTACCGGCAAACAAACCGTTCACCACGGCGTAGTCCACGGCCTCATGATACCACTGGGAAGCGCTCACGTCGGTGAATTTGGCACTGGGGCAGGTCTTGCCTCCGTCGCAGGTGCCCAGCTTGGCGATGGCCTCGGTCCGAGTCTCGCCGCAGACGGTGCAGGTGTAGGTCTTTTCACCCTCGGCATAGGCCGTGGGCTCCTTGGTGACCTTGCCCTCGTCCCAGACATGGTCGGTCATCTCCAGGGTCTCGATCTTGGTGTCGTCGCAGACGGTGCAGGTGTATTCCACCATACCCTCATGGATGCAGTTGGCGGCCAGCAGGGTCCGGCCCTCATCCCAAGTGTGGCCCAGGGGCTGGACGATCTCGCCCACGTAGGTGTAATCGCAGTTCTTGCAGGAGTAGGTGGTGTAACCGGCGGTCTCGCAGGTGGCCTCCACCTTGGTCTCCTCCAGGTCGTGGTCCGTCTTGGGGATGGGCTGGGTGTAGGTCTCAGTGCAGCCCTCATGGGCGCAGGTGAAGGTCATCTCGCCTTCCTCGGTGCAGGTGGGCTCCTTGGTCACGGTCTTGACAAAGTCGTGATCCAGGGCATCGGTGAAGGTATCCACATAGGCAAGGCCGCAGGTCTTGCAGGTGTGGGTGGTATAGCCCATCTTATCGCAGGTGGGAGCGGTGACTACGTCCTCATAGCTGTGGCCCAGGGCCTCCACGATGTCGTCCACGTAGCTGTCGCCGCAGGCGGAGCAGGTATAGGTGGTGTAGCCGATGCCTTCGCAGGTGGGCTTGGTGACCACGGACTCATAGGTGTGGGGGATCTTGGCGATGGCCTCGGTCCGGGTAGCGCCGCAGCCTTCCCGGCGGCAGGTGTAGGTCATTTCACCTTCCACGGTGCATGTGGCGGCCTTGGTCTCCACGCCCTCGTCCCAGTCATGGCCCAGGGCAGGAAGAATCTGGGTCTGCTCCTCGCCGCAGTAAATGCAGTCAGCCGTCATGGACCCTTCTGTTTCACAGCCGGACTGGGCTATGATCGTCCAGGACTTGCAGACGTGCTCTCCCTTCTGGCAATCCTTCAGGTGGGCCAACAGGGTCTCCGCATCCGTCAGCACATTGTAATTGGAAACCAGTGCCTTTTCCGCCTCCGTCAGGGAGTCATATGCCGCCCGGGCCGCTGCGATCCGGCTCTCGCTGTCCAGGCTCACAGAACCGATGGCAACGATCCGCTCCTCGGTCTGGGCCACCGTAGCACGCTGCCAGGTCAGAACGGGGTAGCCGTCGTTGATCTTCGCCGTATCCTCCTGATAACACTGGACATAGGCATCCTGATTCAGTTCCTTGGCAAAGGAGCCGCCGGTCATTTGCTCCGCAGTCCGTGCCTTTGCGCCGTTGGGCTGATAGCCCTCGGACAGCGGCCCCTGGAAGAAGCTGCCCGTCTTGATGGTAATATACTCATCACCGCCGAAGCTGCCCACGGCGCCGCCGGAGTGCATGGTCAGGCTGACCTCCGCCGTGTTATAGCAGCCCAGGGCCATAGAGGCCACATAGATCTGTCCGGCCACGCCGCCCACATAGTCGGCGCCCGTAACGGTGCCCCGGTTGTAGCAGCCCACCAGTTCCGCATAGTTCTGATTTTCGCCCACAATGCCGCCTACATACTTGGCATCCTCACCGCCTACGGTGCCGGTATTGAAGCAGTAGTAGAGGTTGCCATAGGAGTTGGCGCCGGCTATGCCGCCGACCTGCTGCTTACCGGTCACCCGGGCGGTATTGCTGCATTTTTCCACTCTGTTATGGAGGCCCACACAGCCGACAATGCCGCCGACCTGGAGATTTCCGGTCACGGAGCCGGAGAAATGGCAATCCGTAATGGACGCCGCCTTCTCTTCATCCGCCATGGCACCGGCAATGCCGCCCGCCTGGGAAACATCTCCGGTAGCGGTCACGGTGCCGGACACGGTCAGGCTCTGGACCTTCCCGCCGCCGGCAATCAGGCCGAAGAAGCCGGTTTCGCTCTGATCCGAGACCAGCTTCAGCCCGGAGATCGTTTTTCCGTTTCCGTCAAAGGATCCGACAAAGCCATGGTCTCCCCGGCCAATGGGATACCAGTTTTCAGAGGTCAGCGTGATGTCATTGACGAGTTTGCCGGAGATTCCGGTGTTTCCGCCGTTGATTTCACTGGCGAACCAATGCAGCTCCTGTTCCGTGGTGATATGATAGATTCCGGCTACCAAGGCAGGCTCCTGGCACTGGGACAGGTCCCACATTCCGGCAGTCTCCTGTGTCATGACTGCGGCCGTGGCCGCCTCCACGGAGCCGGGGATCTGACTGCTGGTGACCCGAAGGGTCAGCTTCTTGCCCAGATCCTCTTGGGTCACAGTATAGCTGGCCTGGTTTGCGCCGGAAATCAGCGCCTTGTCCCGGTACCACTGGTACTGGAGGCCCTCCACAGGATCCGACGCGGTAAACTCCGCCTTCAGCGTCCTGCCGATCACAGCAGGTCCCTGGATCTTCAGTACGCCGGTGAGGCCCTGAATCCTGCCCGTTTCCGCCTGAAGTACACCGGATCTTCCGGCGCACAGCGCCTTGACGTACAGCTTCCGGCCTGCCATGCTAAGCGGGATCACATACTCCGGGTCCTCGGAAATCGCCAGGACCGCCGGGTCATCCTCCCCATAGCTGAGGTACCAGACATACACAAGTCCGGTTTCCTCACCGGTATAATTTGCACGGACGGTGGCCTCCACGGCTGCCTTGCCTTCCATGGTAAGGCTGCCGGAAATGGTCTCCCGCTGGGGCAGCCGGTCCAGCACCTGTCCCATGGTCCGTTTGGCCTGGGCCAGCTCCGTTTCCGTGCTGACAGCGTCATCGGTGGGATAGCCGTCGTCCTCATAGTCGCCGCCGGTCACATCCGCGGTGTTGTAGGTATTGTCGGAGGTGGCCTTGCTCAGGGTCCGGCCCACGGTACCGCTGACGCAGCCACCCACAGCTTCCACGTTGCCTTCATTATAAAGGTTCTGTCCCACGCCGTTGTTCCGGCCAATGATACCGCCCACATAGGCCTGCATCACCGCCGCCGTACTGACCACATGGCCGGAGGAAGCGCAGTTCTTGACAGTGGCATGGTCAAAGCTTTCACCGTAGCCGTCATTATCGCCCGTAATGCCGCCGGCCATGAAGCCGGAAGCCTGGATCATACCCAGGTTCACACAGGACTCGATCCGGGCGGCGCTGTCCTTGGTCCCCTTGTTCTGGCCGCTGATGCCGCCCACATATTGGGCACCGGAAATCCCCGCCTCGTTGGTACAGCCGGTAATGGCCCCGGTATTTACCGCAGCCAGGCCCGCGGTGTAGTTGCCGCCTGCCACGCTGCCCTTGATGGTGCAACCGGTAATGGTTCCCTGATTGGCGGAAACCAGCATGGCGGTATTGTCGCCGCCGATCACCTTGCCGCTCAGGGTCAGGTCCCGAATCTCGCCGCTGTTGTCCAGGAATAGAGCCGCCGCTCCCATAAGATTCTTACAATAGAAATTCCGGATCTCAAAGCCCTTGCCATCCAGAGAGCCGGTAAAGCCTGCCACAGGCGTCCAATTTCGGTTGTTCAGGTCGATATTCGCCGTAAGAACGCCCCGGATCGCCGCGTCGCCTTTTACCGCATCGGCAAACCACTTCAGCTCCGCTGCCGTGCCGATCTGGTACACGCCATCAGACTGGGTGGGTTGGGTCTTGGTCTTGCCGTCCCATTGGCTGGGGTCGCTGGCGGGAGCGTCCGGGTCCTCCGGTTCATCGGAGCCGGACTTCTGCCACACAAGGATTGGGTAGCCGCCGTTGAGGCCGGTGGTATCCTCCGCAAAGCTGTCGCCCAGACTGGATGCCAGAGCCTTCAGCTCCTCCTCGGTCTTTTCCTGGGCCTTCCCCTCCGGGGCGGTACAATTGTTCAGATTGCCGACATCGTTATAGCCATCCTTGCGGACATAAAGATTGTCCAGGTTTTTCTGTCCGCGGCTAAAATCCAGCTGTCCGGCCACGCTGCCAACGGTAGTACCGGAGACCGTTCCGGCCTGATAGGCATTTTTCAGAGAACCATAACGCAGCTCTCCGACAAAGCCGCCAACGAGCCCGCCGGTGGCGGTGACGGAGCCCGTATTGTACACATCCGCCATGGTGCCGCCATTATAGAGCGTTCCAGCCAGGCCGCCCACCAGGTTGGTCCCCGTAACAGCGCCGGCGTTATAGCTCTGCACCACGGCAGTGCTGGACTGGGAATACACATCGCCGAACAGGCCGCCTACATAGGTCTTCTCTGCGGTGACGGAAGCCCGGTTGGAGCAGCGGGAGGCCGTGCCGTCCAGATAGCCTGCCAGACCGCCTACATGCTGCATGCCATAGACCTGGACCGTATCGGTGGTGTGGCAGTTTTCAAGGTCAAAGATCTCGCCCGCAAACGCGCCCACATATTTTCCGTAGTTTCCCGTGCTTTCCGCATGGATCAGGCTGTCGGAAATGGTCAGGTTTTGGATTTTGCTGCCCGTTCCGCCATAGCCTATCAGGCCCACATATTTGGACGCGTCCGTATTGCCGGAGGCAAAAATGTACAGTCCGGAAATGGTATGTCCACCGCCGTCAAAGGTGCCGGTATATCGCGCGCTGCTGCTGCCGATGGGCTTCCAGCCAAACAGGTTGGAGTCCTCGGCGGACAGGTCCTCATTGATCCGAATGTCCGCCGTCAGCCGCACATTGTCCGTCATTTTGGCGTTTTGATTGAACCACATCAGTTCGTCCGGCGTACCGATGCGGTAGTAGCCGTCCTCATCCTTCTGGGGTTCGGTGAGCGTGGTGCCGTCCCAGGCCGTCTGGACCTCCAGCTCCACGCCGGGCAGATTCAGGTCCACCCCCGCTACGGTAAAGCTGCCCCGGATCGTCTTATAGCCCTGGCAGGAGATCGTGTAGGTGTAATTGCCATCCGGCAGCTCATAGCTGCCATCCTGCCCGGCCTCCAGCCTCTGCTGGGGCCAGTCGGTGCTGGTCAGCCGGATCACCGGCGCAATGGTCTCGCCATCCGCCGCCGTAATGGCGCCGAAACGGACCTTCCAGGTGGGCAGCGCCGTCAGGGTCACGTTCTGGTTGTCCCCTGCCCCGCTGACGGAGAAGCTGCCTTTCATGGCCTGATAGCCGAAGGCGGAAACATGATAGGTATAGGGATTGTCGGACTTGGTCAGCTGGAACGTCCGGCCGTCGGCCAACGGCGTCTGACCATCTACCACCAGGGTGGCATTGGCGGGCGTCAGGGTAAAGACCACGTCATACCGTTTCTCCACCAGGGTCACCGAGATGGTGGCGCCGGAATAGGCCACCGTAAAGGAACCCGTGACCGTCTCATACTCCGGTGCGGAGACCTCATAGGTATAGGTCCCGTTCCCCAGGGAATACAGATTGGATTCCCTGGGTTGGACCGTTTCCTCTCCGGATCTTACCGTAAGCGCCGTAGCTGCGGGACTCAGCACAAAGGTCACGGGGTACTTGGCATTAGGATCCTGCCAGCCCAGGATGGGATAGTTCCCCGCCTGATCGGTATAGCTTACGCCCAGCAGCGCCGCCATACCGGAGGCCTTCAATTCGTCATCGGTCTTGGCCGTCACACCGGCTGCTGCACCGTTATATCCGTCACCGTTCAGTCCCTCGGCCGCCAAATAATAGCAGTTCTTCGCCGTGATCAGCTCGGCCGTCGGCTCGCCTTTGTAATTCTTTCCGACGCTGCACCCGATCACGCCGCCGATGGTAATATCCGTGGCATCCGTATTCTGATTGGTGACAGCCCCCGCATTGTAGCAGTTTTCCACTGTGACATTGGTGACAGAAGCGGAGGACGGATCCCCCACCACACCGCCAATGCCCTTCGCACCGGAATCAGAAAAAGTCGCCGTAGGCGCCTGGCCGGTGACAGTACCCAGGTTGTAGCAGTCCGTGATCTCGCTGTCCTTGCTTGCCACAGAGCCGACTACGCCGCCCAGCGCATAAATGCCTGTAATATTTCCGGAGTTGAAGCAGGCCGTCATGGTACCGCTCAGGGAGCCGACCACACCGCCGGTACGCTTGAGGGTGCTGGTCACAGCACCCGTATTGCCGCAGCGCTCCAGGGTCGTGCTGCTGACGCTGCCTGCCACGCCGCCCACGCCATAGTTGTAGGAGCCAGGCTTTCCGTTATCCACGATTTCCCCGGTGTTGAGGCAGCCCTCGATCGTCGCGCCGGTGGCATTTGCCACAATGCCGCCCACATAGTCTCCGCAGCCGGAGATCCTGCCCTCGTTCCGGCAGCCGTTCACCCGGTTGTTGCCGCTGCTGGGTTTACTGAGGCAAGCCGCCACACCGCCGGCATAGCCCTTCTTGGTGGTTGTCACATTGACCCGGTTGGTGCAGCGCTCCAGGGTCACATCGCTGCCGCTGCCAATAATGCCCGCGGCGTAGGGGCTGCTGGTTCCGGTCACGGTCACGGTACCCTCTACCGTCAGATCCAGCACCGTGCAGCCCTTGGCATAGCCGATCAGCGCCTGGTATGCCGCAGTCGTTTCAATGGAAAGGCCCTTGATGGTATGGCCGTTTCCGTCAAATGTGCCGCCATAGGCCACATAACTTGAATAGGAAGAATAGGCTCCAATGGGAGTCCAATTTCCCACCGTACTCAAGTCGATGTCATCCGTCAACTTGGCGCAGAGCTCCGACGTGCTTTTGTTCGCCGAAGCATTCACCAGGTCCCGGAAACCCTTAAGATCCTGAGCTGAGGTGATGAGATAGGGATCCGCTGCCGTGCCCGTGCCGCCGGAGGCCGGAGCCGCCGCAGAGGCCCCCACAGGCAGCAGGCTTACTACCAGCACCAGGGCCAGCAGCAGGGCAAAAATACGTTTTGTCATGGTTTCGTTTTTGCTCCTTATTGTTATTTATTACAAGGCTTTCGCCTGATAATACGGTTTCACAGCTCTGTCATGCTTTGCGGTGCAAAGCATGGGACCCCGGGGTCCCAAAAAAATGGGCCTGCACCGCCCCGGCGGTACAGGCCCACATATCCCTAAAACAGAGCGGCGGTCCCGGTGACGGCAGGTGCCGAATCGGCGGCCGACGTGTCTGACTTATCCGGCAGCTCCGGCATCACAGTGACCCACTCGCGGGGCTTTTCACCCCATTCCGCCCGCCCCGGTTCCCCAAAGCAGGCCGCACGATCCTATATTCCTTTTTCTGGGTCCAGTATAGCAGAGTTTCCCCCGCTTTTCAAGAGGGATTTCGGCCCTTACTGCTTCCAATCCACGGTTTCCTTTTGCCGCCCGCAAAGGCCGGGCGGCCCAACCTGATGTTGTTCCCATGCGTTCCAGAACCGGGGAATGGAACTCTTGCCACTGTCGGAGGGCCCGATGACGAAGGATATTTTAGCGGTCCGGCGGTCTCCGGACGTCTGAGGGCCGCCGGGAGACCGGCGGCCCTCAGACATTGGATGGGAACGGAAAGATAAAAAATGGAGTGAAACAAACGAGATTACAGGAAGGGATTCTCCGTAGCGTAGGGCAGGGACTTGGGCTGGTTGTAGGCAATGTCCTTCACGCCCAGATACTTGAGGACCTCGAAGATCTCCCGGCCGCAGTGGGCAAAGGCCACAGCGCCGTGGTGGGGGTATCGCTTCTGAATCAGCACATGGCGGTAGAAGCGGCCCATTTCGGGAATGGCGAAGATACCGATGCCACCGAAGGACCGGGTGGCCACCGGCAGGACCTCGCCCTGGGCAACATAGGCCCGCAGATCGCCGTTGCTGTCGCACTGGAGCCGGTAGAAGGTCACGGGCGAGGCGGCAATGTCGCCCTCCAGAGTGCCTCTGGTGAAGTCCGGCGTGCCGCCGTTCTCCAAAAGCCGGTTCTGGATCAGCTGGTACTTCACGGCCCGATCCGCGCACATCTTACAGGCGGGGGTGTTGCCGCAGTGGAAGCCCATGAAGGTATCGGTGAGCTTATAATCGAACTTTCCGGCGATGTCCTCGTCGTAAATGTACTTAGGCACGGAGTTGTTGATATCCAGCAGGGTCACGGCGTCACCGGTGATGCAGGTGCCGATGTACTCGCTGAGGGCGCCGTAAATGTCCACCTCGCAGCCCACGGGGATGCCCCGGGAGGCCAGGCGGGAATTCACATAGCAGGGCTCAAAGCCGAACTGCTCGGGGAAGGCGGGCCAGCACTTGTCGGCGAAGGCCACATACTTCCGGGCGCCCTTGTGGGTCTCCGCCCAATCCAGGAGGGTCAGCTCGAACTGGGCCATCCGGGGCAGCAGCTCCGGATACTGGTTGCCGGACATGCCGAGCTCCTGGGCCATATCCTGGCACACGGCCTCGATCCGGCTGTCGCCGGCGTGGGCCTTGTAGGAAACCAGAAGATCCAGCTCGGAGTTCTCCTCCACCTCTACGCCCAGCTCATACAGGCCCTTAATAGGAGCGTTGCAGGCAAAGAAGTCCTGAGGCCGGGGGCCGAAGGTGATGATCTTCAGATTCTGAACGCCGATGACCGCCCGGGCAATGGGTACGAACTGCCGGATCATGTCGGCGCACTCCTGGGCGGTGCCCACGGGGTACTCCGGCAGATAGGCGTTGACGTGGCGCATACCCAGGTTATAGGAGCAGTTCAGCACGCCGCAGAAGGCGTCGCCCCGGCCGTTGATCATGTCTCCGTCGCCCTCGGCGGCGGCCACGTACATAACAGGGCCATGGAACTTCTGGGCCAGCAGGGTCTCTGGGGTCTCGGGGCCGAAGTTGCCCAGGAACACCACCAGGGCGTTGCAGCCCGCCGCCTTTACGTCCGCCAGGGCCTTTTCGGCGTCCAGCTCATTTTCTACCGTGATCTTGCAGCAGTATAGATCCTGCCCATAGGCCGCCGCAATGGCGTCCCGCCGGGTGGCGGACAGGGTAATGGGGAAGCAGTCCCGGGATACGGCGATCATGCCAAGCTTTACATCAGGAATATTCTGCATCATAATTGTTACCCTTCTTTCCAGGAATCGGAAATGTTAATATTGACACCCTTCAGAGCCACCTTGGCGCCCATGGCGGCCTCGCCGCTTTCGGCGTGGGCCAGCAGCCACTTGTTCTTGGCCCAGAGGAGCTCGTCCTCAGGGTTCTTCACGGAGATGGCGGGGCGGTCCAGGTTGGTCCCCTCCGGCAGCACCACCGCCACCCGGAACCCCTGACCGGCCCTGGCGCTGCAGGGGGCATAGTGCAGTGTGGTGGCATAGACCTCGATAAAGGTCCCCGCCGGGCACAGGAAGGCCTTGATCTTCCCCGTATCCAGGACCCCGTCCTCAATGTCGGCCCGGCGGGCCAGCAGCAGGACAAAGTCCTGAGTGCCTACGTTCAGCTCGCTGTCCCGGTGATACTCCAGGGCGTTGAGCATGGTGTTATAGCCGTTGCACCAGCCGATCTCGATGGGCATGCCGCCGAAGGCATTGTCGGAGATCTCTTTGGCCAGGGGCAGGTCCATGAACTCCTTCTGACAGGGAACATAGTCCGTGCCCGTAGTGCTCTGGGGCGTCACCCTCTCCAGCTCCTTCAGAAGGGGCTCTACATCATAACCCGTTAAGATCTGACCGTATTCCCGGAAGGACGGGTCAGTAACCGGAATCATTTTCATGTTGATTCTCTCCTTTTCGCATTTCAAAGGCTCAGGGCCGGGAACAACTCCTTGCAGGCGGGATAGATCCTGCGGAAGGCGGCGTACCGATCCTCATACCGCCGGACCAGCTCCGGATCGGGCTCCACCCGTCCGTCGATCCGCACCAGAGCCCCGCAGGCCTCCGCCACGGTCTTGTAAGCACCGCAGGCCACCATGGCCAGCATAGCGCCGCCCATGCCGGGTCCCTGCTCGGAGGCGGGACTGTCCAGCTCGATGTTCAGCACGTTTGCCAGAATGG
Source organism: uncultured Oscillospiraceae bacterium (assembly GCA_934589155.1). Lineage (GTDB taxonomy): Bacteria > Bacillota > Clostridia > Oscillospirales > Oscillospiraceae > Faecousia. The sequence continues at coordinate 24,889 of CAKTNP010000018.1, read as the reverse complement.
TCTTCCACAGGGGGCTCTTGGCACCGCCGCCGCAGATGGTGCTCTTTTGAATATCCAGGCCCAGGTCCTTGGCCACCTCGAAGGAATCCCGAATGGCAAAGGCCACGCCCTCCAGCACCGCCTGGGTCAGATCCGCCCGCTCCGTGTCCATGCTCATGCCCAGGAAAGCCGCCCGTGCGTTCACATCGTTCAGGGGGCTTCGCTCGCCCATGAGATAGGGCAGGAAAAATACGGTATTGCGGCCCAGCTTCTCCGGGGTGATAGCCTTTTGCTCCCCGGCAAAATCCTCGGTTTTCAGGATCTCTTCCATAAACCACTTGTTGCAGCTGGCCGCCGAAAGCATGCAGCCCATAAGATGGTAGCCGCCGTCGGCATGGTCAAAGCTGTGCAGTGCGTTGTGGGGATCCACCTGGAAGTGATCGGAGGTGATAAAAATGGTACCGGAGGTTCCCAGGGAGATGTTGCAGCCTCCCTCTCCGATGGTGCCGGTGCCGATGGCGGCAGCGGCATTGTCCCCGGCGCCGGCGGCCACTACCACCGTCCGGGGCAGGCCCAGGGCCTCCGCCGCCTGAGGCAGCAGGGTACCGACGGGCTCATAGCTCTCAAAGAGCCTCGGCATCTGGTCCTCCCGGATGCCGCAGATCTCCAACATCTCCGGGCTCCAGCGCCGGTTTTTCACGTCCAGCAGCAGCATGCCGGAGGCATCGGAATAATCCGTGCAATGAACGCCGGTGAGAATATAGTTTACATAATCCTTCGGCAGCATGATCCGCCGGATCTTTGCGAAGTTCTCCGGCTCATGCTTCCGGAGCCACAGAAGCTTTGGCGCCGTAAAGCCCGCAAAGGCGATATTGGCCGTGTATCGGGAAAGCTTCTCCTTCCCCACCACCTCGTTGAGGTAGTCCGTCTCTTCCTGGGTCCGGCCGTCGTTCCACAGGATGGCAGGCCGGATCACCCGGTCCTCTTCATCCAGGATCACGAGACCGTGCATCTGCCCGGCCACACCGATCCCGGCCACCTGACTGCCGTCAAAGCCCCGGATCAACTCCGGGATCCCCTCCAGCACAGCCTTTTTCCAATCCTCCGGGTTCTGCTGGCTCCAGCCGGGAGCCGGGAACTCCAGAGGGTATTCCCGGGACAAAATCTTCAGGATCTCTCCGTTCTCCCGCATCAAAAGCAGCTTGACCGCCGAGGTTCCCAGATCTACGCCAATATACAGCACAGGCGCCACTCCTTTCATGTTGCTCAAAATCTTACTGGGGGTATGCCGGAGCATACCCCCAGCTCTAGGGTTTATTCTGCGATGGGCAGCTTCGCGCCGTCCTTCAGATACAGGGGGATGGTGTCGATGGGAGCCGCCGCCGTAATGGTCTGGCCGCCCTCATAGACCTTGCCGGTCCAAGCGTCGGTCCAGGAAGCGCCTGCGGGCAGGTAAACCTCCCGGCTGTCCACACCGGCCTCGATGACGGGGGCCACCAGCAGATCGGGACCGAACATGTACTGATCGTCCACATCCCAGGCCTTCTTGTCTCCCTTGAAGTCGAAGAACAGGGGCCGCATGATGGGCATACCGGTCTCATGGGTCTTCTTCATCTGCTCGGCGATGTAGGGACGGATCCGCTCACGGAGCAGCAGATACTTCTTCATGACCTGGAAGTTGTCCTCGCCATAGCTCCAGACCTCGTTTTCGGCGCCGGAGCCGAAGGAACCTACGCCGGAATTGATGTCGCCCTCGTAGCCGTGCATGGGATTCCGGTTGCCGTGGAGACGGAACACGGGGCAGAAGCAGCCGTAGGCAAACCAGCGGAGCAGCAGCTCATGGAACTTGGGATCACGAATGTCCGCGCCGTGGAAGCCGCCGATGTCGGTGGTCCACCAGGGGATGCCGGCAACGGCCATGGACAGGCCGGCCCGGACCTGGCGCTGGAAGCACTCAAAGGTGGAGTCAATGTCGCCGGACCACACCAGGGCGCCGTACTTGGCACTGCCGACCCAGGCGCACCGCAGCAGGTTCATAGGCGTCTCCATGCCGGCCTTCTTCATGCCGTCATAGAAGCCCTTGGCGTAGTACAGGGGGTACAGGTTGCCGACCTCCAGGTCGGTGCCCAGATAGTAGCGGTAGTTGTCGTAATCGTAGACGGTGTACTCGGGCTCGGCCTCGTCCAGCCAGAACAGGCGGACGCCCTTGTCCCAGTAGTTCTCCTTGCACTTCTCCCAGACGAACTCCCGGGTGCCGGGGTTGGTGGGATCCATAAACACTTCCTGGCCGAAGCACTGCATGGTGACGCGAACGCCCCGCTCGGTGCGGACAAGGTAGCCCTTCTCCATCATTTCCTGGAAGTTCTCGGAGCGGTAGTCCACCGTGGGCCACACGGAGGCCATGAGCTTAATGCCCATCTCGTCCAGTTCCTTGCACATGGCGGGCACATCGGGCCAGTACTTGGGATCGAACTTGTATTCGCCCTGCTGGGTCCAGTGGAAGAAGTCGGCCACGATGACGTCCATGGGCAGGCCCAGGGCCTTATGCCGTCTTGCCACGTTCAGCAGCTCTTCCTGGGTCATGTAGCGCAGCTTGCACTGCCAGAAGCCCATGCCGTAATCCGGCATCATGGGAGCACGGCCGGTAGCGCCGGTGTAGATCTCCTCCAGCTCGGCGGGGTCATCCCCGGCCACGATCCAGTAGTCGGCCTGCTTGGTGCTGCGGGCCAGCCACTCGGTGCCGTTCTTGCCGAAGGTCACCTTGCCGATGGCGGGGTTGTTCCACAGGAAGCCGTAGCCCTGGTTGGAAATGTAGAAGGGGACGGTAGCCTGACTGTTCCGGTCCTCCAGATCCAGGGAGCAGCCCTTCATATCCAGGTATTTCTGCTGATACTGGCCCATGCCGAAGATCTTCTCGTCGTCGTTGGGAAGGAACCGCAGGGTGACCTTCCAGTTGTCGCCGCCATTGCCCACAAACTCACGGCCCTCATACTTCAGGGACATGCTGGGGTTGTCCTTCAGGCGGCGCCAGTTCTCCTTCAGCAGGACCTTGCCGTCCTGGTTGGTGAAGGTCAGAACGCCATAGGCATTGAAGGTGGCAGTGATGTTGCCGTTCTGAATGGCGGCGTAGGACTTGTCATCACCGGAAAACATGTTGGCGAAGGCGCCGCCGGCCATTGTGTCCTCATCCATGCAAATGGTGATCTTGGGGTCGTTATGTTCCACAGGCTCCGTCAGAGCCCAGTCGTTGTCATTGAAGCAGGCGTTGTGGGTAATACGGACACGGAGGGCATTCCGACCCCAGGCTTCCACACATACCGTCTCGTTATCATAGGTGTAATACAGCTTGTTGTCAAGTTCCTTAAACATAGTTTTTCCTCCTTATAATGTTCATGTTGAAATCTTATGCCGCGGCCTTCTTTTTCCGCAGGCCCAGGATCACGTTCAGGTTGGTCTTGTAGGCGATGAATACCAGCAGGAACACGCCGATTACCACGTTTTGCAGCCGGTAGTTGATACCCAGGGTCACAACGCCGGAGCTGACCGTGGCGATGGTGAAAGCGCCGGCAGCAGCGCCCACCACAGGATTGCAGGAGGTGAGTTGCAGACCGATCATGACCGCCATCATGGGAGTGAAGCAGGCGGACATGGAGGCCATGTTGGTGGCGGCCACTACGGACTGGTCATAGCCCACCTTGGCGATGGTGGCAACGCCCAGGATCAGGCCGCCGACGATATAGGTCATAACCTTCAGCCGCACGGCCTTAATGCCCATGCTCCGGGCAATGGCCTCGTTGCCGCCGATGGCCTTGATCTGATAACCGAACTTGGTCCGGTTGAACAGCACATACACCAGGACAAAGCACAGAGCCACCATGATGTAGATGCCGGGGGTCCGGCCGAAAACGGAGATGTCGGCTGTGACCACCACGCTGAAGGTTTTCTGATAAATACAGGCCAGAGCCTCGAAGATCAGAAGGGCGGCGAAGCCCGCGATGATGGAGGGGATCTTCAGGCCGGCGAAGAAGGCGCCGGTGATGGCGGCCAGGGCCATAGAGGCCAGCAGCACGCCCAGGACAAAGCCTATGACGCCGAATTTCTGGGACATCTGGATGCCGAACAGGGCAGCCAGCAGATACCGGGAGCCTACGGAGAAGTCAAACAGCCCGCAGGACATACCAAAGAGCATGGACCAGCCCACCAGCATGTAAATGAAGGACTGGAGCAGCAGGGAAATAAACGTGGAGCCGCTGAGATAGATGTTGGGACGGGCGATGCACATTATGGCATAGACCAGCACCGGAAGTGCGATGGTATATGCAACTCTCTTGCAGATCGTTCCGATGTCTTGCTTTTTATTCATATCAAAACCTCGACTTCCTGTGCTTTGTCCGGGCGGCCGGCGGTCTTCCGGCCGCCCGGGAGCGCGATACTAAGTTTTAGTTGCCCTTTCTTGCCATAATGTCGGCGATGGACCACTTGGAGACGCCCTCCTGGAAGGACTCCAGGGTCAGGTCAGGATTGTAGACCTTCAGGAACTGCTGCATTTCCTCGTCAGAGTAGGCAGCGCCCTCGGAGGCGTACTGCTTATAAGCCTCATAGTCCTCATAGCTCTTCAGGGTCAGGTAGGGGATGGTCACGCTATACTGCTCGTCGGACAGAGGGGTGCCGAACAAGGCGTTGATGGCCATCAGAGCGGAGAAGGTGCCGGTGACCATGTGGCCGCCGTTGACCACGGACAGCTCGCCGGACTTCAGCATGTCGCCCATGGCGTCGAAGTAGTCAAAGGCGCCGATGTGGAAATCGGTCCTGCCGGAGCTCTTGAAGGCTTCGGCGATGGAGGTCGCCTTGGAGCCGGAACCGGCCAGGAACACGCTGTCCACTTCGGGATGGGCCAGCAGAGCGTTGGAAACGGCGGACTTGTACTCGGCAGCGTCGGTGGTGAAGATGATCATGTCGTCAGCCACGGTGATGTTGCCGGCCTCGTTGATGTACTTCATGGCACCGTCGCAGCGCTCGTCACAGGTGGGGATGTTGGTGCCGTAGCGGATGATAAGGACATTCTTGGCGCCGTCCTCGGCCAGGGTCTTCATGACGTCGTAACCGGTGGACACGTTGTCCTCAGCGGTGGTGCCCACGAAGTAGGGATCGTCCTTGATGTATTCGGCCACCTCGGGATCGGAGATGGTGGTGTCCCACATGGTCCAGTACACGCCGTTCTTCTGGCACAGGTCGGAGATGGTGGGAACGGTGGACTCGCCGGCGTAGGTGCAGAAGGCGATGATGTCGCAGCCGGCGGAAATCAGGTTCTCGGCGGCGGCCACGGTGGTCTCGGCGGAGATGGCGGAGCCGTCAGCCACGACCTCGCCGCCGGCAGCCTTCACGGCCCATTCCACGGCGGCGTTCAGGGTGCGGCCGTGCTCGTCGGCGGTGCCCCAGCTGATGAAGCCGTACTTGAAGGGCTTGGCGCCGGAGGTGCCATCGGTAGTGCCGGTGGCGTTGTCGTCGCCCGCGGGAGCGGTGCTGGTATCAGGTGCTTTTGTGGAGGGATTGTTGTTGGAGGCACAGGCCGCCAGGCCGAGGACCATGGCGCAGGCCAACAGGATCGCAAGCAGCTTTTTCATTTTTATTCTCCTCTTTTGTTTTTATTTCACGTCTTGTCGACGCAAATTACTTGATGATGGTATTGGCGTCCCGCTTGGTGGAGATGCCGATGATGATCAGGAACAGGATGCCCTTGACCAGCTGCTGGAGCTCACCGCCGTAGCCTGCCAAAACCATGCCGTTGTTCAGGGTGGTAACGATCAGAGTGCCCAGGACCGCGGCGGAGATCTTGGAGGTAGCGCCGCCGGCAATGGACATGCCGCCGAAGACGATGGCGATGATCACGTCGGTAGTCATGGTCTGGCCCGTGGTGGAGGTGGCGCCGCCGGTCCGGATCATGGTCAAAAAGCCGGCCAGGCCCGCGGCAAAGCCCGTGAGCAGGTAGCCCAGGAAGATCATCTTATTGACGCCCACGCCGGACTGCCGGGCAGCCTCGGGGGAAACGCCCAGGGCCTTCATGTACTTGCCGAACTTGGTGTAGCGGAACATGACCAGCATAATGGCGAAGTAGATGATGCCCAGCACGGCGTAGAGGGTCAGGCTTTCCCACTTCCGCATGGACAGGGGCATGGAGATGCTGCTGCCGCCCTTGGCGCAGAGGGTCTGGGTCACGGCGGTCAGGATGAACATCATGCACAGGCAGGTGATGAAGCTGGGCAGCCGCAGCTTGGTAATGACCAGGCCGTTCAGGGCGCCCACCGCGGTACCCACCAAGATGGCGGCCGCGACGGCCACCGCCGGGGGCAAGGTCTGGGCCACCGTAGCACAGATGGCGCAACTAAAGCCGATGTTGGCGCCCAGGGAGAAGTCCAGGTTGCCGGTGGACATGATGAACACGCCCGCCAGGGAGGCCAGGAACAGGGTGAAGCCCTGCTTCACGATGAGCTGCAGGTTCGTAGCGCTCAGGAGCTTGCCCTGGGTCAGGATGGAGAACAGGATCACCAGTACCACAAAGCCCAGGAAGCTGGCCGATTTGGAAAAGAGCTGTTTCCATTTCAGTTTCCGGTCCGCCAGATTCTCGGCGGATTTTTCTGCTGTCTTATCCATGAACGGCACCTCCTTAAATCATGTATTCGATGATGTCCGACTCCGCAAGCTGGGGGCTACGGTCGAAGGACTTGACGATCCGGCCGTCCTTCATCACAAGGATCCGGTCGCTCATGCCCAAGACCTCGGGCAGCTCCTCGGAGATCATGATGATGGCCTTGCCCTGGCTCCGCAGATCCTCCATGATTCGGTAGATGGTGTCCTTGACGCCGATGTCGATGCCGCGGGTGGGGCAGTCCAGAATGAAAATGTCGGAATTGTTGCCCAGCCACTTGGCCAGGACGATCTTCTGCTTATTGCCGCCGGAGAGTTCGGAGCAGGCCTGATCCAAGCCCCGCATCTTCACGTTGAGCTTGGTGCACCATTTCTCCGCCAGGTCGTGCTCGCTCTTGGGGGTGATGAAGAAGCCCAGCTTCTGCAGATTCCCCAGGGAGGGCAGCACCGTGTTCTCCTGAATGCTCAGGGTGATGAGCATGGACTCGGTGTCCCGGTTCTTGGACATGAAGCCCATGCCGGCCTTGATGGCCTTGTGGGCGTTGGTGATCTTGCCGTGGCCCGGGACCTCCACGCTGCCGCTTTCGATCCGGTTCAGGCCGAAGGCGGTCTTGCCGATGTCGTGGATACCGCAGTCGGACAGGCCCGCCAGGCCCAGGATCTCGCCCTTGTGCAGCTCAAAGGAAATGTCCTGCAGGATGCCGCAGCTGACGTTTTCCACCTTCAGGGCTACCTCGGCGTCCTCGGGGACCTTGTCGTAATCGGAGCGGTAGAAGTTGTCCACCACTTCCCGGCCCACCATCAGGGACTTCATCTTCTTGGCGTCCATCTCCTCCTCGTTCAGGGTGGCGATGTACTTGCCGTCCCGGAGGATGGTCACGCAGTTGCAGACCTGCATGAGCTCGTCAATATCATGGGAAATGAAGATGACAGCCTTGCCTGCCTCCTTCAGCTCCCGGATCAGGCGATACAGAATGTTTCTGCCTTTCTGGGGCAGAGCCGTGGTGGTCTCGTCCACGATGAAAAGCTCCGGCAGCTTGTAAAAGGCTCGGGCGATCTCCACCAGCTTCCGTTCCTCAAAGGAAAGGGTGGCCGTCAGGGCGGCGGCGGAAATGTCCGTCACGCCGATCCGGGCCAGCAGCTCCTGGGCGTCCCGGGTCAGCCGCTTGCTGTCCAGGATCCCCAGCTTACAGTACTGGGCCTCCCGTCCGGCATAAATGTTGGCCGCCACGGAAACGGTGTCGATGGTACCCTGCTCCTGGACGATCATGCTGACGCCGTGCTGGCTGGCGTCGAAGCTGTCCGTGGGCTTGTAGGGTTCGCCGAAGAGGAACATCTCTCCCTCGTCCGCCTTCAGGTTTCCGGAGATGATGGCGGAGAGCGTGGATTTACCGGAGCCATTCTCGCCGATGAGGCCATGCACCTCGCCGGGGTACACCGCCAGCGAAACGTGCTGCAATGCCTTTGTTGACGTAAAGGACTTGCTGATGTCCTTTACCTCGATCAAGGGCGTCTTGTTCATATGCTCACGACCTTTCTGCATCTACTATTGAATTATATCGCGCTTTAGTTACGTAAGTTCCTTACCACAACGACAGTATAGCTCCATTGTGCATTGATTGCAATATGTTTTTCAATATTTTTCGATTTTTGTATATTGTGTCAAAAATACAACTCCGGTTTTTGTCTATTATGAAACTAACTTTTATTTCGTAATTATGTTATGAAACGTTGCTTTTTTTCAAAACTATGATAGAATATAGATATCGAGGAAAAGCAAGGTGAACCATTATGTATATGAATCTGCGAAATGAAAAGGCCGCCCTCCCCTCGGATCTGAAATTTGGGAACCGGATCCAGGTCCTGGAGGCCGTGCGGGACGGCGGCATCTGCTGCGCCAATGACATCTCCGCCAGCGTCAGCCTGAGCCGCCAGACGGTCATGAAGGCCATCCAGTTCTTCCTGAACAACGGGATCCTGGTCTCCGCCGGAAAGGGCGACTCCACCACCTCCGGCGGCAAGCGGCCGGAGCGGTACATGCTCTCCCCCAACAAATACTTTCTCTGCCTGACCCTGTGGCCCCAGGATCTGTGCCTGCACCTGTTCACCATCGGCAAGACCCTGGTGGACAGCCTGTGCCTGGCACACACCCCGGCCTTGAATCCGGAGGCCGCCATCGACTCCATCGCCCGGCTGGTGGATCTGATGCTGGAAAAGAATAAGGTCTCCAAGGACGACATCTGTGCCGTCAGTCTCTCCACCTCCGGCATCGTGGATCGGCACACAGGCCACCTGAAATACAACTCCCAGGCCCCGGGCTGGGGCACGGACATCCCCCTGGAGCAGTACCTCCAGCGCCACTTCCCGGAGGATACCCCCATATTCGTAGAAAATGCCGGCAAAATGACGGCCCGGCCCTACCTACTGAACCGAAACCTGGCCAACAAGCGGATTCTGGTGATTCTCTCCGGCTGGGGCCTGTCCAGCTGCCTCATTGAAAAGCGGCACATTCTCTCCGGCCGGAACTCCCTCATCGGCGAGATCGGCCATATGGTCATCGACCCGTCAGATACCGAGGACTGCGGCTGCGGCGGCCGGGGCTGCCTGGAACGGCTGGTGAGCATCGACCGGCTCCGGAAACACATTGCCGCCCTACAGAACGAGTATCCCCGGTCCACCCTGCTCCACGGACCCATAGACAGTCTGACCATGCCGGAGGTTTTTGCAGCCTCCTCCGCAGGGGACCCTCTGGCCAACCGGTTGGTCCTCTATATTGCGGAGCGCTTCGCCCTGGCTCTGCGGAACATCTCCCTGGTTTTCGACCCGGATCTTGTGGTGTTCCAGGGAGACTACGCCTACGCCGACGGTCTGTTTGACCAGGAACTCCGGCGGCAACTGTCCTCCTTCCGCTATTACTCCACCGGCACTCCCTTTGACATCAAGTACGACCGCCGGTCCCTGCTGGACCTGGACGCCGAGGGCTCCTATATCGCCCTGGCAGAGCTGTTCTTCTCCAGTCCGGCCCTCTACCGGGAGCCGGCCGATGCAGAAGCCTGACTAGATATACAAAGGTCCCGCAGACGAAAATCTGCGGGACCTTTTTTATTTCTGCCCGTTCTTATTTCTGTCCATAATAGGCGCCGGGGCCGTGCTTTCGCAGAAAATGCTTATCCAGCAGCTCCTGCTGCATGGGTCCCGCCGAGGGCGCCAGCATCCGGGCGTGGTAGTTCATGAAGGCGATCTCCTCCAGGACCACGGCGTGATATACCGCCTCCGCCGGGCTTTTTCCCCAGGTAAAGGGACCGTGAGAGCGGACCAGCACGGCAGGGATCGTGCCGGGGTCCTTTCCGAAGAATGTCTCCACAATCACGTTTCCCGTTTCCTTTTCGTAACTGCCCCGGATCTCCTCCGGAGTCATGGCTCGGGTGCAAGGGATCTCTCCGTAGAAGTAATCTCCCTGGGTGGTGCCCATGGCCTGGATGCCAAGCCCCGCCTGAGCAAAGGAGGTGGCCCATCGAGAATGGGTGTGGACCACGCCGCCGATCTGGGGGAATGCCCGGTACAGGGTCAAGTGGGTGGGCGTGTCCGAGGAGGGGCGAAGGTCTCCCTCCACCACCTGACCGTTCAGGTCCACCACTACCATATCCTCCGCCTTGAGGGCTTCATACTCCACGCCGCTAGGCTTGATCACCACAAGGCCCTGCTGCCGGTCAATGCCGGAAACGTTGCCCCAGGTGAAGGTCACAAGACCGTGCTTCGGCAAAGCCAGATTGGCCCGCCATACCACTTCTTTCAGTTCAGACAGCATCCGTTTCCTCCTTGGCACCGTCCACCGCGGTCCGCTCCACCTGCAGAAGGTCCCGGAACCGCTCCATATACTTCGCAAAGCCCCGGACCGTCTCCGGATCCGGCTCCACCGTGGTCTCAGCCGCGACCGCAAACACCTTGTGTTCCAGGAAATCCTCCAGGCTCTCTCCCGGCTCCCGGCAGGCCCCAAAGGCCGCCAGCAGAGCCATGCCGTAGGGACCGCCCTCTCCGGCGGTCTCCCGGCAGGTCACCGGAGCATTGCAGGCCGCCGCCAGATACTTCTGGCCCACCAGGGGCGTTTTGAACAGGCCGCCGTGGCCCGTCAGCCGGTCAATCCGCACCCGCTCCCCTTCCAGGATCTTCATGCCCAGGTGCAGGGTCGCCATGGTGGAATACAGCTGTGCCCGGAAGAAATTGGCCAGGGTGAACCGGCTCTCCGCATCCCGCAGGACCAGGGGTCTCCCCGTGTCAAAGTGGGTCACGCCCTCGCCGGACAGATAGTTGCACACGGTCACGCCGCCGCAGTCCGGATCCCCCTCCAGACTCTTCCGATACAGGCCGGTGAACAGCTCCCCCGCCGGGGGCCGGGAGCCGAAAAGCTCCAGGGTCTGACCCAGCACCTCCGCCCAGGCGTTGGTGTCGTTGGTGCAGTTGTTGCAGTGGACCATGGCCACCCCACGGCCCGTGGGGGTAGTCACAAGGTCGATCTCGGGATAGACCCGCTCCATTTTATGCTCCAGCACCACCATGGCAAAGATGGAGGTACCGGCGGACACGTTGCCCGTCCGGGGGGCCACGGAGCAGGTGGCCGTCATGCCCGTTCCCGCGTCCCCCTCGCAGGGGGCGAAGGGGGTACCCACCGGCAGGATCCCATCCAGCAGCGCCGCTCCCTCGGGCGTCAGCTGCCCGGCAGGCTCCCCCGCCGTCAGGACCTTGGGAAGGATCTCCCGCAGCTTCCAGGGCTGATCCTTGGCCAGCTCCTCAAAGCAGGCCAGCATGGCCCCGTCATAATCCAGGGTCTCGCTGTCCACCGGGAAAATACCGGATGCCTCGCCGATGCCCACGGCGTTGACGCCGGTGAGCATATAGTGGATATAGCCCGCTAATGTCGTGATGTGGGCAATATTTGGCACATGGTCTTCTCCCCGCAGCATAGCCTGGTACAGGTGGGCGATGCTCCATCTCTGAGGAATGTTGAAGCCGAAGCGCCGGCTCAGGAGCTCCGCCGCCTCCGCCGTCATGGTGTTCTGCCAGGTCCGGAAGGGGGTCAGGAGCCTCCACTCCCGGTCAAAGGCCAGGTAGCCGTGCATCATGCCGCTGACGCCAGCCCCTTCCACCGTTTTTCCTCGGAAGGGCTCCAGAGCTTTTCTCAACCCCTGCCAGGCGTCCTCCAAGGAATAGGTCCAGACCCCGTTTTCATAGCTGCTTTTCCAAGTGTGGTCCCCCGAAAGAACCTGTCGAAAGGAGCCGTCGATCCCGACAGCCTTAATGCGGGTGGATCCAAGCTCGATTCCTAAAAACATGATCTTACCCCCAAGGATTCTCCGTGGCGTAGGGCAGGGATTTGGGCTGATTGTAGGCAATGTCCTTCACGCCCAGGTACTTCAGGACCTCGAAGAGGGCCTGACCGCAGTGGGCAAAGGCCACGGCGCCGTGGTGGGGATACCGCTTCTGGATCAGTACGTGACGGTAGAACCGGCCCATTTCGGGAATGGCGAAGATACCGATGCCGCCGAAAGACCGGGTAGCCACAGGCAGGACCTCGCCCTGGGCCACATAGGCCCGTAGATCGCCGTTGCTGTCACACTGGAGCCGATAGAAGGTCACATCACCGGGGGCAATGTCGCCCTCCAGAGTGCCCCTGGTGAAATCGGGTTCGCTTCCGGCGGGCTCCAGCAGCCGGTGCTGGATCAGCTGGTATTTCACGCCGCAGCCGTCGCAGAGTTTACAGGAAGGAGTGTTGCCGCAATGAAAGCCCATGAAGGTATCGGTGAGCTTATAATCAAATTTACCGGTGATGTCCTCATCGTAAATATACTTGGGCACAGAGTTGTTGATGTCCAGCAGGGTCACGGCATCGCCGGTGATGCAGGCACCGATGTACTCGCTGAGGGCGCCGTAAATATCCACCTCGCAGGCCACGGGGATCCCCCGGGCTGCCAGCCGGGAGTTGACGAAGCAGGGCTCAAAGCCGAACTGCTCCGGGAAGGCAGGCCAGCACTTGTCGGCAAAGGCCACATACTTCCGGGCGCCCTTGTGGGTCTCTGCCCAATCCAGAAGGGTCAGCTCGAACTGGGCCATTCGCTCCAAAAGGTCCGTGTAGACCTTGCCGCCCATTTCCCGCTGCATATCTGCCATGACCTCAGGGATCCGGGCATCGCCCTTGTGGGCCTGGAAGCTGACCAGCAGATCCAGTTCTGAGTTCTCCTCGATCTCCACCCCCAGCTCATACAGGCCCTTAATAGGGGCGTTGCAGGCAAAGAAGTCCTGGGGCCGGGGGCCGAAGGTGATGAGCTTCAGGTTCTGTACGCCGATAATAGCCCGGGCAATGGGGACGAATTTCCGGATCATGTCGGCGCACTCCTGGGCGGTGCCCACGGGGTATTCGGGGATATAGGCCCGCAGCCCCCGCATGCCCAGGTTATAGGAGCAGTTCAGCATGCCGCAGTAGGCATCGCCCCGACCGTTGATCATATCTCCGTCGCCCTCGGCGGCGGCCACGTACATAACAGGGCCATGGAACTTCTGGGCCAGCAGAGTCTCGGGGGTCTCGGGGCCAAAGTTGCCCAGGAAAACTACCAAGGCGTTGCAGCCCGCAGCCTCCACGTCCGACACCGCCTTCAAGGCGTCAGCCTCATTTTCCACGGTGACGGGGCATTCATACAGGCCGGGGCCGTAGGCCTCCACCAGGTTCTTCCGCCGGGTGATGGACAGGGCAATGGGGAAACAGTCCCGGGACACGGCCACCAGGGCCAGTTTTACTTCAGGCAGGTTCATATATTGTTCTCCTTTCAACAGGGACTAGAAATATGGGAATAAAAAATGGGACGCTGTTTCCGCAGCGTCCCATCGATTCGATCAGCCTTCAGAACCTCTGCGGAACATAAACGCATTATCCTTGGTCACGATGGTAGATCCGCTGTCTGCGGTGGGAGGCAGGAAGGGATAGCCGTTGGCCTTCCAGTCCTCGGAGGCGCTGACCATGTCGTCATGATCCAGGAAGTACAGGTACATCAGAGACCACCAGCCCATGCAGTAGGGGGACTGGGAAACAGAGGCCTGCACACGGCCGTTCTCGATGTAGTCCAGAGTCGCCTCATCGGTGTCAAAAGTGATGATCTTGATCTGGTCGGTCAAGCCCATTTCATCAACGGCGGTCAGGGTACCGGTCAGGGCGCCAAAGGTGGTGGGGAACAGATAGACGATGTCGGGGTTCACCTGTAGCAGGGATTTAACGGCGTCCACAGTGGCACTCTCTTCGGTGCTGGAGGCGATGATTTCATACTCGATGTCAGGGTACTTTGCGTCCATGGTGGCAGCAAAGCCTTCATTTCTCTGAACGATGTTGGACTGGGTCAGACTGGTGATCATACCAACCTTGCCCTTGCCGCCCAGATCCTCTGCGATGAAGTCGGCAGCAGCCACGCCGCAGTTATAGTTCTCGGTGCCGATGAAGGCCAGGCGGTTGCTGTCGGGGCAGTCGGAGTCAAAGACCACGATGTCCACGCCCTCAGCAATGGCATTGTTGATGGGGTCCACATAGGCGGCGGAGTCCATGGCGGTGACGGCGATGCCGCTGGGCTTCTGGGCGACCAGCTGGTTGAAGGCAGTCAAAACGGCATTCAGCTCATACTCGGGGGTGCCGGAATAGGAGGCCTTCACGCCCATGACGTTGGCGGCATCCTGGAAGCCTCTCCAGCATTCCTGCCAGAAGGAGTAGCCGGCGTAGTGCACGAACATGTGGTATTCGGCAGTGTCATCTTTCATGATGGCGGCGTCGCCGCTGCTGCTTGCGGCGTTATTGCCGCCGTTTGTGGTTCCCTGCTTCTCACAGCCCAGAAGGGCCAGGGAAAGGATCATACACAGGGCCAGGAGCATTGCGATCGTTCTCTTTTTCATTGTTTTCTTCCTTTCTTTTTTGCGTTTGCGTTTTTTTATTCCGTGATCCGTGAGGGACAGGCCCCCACGGATAAAAGGACGTGATTGGGGATCAAACCTCATGGAGCCAAACGGTCATTTCATTCTCGCCCCGGTTTGCCCAGGTGTAATAGGGGATCAGGGTGATCTCACAGGGAGTCAGCTCCTTCTCCAGATCGTAGGTGTACAGGCTGTCGGGATTGACCTCGCTGCGGCGATAGCCGTTGGCCCGGATCTCCACAATGCCCCCCAGCTTGTCACCCTTCCAGGTCTTTTCAAAGGCGGTGTCCTGGCCGATGCACAGAGCCTGGAGGTTCTCGCCGTTGTCCACCTGCTCGGCGCAGTAGACGATGGGGCCGTACTGTACTGCAACTTTACCCACATCGCTGGGCACCTTGGCGTTGGCACGGATCCGCTTGACGGTCTCGTCCAGCTGCAGCTCCACGGTGTCGCTGCCGGTCCAGTCGCCGGGCACCAGAGCATAGCCCCGGTCCAGCTCCGCCTGGACGGCCTTGCCGTTGACTCGGATCTCCCAGTGCTTCCGGCTCCAATCCGGGATCCGGAGGGCCAGGGTATAGGATCCCACACCGGGGGTCAGGCGCACGTGGAGCTCGTTGGGATAGGCGGTCTGCATGGCAATCTTCACGGCCTTGCCGTCCACGGTCAACTCCGCCTCATTCTGAATATACAGGTGCACATAGACCCGGTCTCCCTGAACACAGTAGATGTCCTCGCCCAGGGCGGCGATCATACGGGCCAGGTTCGGTGGGCAGCAGGCGCAACCGAACCACTGGGGTCGTACCGGCCGCACGTGGCTCCGCAGGCCGGGATTCTCCCGGATGATGGCAGGATTGACCTCCGTGGGGTTCACGTAGAAGAAGGTCTTTCCGTCCAGGGAGGTGGAAGCCAGGCAGGTATTGTACAAGGCCCGCTCCATAGTATCGGCGTAAATGCTGTCCTGCTCCAGCTCCAGCATCCGACGCATGAAGAACACCAGGCCTACGGAGGCGCAGGTCTCTGCGTAAATGGAGTCGTTGGGCAGATCGTAGTCCCCGGTGAACCGCTCGCCGGAGACGGCGGAGCCGATGCCGCCAGTGACGTACATCTTCCGCCGGACCATGTTCTGGAACAGAGTCTTGGCGCAGTCCAGCAGTTCCTGGTCCCCGGTCTCTCGGGCCACATCCACCATGCCGCAGGCCAGATACATACACCGCACCGCATGGCCCAGGAACTCCTTCTGCTGTCGGATTGGCAGGTGATACTGCCCATACTCGGGGCCGAAACTGTACATGCCGTAGGGCGGGTTGTAAGTGCTGAAGAAGGACTTATAATTTCTCCGTTTCAGTTCCTCCGTGAAATACTTGGGCTCCTTACCCCGCTCATCCAGGAAGAACTTGGCCAGATCCAGAAGCCACCGCTCCCCGGTGACCTTGTACATCTTCACCAGCGCCAACTCGATCTCTTCATGTCCGGGATAACCGGGCATTTTCCCCAGCTCCGCAGGGCCCAGCTTGGAATCGATAAGCTTGGCCATCCGCATCATCACGTCCAGGAGCTTCCGCTTACCCGTGGCCTCATAGTAGGCCACGGCGGCCTCCATCATATGGCCTGCGGTGTAGAGCTCGTGGCACTCGCAAAGGTTCGTAAATTTATCGTTGGGGGCCGCCAGGGTGAAGTACGTATCCAAGTATCCGTCCTCCTCCTGAGCCTTTTCGATAAGGTCAATGGCCCAGTCAGCCTGGCGCTCCAGTTCCTCATTGGGCTCCGCCGCCAACAGGTAGGCCACGGCCTCCAGCCATTTGGCCAGGTCCGTATCTTGGAAGACCATGCCGTAAAAGCTGCCTTCCATCTCCCCCGCCGCGATCTTGAAGTTTGCGATGCAGTGAGAAGGATAGGATTCCTTTTCCTCGCCCTCCGATGCCACAAACATATTCGCGGCCTGGATTCCGTCCCGGTCATTGAGAATATCCCACATATAGGGGATCACATGGTTCCGGGTGTTGTCGTAGATCCGCCCGAAGAGTTCGCCCTGGAGCTTGACCTTGGATAACTCCGGGATCTTCGCACTTTCCATTACTCGGTTCATTCGTTTGCCTCCTTCTATGTGTTCGTTCAGAAATTACTTCTTCGCAATGGCTGCTTCTTTGGGGGCTTTCGCGTTTTTGACGGGTCTGGAATGGATCATCAGGTCCATCAGCACGGCCAGCACCGTAATGACGCCGGTGATCAGCTCCTGCCAGTAGGCGCTGACCCGGAAAAGCACCAGGGCGTTGGAAATCAGGTTCATAAGCAAAACGCCAAGCACGGCGCCGATGACGCTGCCGATGCCGCCGGCCATACTGATACCGCCGATGACGGCGCCGCAGATGATGTCCATTTCAATGCCGGTGCCCAGGGTGTTGGTGGCGGAGCCGAACCGGGCCAGGGACAGGATACCGGCCATACCAGCGGAAAGGCCGGTGGTGATGTACAGGAAGAGCTTGGTCTTCTTCACGTTGATGCCGGAAAGGTAAGCCGCGTTGAAGTTACTGCCCACATACCGGACCTTCATGACCGCGGAGGACTTTCTGTGGACGAATTCCGCTGCCGCAACGAAGACCACCAGGATAATGGCCAGCATAGGAACACCGCCCACGGAGCCGGCGCCGATGAATCGGAAGGAATTGATGTTTTCAACATTCAGAATGCTGACGGGCATGCCCAGGGTCAGCACAGAAACGATGCCCCGGCCCACAGACATGGTACCCAGAGTGGCGATGAAGGGGTTCAGGCCGATGTAGCCCACCATCAGACCGTTGATGGTACCGAAGGCGGCGGCGATAATGAGGGCCAGCAGCGCTGAGATCCAGGGGTTGATGCCGGAGGTACAGAACAGGGCGCATACCATGGCAGACATGCCCATGGTGGAGCCCACGGACATATCAAAACAGCCGCCCATCAGAGCCGTGGATACGCCGATGGCCAGGATGCCCTGGGTCGCCATACCCATCAGGGTACTCAAAAGGTTCGAGGATGAGAGGAATACGCTGGTTCTGGTCACGGACAGCAGGACGAACACGATCAGAACCAGAAGGAACACCGTGAATTCCTGCATCGCCATCAGTTTCCCGAGGCTGAATTTTTTCTGTTTCATGCTGTTTCACAACCCTTTCTTCGATTTCTCAGTTGTTGCCGGAAGCACAGTGGATCAGATTTTCCTGGGTAATCTCGCCGCCGACCAGCTCCGCTACCGTCCTGCCTTCGTGCATAACCATAACTCGGTCGCACACGCCCACGATCTCCGGGAATTCCGAAGAGATTACCACGATGCCTACGCCCTGAGCGCACAGCTCTCGCAGCAGCGCGTGGATCTCATACTTGGCGCCCACGTCGATGCCCCGGGTGGGCTCGTCCATAAACACCACCTTGGGCTTCATGGCCAGCAGCTTGGCAATCAGCACTTTCTGCTGGTTGCCGCCGGACAGGGAGCCTGCGGACTGCTGAATGGTGTTGGCCTTGATGCGAAGTTTTTCCGCATATTCCTGGGAGATCTCCCCCAGCTTTTTGTGATT
Organism: uncultured Oscillospiraceae bacterium; assembly: GCA_934589155.1. Taxonomy (GTDB): domain Bacteria; phylum Bacillota; class Clostridia; order Oscillospirales; family Oscillospiraceae; genus Faecousia. The sequence goes on along the minus strand of CAKTNP010000018.1, from coordinate 6,770 downwards.
GAGAATGGTGGCCTTGGAGTTTTCCTTCATGATCATAGCTGAAATGTTGTCCCGAATACTCATGCGGAGGAACAGGCCGTCGCCCTTCCGGTCCTCGGTCAGGTAGCAAATACCTTGCTCCAGAGCCTCCCGGTAATTATGGAAGCTGTGCTCTCCGTCGCCGGTCCGCACCGTGCCGCTCTGGCAGCGGTCAATGCCGCATACCGCCTTGGCCAACTCCGTCCGACCGCTGCCCAAAAGGCCGCTGATGCCCAGGATCTCGCCCCGCCGCAGGGTAAAGGAGCCGTCCAACACCTTGGAGCCACTCTTGATGTGCTCCGCCTGGAGCAGGATCTCCCCAGGCTCGCCGCCGGTTTTGGGGGGATACAGGTTATTCAAGGGGCGGCCCACCATTTCGGAAGTGAGCTGCTCTGGCGTGATATCCGTGATATTGTGGGTGTCGATGACCTCGCCGTTCCGCATGACCGTCACGGTCTCGCACAAGTCGAAAATCTCCGATAGCTTGTGGCTGATGTACAATATGGCCATGCCGTCAGCCTGGAGCTTCCGCACCACCTGGAACAGCCGCTCCGTCTCCGCCTCGTTCAGGCTGGAGGTGGGCTCGTCCAGGATCAGCACCTCGCAATGCAGGGACAGGGCGTGGGCGATCTCCACGATCTGCTGCTCTGCGGTGCTCATTCCCATGAGCCGGTCGTTGGGGCCGAAGGTGACGTCGAACTTCTCCAGAAGCTGCTCCGTATCGTGGTACAGCTTTTTCTGGTCGATCATTCCGCCGCCGCTTTCCGGCAGATGGCCCATGAACACGTTCTGGGCCACGGTCAGCACAGGACACAGCGCCAGCTCCTGATGCACAAAGCCGATACCCCGTTCCGCAGCCTCCGCCGGTCCCTTAAAGACCTCGCTTTTCCCCTTCACCAGGATCTCGCCCTCGTCAAGGGGAAGTACACCGGAGATCACGTTCATCAGGGTGGACTTACCGGCACCGTTTTCGCCAACCACCGCTCGGATCTCGCCTTGCTTCAGGGAAAGCGAAACGCCTTTCAGCGCCATGGTGCCTGGAAAGCTCTTTTTCACATTTCTTACTTCCAAAACAGAATTCGCTTCCATAATGCCCTCCTTAGTCCGGATTGTACGAAAATGCAGCGCCCGCCGGAGATTTGCCGGTTTTCCCGCGCTCCACATTCATCATGGCACTATCATAAAAGTTGTTCGCATATTTGTCAATAATTTGTCCATATATTTGTCAAATTTCATTTGTATATACAATACAAATTTCGTTCCCTTGTGCAGTCAAATTATTTGTCTACTCTAACTTCGCAAAATGTTTAGAGTTACCCACCGTTTTCTCTCTTTTTCGAATATAAACTTGCACAATTCGCCAGTTGTTTTCCGTCATTTTTCCGTCAAAATAACAATTCCAAGAAATATCCGGTCAAATCCCATTGATACGCTCTGGATTTCATTCCTAATTCTAGCAAATTCTCATTGACATTATAATACAAATTTGTTATTATATGACCATCCCAGCTAAGATTTGATCTTCATGTCATTCTTATTTGTAATGTATGTTTTTCGGGTCTGCCCCGGTCAGGAGGCACCTATGTCTTTGAAATACCAACAAATCGCAGACGCCCTGGAGCACAAGATCTCCGAGGGAATCTACCCTCCCGCCACCATGCTTCCCACGGAAAGCGAGCTGTGCCTGGAGTATGACGTGAGCCGCCAGACCATCCGCAAGGCTCTGTCCTGCCTGGAGCAGGCCGGGCTCATCTCCAGGCGCCAAGGCAGCGGCTCCCGGGTCCTGTCCCAGTCTTCCGTCTCCGGCGTCCCGGCAGAGGGCCACCGCACCGTAGCCATCATCACCACCTATATCAGCGACTACATTTTCCCCAGCATCCTGCGGGGAGCCGAGGCTCAGCTGGCCGCCAACGACTGCTCCATTCTGCTCTACGCCACCAATAACCAGGTCGCCGTTGAGCGCCGGATCCTTCAGACCCTTCTGACCCTGCCCTCCCTGGACGGTCTCATCGTGGAGGGCACCAAGACCGCCCTGCCCAACCCCAACCTGTTCCTGTATGAGCAGCTCCGCAGTAAGAAGGTCCCCATTGTTTTCCTCAATGGCTACTACACGGATTTTCCCGACGTGTGCTATGTGCTGGACGACAATTACGGCGGTGGCTATCAACTGGTGGAATATCTGGTCCAGAAGGGCCACCGGCAGATCGCCGGAATCTTCAAATCCGACGACCTGCAGGGTATCCAGCGCTACTCCGGCTATATTGCCGCCCTTTTAAAGAACCAGCTCCCCATCAACGACAGCCACGTCTACTGGTACTCCACGGAGACCAAGCCCAATCTGGACACGGAATACCCCATTCAGCAGATGCTCCGCGTCATAGAGGGCTGCAGCGCCGTGGTCTGCTACAACGACGAAGTGGCGAATCTGCTGGTCCGCACCCTGCTGCGGAAGGGGATCCAGATCCCCGACGCCGTGGCCATCGTCAGCTTTGACAACAGCCACTACAGCGATTCCGCCCTATTGCGTATCACCTCTCTGTCCCATGAAAATACCAACACCGGTGAACTGGCCGCCCGTCTTCTTTTGAAGATCATGGCGGGCCAGCGCTGTGAATCCCAGGTCATCCCCTGGAAGATCATCGAAAAAGAAACCTCTTGATTTTTGGTTCTTGTTTCTCTCCCTCCAACGGAAAAGGTCCCGCAGGCTTTCGCCTGCGGGACCTTTTCCCTTCTCTTATTCCATGGAGATCCGGTTGAATACCTCCAATATTTCCTCCGTGGAAAGCCGCTGCTTCTCCGCCCCGGCCTTATCCAGCACCGCCTTCCCCCGGTTCATCATGAGCAGCCGATCCCCATACTCCAGGGCATAGCGCAGGTTGTGAGTCACCATCATGGCCGTGAGCCTCTTTTCCCGGATGATCCTTCCTGTCAGCTCCATAATGGTTTCCGCCGTTTTGGGATCCAGGGCTGCGGTATGCTCGTCCAGAATCAGAAATTCCAGAGGCGTCATAGTGGCCATGAGCAGAGCCACCGCCTGTCGCTGGCCTCCGGACAGGCTGCCCATTTTCACATCCAGCTTGTTTTCCAGCCCCAGACCCAGGGCCGCCAATTCCTGCCGGTAAAAATCCACCCGGCCTTTGTTGACGCCCCGGGTCAGGCCGAAGTGCCGGCCCTTGTGATCTGCCAGGGAAAGATTCTCCAGCATGGTCAGGCTAGGGCAAGTCCCGAGGGACGGGTTTTGATATACCCGGCCCATGGTGAGATACCGCTTGTAGTCCGGCATTTTCTCGATGCTCTTCCCGGCCACCCGGACCTCTCCTCCGTCGATGGGAACGGAGCCGCAGATGATGTTCAGAAGGGTGGTCTTTCCGGAGCCGTTGCCGCCCACAATGGAGACGAACTGTCCCTTTTCCACGGACAGGGAGAAGTCCTCAAATACCTTTGTCTCGCTGTCGGTGCCAGGATTGTAGGTTTTTTGGATATTCCGCAGCTCAAGCATGGATGATCTCCTCTCCCTTCCGCCCTGACAGGATCAGCACCAAAAGGAACAGCATGGCGGTAATGAATTTCAGCATAAAGGGAGCGAAGCCCAGCTGCATGGCTCCCTGGATGCAGGCCTTATACAGGATACTGCCCGCCAGCACCGCCGTGGTCCCCCGAACGAAGGACACCTTGCGGAACAGGGAAATGCCGATGATCACCGCCGCCAGGCCAAAGACCACCTGGCCTGTGCCCATGGTGGAGGTAAAGGCCTTGTCTGCCTGACACACGATACCTCCCGCCAGGGCCACCAGGCCGTTGGCCAGGGCCAGGCCCAGGATCTTTACGGAGCCCATGTTCTTGGCCAGGGTAGTAACCAGGGTGCCGTTGTCCCCTACGGCCCGGAGCAGCAGACCGGATTTCGTCCGAAAGTACAGATCCAGCAGAATTTTCACCACCAGCACCACCAGGGCCGCCACAATAAGCCGCCGCAGCCCCAGGCTCAGGCCTCCCAGGGCCGCCGCCGGGCCCACGGTAAAAATGGTGCCCACGTTCCGGTCCAGCATCACGTTGGAGGTACCGTTGATCAGCAGATTCAACGAGAACAGAGCCGTCTGGGTGATGATCCCCGCCAGCAGGTTCCGGATCCGGAACATTACATGAATGATGCCCGTAAAGGTCCCGGCCAGCATACCCGCCGCTGCGGCAGCGGCCAGGGCCACCCAGGGATCCACACCCCGGAGCAGCAGCCCCGCCGTCAGAGCCGCCCCCAGGGGGAAGGTCCCGTCCACGCTCAGGTCCGGAAAATCCAAAATGGAATAGGTAATATAGACCCCGAAGGCCACCAGGCTGTATAACAGCCCCTGGGTCAGGGTGCTGACGATGAGATCGGTCATAAAAGGCCCTCCTTTTCTCTCCCGCAGAGGGTGCCGGAGCCGCGCTCCGGCACCCTGCTTTTTCTTTATGCGCCGCACTCCACAGCGGTGTCCACCAGGTCGGCGGGCAGCTCCAGTCCCAGAGCCGCCAGGACCTGGGAGTTCACGTACAGGTCGTAGTCCACGATGATCTCATAGGGCAGATCCTGGCACTTGGCCTCCCCCTTCAGCACCTTTGCGGCCATTTCGCCGGTCTGGATCCCCAGCTTCACATAGTCCAGCCCCGCTCCGGCTGCGCAGCCCAGCTTCACCTGCTCGACCTCGGAGCCGTAGACCGGGATCCCGGCGGCGTCGGTCTTTTCCAGAATGGCGGGCAGCACCCCCACCACGTTGTTGTCCGTCAGGTTGCTGAGGCAGTCCACCTTATCGGCCAGCAGCTTATCCACGGCCTGGGTGACCTCAGCCTGGGCCGTTACCGCCACGGCGTCAATGATGAAGCCGTAGTCCCCCGCCAACTTTTCGTACTGCTCGATGGAGTACAGGGAATTGGACTCGCTGGTGGTGTAGATGATGCCGATGGTCTTGGCCTCGGGCTGCAGGGCCCGGATCAATTGGAGCTGGCCCTCCACCGGCAGCACGTCGGAGGTGCCAGTGACGTTGCCCGTGTCCAGCTTGGCCCCCACGGGATCCGTCACGGCGGTGAAGATCACGGGAATGTCCTTCTCCTCGGCGGCGTTGAAGCAGGCCTGGGCAGAGGGGGTGGCAATTCCCACCATCAGGCTCACGTTTTCGTCGGCGAACTTCTGGGCAATCTGGCTGTCGATGGCATCGTCGAAGCTGGCGTTCTGTACATCCAAGGTGTAGTCCACTCCCTCTGTCAGCCCCGCCTTTTCCAGCCCCTGGAGGAAGCCCTCCCGGCAGTTGTCCAAAGAGCCGTGCTCGCCGTACTGGGCAATGCCGATAACGGGAATGTCCTTTTTGCCGGAATTGCAGGCAGCAAGGGAAGCGGTAAGACCCAGGCACAGGGCCCCGGCAACAATCTTCTTAAATACGTTCTTTTTCATGGTCATATTCTCCTTTTTTGCACTCAAATTTGAATTTACGGATGGATTCGGAAGCCGCGTCCCCGGCAGCCCAACGCCCCAGGGGACGCCATCGCCATCGTTTGATCCTATTTTGTTTGGGCATATTCCTCATCCTTTCTTGAAAAATGGGTACAAAAAAAGCCCTGTCCCAACCATTTGGGACAAGACTCATGATCCTGCGGTACCACCCAAGTTGACGCATAGCGCCCGCTCGTTTCAGGGACTATCATCCCCGCCGCGGCTGATAACGGGTGCGGCCCCCGTCGGTAGCTACTGGCAAAAACTGCGTTCGCCCCGCCCTCGCAAGTCCATTCACCGGAAAGTACTCTGCCGTGATCCCACCACCCACGGCTCTCTGAAAGGTTGCCCTTCCGCTTACTCCTCTTGCTCACAGGTTTGCTGTTTGAAATTGTTAACATTATAGCAAGGACAAATGCCCCTGTCAAGTGGATTTTCTCGGTTCGGCAAAATTTTTTTGCCGCGGCACCGCAGGCCGAATCTCTTCCGAGCTGCAGGCCAAGCGCCAAACCGGGGCTTCTGACTTCTCCTAACGCCCGTTCTGCCCGCCCGGTCCATCGTCTTCCGTCTTGTCGCTGTTTTACCACACCGTCACTGTATTGACATTCCGTTTCATTTTATGCTCAACGCTTACTTTTGGATTGCATTTTCCCGGCATCCTGTGTATAATAGTGGACATTAGCTTGTCTCTTCTGACCGGCATACTCCTCGAGCCCATTCCCCGCCGTTTTCCATTTTATGGATTCCTGTGCTCCTATTCTGGGACCCGCCCGTCCTGCTTCTGCTGGCAAGCCGCAACAGGCAGAGGCAAACCGCAACAGACAGAGGTGTATTTACTTTCCGGACGTTCTGTGCTATACTGATTTAAATATCTCTCCGGTACAGTTTCACCAGTGTGCAGTTTGAAAACGCCCCCGATCGAATAACAACAAATATCCGGGTGCAGCGAAAGTGGTAACGCGCTTGATTTGGGAGAATACGACCAGCCGGATAAAAAACTGAATAACCGGGTGTAGCGCAGTTGGTAGCGCGCCTGCTTTGGGAGTACCGTGGCGGTATCCGGGACAGGGCAAGGCGAAACGCTGCAAAGCCTTGCGACACCTGCGTTTGCGGGATTTCCCCCGGTTGCTGAAGGCGGCACAAAAGCGGCTTTGACCACATAAATGACCACAGACAGAAAAATCTTTGGTTTTCCCTCCCGCCGTGGTATAATGGTAAAAATTGAATATCCGGGTATAGCGAAGTTGGTATCGCGCCTGGTTTGGGACCAGGAGACCGTGCGTTCGAGCCGCAC
>CAKTNP010000017.1 GCA_934589155.1 uncultured Oscillospiraceae bacterium | reverse complement strand
GGCGAGAAGTACGGCTGCGGCAAGCCCGGCTGCACCGTTGGCTGCGACTGCGACCGGTATATGGAAGTCTGGAACGTGGTGTTCTCCCAGTTCAACAACGACGGCCAGGGCAATTACACGGAGCTGAAGCAGAAGAACATCGACACCGGCATGGGCCTGGAGCGGCTGGCCGTGGTGTGCCAGGACGTGGACAGTCTTTTTGACGTGGACACGGTCATGAACATCACCCACAAGGTCACGGAACTCACCGGCGCCTCCTACGGCCAGTCCCATAAGAAGGACGTGTCCCTGCGGGTCATTACGGACCACATCCGGGCCTCCGTGTTTATGATCGCCGACGGCGTGCTGCCCTCCAACGAGGGCCGGGGCTATGTGCTGCGGCGGCTGCTGCGGCGGGCAGCCCGGCACGGCAAGCTCCTGGGCGTGGATCGTCCCTTCCTGCATGAGGTGGTGGAGACCGTCATTCATGAGAACGAGGGCCACTACGGCTATCTGCGGGAGCGTGCCGAGTATATCACCAAGATCATCAAGGTGGAGGAGGAGAACTTCGCCCGGACCATCGACGGCGGCATGAAGATCTTCACTGACATGCTGGCGGAGCACAAGGCCAAGGGCGAGACGGAGTTCTCCGGCGCAGACGCCTTTAAGCTTTACGATACCTACGGCTTCCCCATCGATCTGACCATTGAAATGGTCCATGACGAGGGCATGACCGTGGACGAGGCCGGATTCCGGGCAGATATGGAGGCCCAGAAGGTCCGGGCAAGAGAGGCTCGGAAGGCCCTGGGCGACCTGGGCTGGGCCGGTGTGGACCTGGGCAAGGACATTCCCTCCACGAATTTTGTCTATGAGAGCCTGGAGACCGACGGCAAGGTCCTGGCTATCGTGGCCGAGGATGAGCTGCGGGACTCCGTGGCCGAGGGTACCGAGGCTATGGTGGTCCTGGACAACACCACCATGTACGCTGAAATGGGCGGCCAGGTGGGAGACCACGGCGTGATCACCGTTCCCGGCGGACAGTTCCGGGTGACGGATGTGCAGAAGAACAAGGGCGGCAAGTGCCTCCATTACGGCAAGGTGGTCTCCGGCGTTCTGAACGTTGGCGATAGGGCCCATGTGGCCGTGGACGAGGCCCGGCGGGAGGCCGTTTCCCGGGCCCACTCCGCTACCCACCTGCTGCAGAAGGCCCTGCAGACCGTGCTGGGCGACCATGTGCACCAGGCGGGCTCCCTGGTGGAGGAGGACCGGCTGCGCTTTGACTTCACCCACTACTCCGCTCTGACGGCGGAGGAGGCGAAGCGGGTGACGGACCTGGTAGAGAACGCCATCCTGGCGGGCTATCCCGTGGAGACCAAGGAAATGCCCATTGAGGAGGCCAAGAAGTTGGGGGCCATGGCTTTGTTCAGCGAGAAGTACGGCGACACCGTTCGGGTGGTGAACATGGGCGGCTACTCCGTGGAGCTCTGCGGCGGCACCCATCTGACCAACACCGCCAAGGTCGGCCCCTTCCGCATTGTCAGCGAGGGTTCCGTGGCTTCCGGCGTCCGCCGGATCGAGGCCGTCTGCGGCCGGGCCTGCATGAAAGAAATGAACGAGGAGCATGAGCTGCTGCTCAAGGCCGCCGGAGCTCTGAAGATCAAGGCGCCTGAGCTGCCGGAGCGAATCTCCGCCATGGGCGAGGAGATCCGTGCTTTGAAGCGGCAGATGGAGCAGTTCCAGGCCAAGCAGGCTGCCGGTCAGGTGGCCAGCAGCCTGGAAAAGGCCAGGGATGTGGCCGGGCTGAAGGTCCTGACCCTGGATGTGCCCGGCGTGGACGGCGGCAAGCTTCGCCAGATGGGCGATATGCTCCGGGATAAGGAGCCCAAGGTGGCGGCGGTGCTGGCCTCCGCCTCCCAGGAGAAGGTTACGTTCCTGGCAGTCTGCGGCAAGGAGGCCGTGGCCAAGGGCGTGAAGGCCGGAGACCTGGTGAAAAAGGTCTGCGCCATCTGCGGCGGCTCCGGCGGCGGCAAGCCCGATTCCGCCATGGGCGGCGGCAAGGATCCCGTCAAGCTGGCGGAGGCTCTGGATGCCGTGGAGGCTCTGGTGGCCGGCAGCGTAAAATAAACAGTCCGGGGGCGCTGAGAACATTCACAGCGCCCCCATTTCAAAAAAGGAGGGACGCGGCGTGCGGAAGCTGATGTGGTTTTCCCTGGGCTTCTTTTTGGCGGCGGCCCTCTGCGCATTTTTTCTGCCGGGCCTTTGGTGCCTGGCAGGGCTGGGCGCCTTGATCCCTGGTTTTCTGGGGCTGGTCCTCCTGCGGAAGAGGGATAAGACAAGTCCGCTGCCCCTGCTTTTCCTGGGTCTTGGTCTGGGGGTCCTGTGGTGCTGGATCTACACCGGAATCCTTCTGGAGCCTGCCATGGCCGCCGACGGCACCGTGACAGAACTTCAAGCGGAGGTCTGCGACTTCCCCAAGGAGACGAAATACGGCGGCTCCGTGGAGGGCTACGTGACTCTGGAGGGGAGGCGGTATCGGACCCTTATTTATCTTCGCTCCCCTATGCCGGAGCTGGAGCCCGGGGACAGACTTGTTTTCCCGGGGGAGCTGCGGGTCACCGCCGAGGGCGGCAGCCGGGAGCCCACCTATCACAGAACCCAGGGGATATTCCTTCTGGCCTATGCCAAGGCGGAGGCCATGGTGGAAAAAGGGGAGAAGATCCCCCTTCGCTACCGTCCCGCCCTGTGGCGGCGGGCCATCGGCGATCGGATCTCCGCCCTGTTCCCGGAGGATACGGCGGGCTTTGCCAAGGCCCTGCTCCTGGGAGACAAAACGGACCTGGACTATGGGACGAGGAACGACCTGTCCCTGGCGGGACTGTCCCACATCGTGGCGGTGTCGGGGCTGCACGTGTCCATTTTGTTTGGCGCCTTGTATTTGCTGCTGTCCCGGCGGCCGGGACCGGGGATCCTGGTGGGGATCCCTCTGGCGGTGGCCTTCGCGGCCCTGGCGGGCTTTACGCCCTCGGTGACCAGAGCGGCCATTATGCAGATCCTGATGCTGCTGGCGGCGGGGCTGAAGCGGGAGTATGATCCGCCTACGGCTCTCAGCTTTGCGGGGCTGGTGATTTTGATTTTCAATCCCATGGCGGTTTCCGCCGTGAGCTTTCAGCTTTCCTTCGACGCGGTGGCGGGGATCTTTCTGTTCTCCGGCCGGATCTCCCGGTTCCTGCTGGCGAAAGAGCGGCTGAACGCCGCCAAGGGCCGGAGCCTTAGGAGCCGGAGTCTGCGGCTGCTGGCAGGGAGTGTATCCGTGACCCTGGGCGCCTCCGTATTTACCACGCCCTTGGTGGCCTATTATTTTGGGGTGGTGAGCCTGGCGTCCCCGCTGACCAACCTTCTGTGCCTCTGGGCGGTGAGCCTGGCCTTTCAGCTGTCGGCCCTGGCCTGTCTTGCGGGCTTTCTCTGGCTACCCCTGGGCAGAGTTTTTGCCTGGCTCAGCGCCTGGCTGCTGCGGTGGGTCCTGGGTGTGGCGGGGACTGCGGCCCGGTTTCCGCTCTGCGCCCTGTACACGGAGAGCCCCTATACGGTCCTGTGGCTGGCCTTTTCTTACGTGCTCTTTGCTCTGCTGCTGATTTTTAAGAAGCGGCCAGGAGTATTTCTCTGGACGGCGGCGGTGGGGCTGTGCCTGAGTCTGATCCTGTCCTGGGCGGAGCCCCTGACGGATTCCCTCCGGGTGACGGCTTTGGACGTGGGCCAGGGACAGTGCGTCCTGCTGCAAAGCGGCCGCCGGACCTTCGTGGTGGACTGCGGCGGCTCCAACGGCGAGAGCGCAGGGGAGAGCGCCGCCCGGCAGCTTCTCTCCATGGGCATCGATCGGATCGATGGCCTGATCCTGACCCACCTGGACGAGGACCACGCCGGAGGCGCGGAGCAGCTGCTCCGCAGGATCCGGGCGGATGTGGTGGCGGTCCCTGCGGCAGAGAGCTTGGAGCGGAGGCAGACGGCTGGCCTTTTGGATGTAGAGCTTTTGGATGTGGACGAAGACCGGGTCCTGGATTTCACAGGTGGGAGCCTGCGGATCATAGCTCCCGGGGACGATGCCGCGGAGAATAACGACGGCATTGCCGTCTTGTTTACGGTGGGAGATTGTGATACACTGATCACCGGAGACTGGGACGGGAGCCGGGAGCGGTGGCTCCTGGAAAACCGGAGCCTGCCGGATCTGGAGATCCTGGTGGTGGGCCACCACGGTTCTAAATATGCCTGCTGCCGGGAGCTGTTGGAGATGCTGACCCCTGATGTTGCAATTATTTCCGTAGGCAAGAACAGCTACGGCCACCCGGCAGCGGAGACCCTGGAACGGCTGACGGCGGCGGGCTGCCGGATCCTGCGGACGGACCAGGCGGGGACCATCCTTGTAAGGAGATGAACACATGGCGGTAAAACAGCGGGAGGATTCGGGCCTTGCGGATCTGAAACGGGATCTGAAGGAGAAGAATCCCAGAAATTTCTATATTTTCTACGGCGAAGAGACCTATTTGCTCCACTACTATCTGGACCAGCTGGAGAGAAAGCTCCTGGACGGGCCTGCGGCGGACTTTAACGTCCACCGGCTGGCCCAGGAGAACTTCTCCCTGGAGGCCCTGCGGGACAGCCTGGAGGCTCTGCCCATGATGGCGGAGCGCAGTTATATCCGGGTGGACGACGTGGATATTTTCCATATGGGGGAAAGCGACCGGGAGAGCCTCAGCGATATGCTGGAGGATGTGCCGGACTACTGCTGCCTGGTGTTCGTCTTTGAAACTGTGAGTTTCAAGCCGGACAAGAAGCAAAAACGATTTTATGAGGCCCTGGCCCGGGCCAGGCAGGTGGAGTTTGCCCGGCAGACCCAGCGGGACCTGACGGCCTGGGTGGTGCGGCATTTCTCCGCCCGGGACAAGCGGATCTCCCCGGCCCTCTGCGCCTATCTCATTGACATTACGGGGGGCAGCATGGCGGCTCTGGCGGGAGAGATCGACAAGATTGCCGCCTTTTCCCTGGGGCCGGAGATCACCAGGTTCGACATCGACAGCGTGACGGAGCCAGTGCTGGACGCCGTGGTGTTCCAGATGACTGACGCCATGGGAACGGGCGACTACGGCCTGGCCCTGACGAAACTCCGGGACCTGTACAAAATGCAGCAGGAGCCCATTGTGATCCTTGGCGCCGTAGGGTCCAACCTGCGGAAGATCTCGGCGGCTAAGGTGCTGTCGGCCCATGGCCGGGGGCCCGACGAGCTCATGCGGATCTGCGGCATGAAGGACTATCCCGCCAGAAAGACCATGGCCTCGGCGTCGAAGTTCTCCGCCCAATTCTGCGACCGGGCTCTGCATCGTGTGGCGGAGACGGACATGCAGATGAAGACTTCCTACGACGATCCCAAGCGGCTGCTGGAGATCTTGGTGCTGGAGCTGGCCCAGGAGCGGAAAAATGGTTAAGATCCGGGAGGCCATTGTGGTAGAGGGCCGCTATGACAAAAACACCCTGTCCCAGGTGGTGGACGCCCCCATCATCGAGACCCGGGGCTTCGGGATCATGAAGGACAAGGCCCTGCTCCGGTATCTGCGCCAGGTTTCGGAGAAGCGAGGGCTGATCCTCTTAACGGACCCGGACGGGGCGGGCTTCGTGATCCGGAACTATCTGAAGGGCGCCCTGCCCAAGGATCGGATCAAAGAGGCGTACGTGCCGGACATTTCCGGCAAGGAGCGCCGGAAGCGCGCCCCGGGCAAGGAGGGCAAGCTGGGGGTAGAGGGCATGGACCCGGAGACCCTGCTGGAGGCCCTGCGGAGAGCGGGGGCCACCTTTGAAGAGGGCTCGGTACCGGTATGCCGGCAGGGGGAGATCACCATGGCGGACTTTGTCCGCTGGGGCCTGTCAGGCGGCACGGGCAGCAGCGAGCGGCGAAAGGCCCTGCTGAAGGCCCTGGACCTGCCGGAGCGTATGAGCAGCAAGGGGCTGTTGGAGGCCGTGAACGTGATTTACGGCAAGGAGGAGCTGGAAGAGCTCATTTTGACATTGGAGAAGAACCATGATTGATATTGCGGTAAAGGACCTGGTCAAGTCCTTTGAAATTGGAAACAACCTGCTGGACGGCCTGAACTTCGAGGTCAACGAGGGGGAGTGCGTGGCCATTCTGGGCCGGAACGGCTGCGGAAAGACCACTCTGTTCCGGATCCTCACGGGGGAGATCGACTTCGACTCCGGAGAGGTCATGGTGAACCCGAAAAAGCGGTTGGGCCTCATTTCCCAGATCCCCCACTACCCTGCGGGATACACCGTGGAGGACGTGCTGCGGACGGCTTTTGACCAGCAGAAGAAAATACAGGGAAGGATGCGGGAGCTGGAGGACCGGATGACGGAGCACACCCCCAAGGACATCCTCATGGAATACGACCGGCTCACGGAGCAGTTCTCCGCTCTGGGGGGCTATGACATGGACGTGGACACGGACAAGGTCTGCAACGGCCTGGGGATCCCCGAGGCCATGCGGGACCAGGACTTTGACCGGCTGTCCGGCGGGGAAAAGACCCGGGTGAATCTGGCCCGGCTGATTTTGGAGAAGACGGACATTCTGCTGCTGGACGAGCCCACCAACCACCTGGATCTCAAAAGCGTGGAGTGGCTGGAGGAATACATCAACAAATTCAAGGGGACGGTGCTGACCATCTCCCACGACCGGTATTTCCTGGACCAGGTCACGGACCGGATCATTGAGATCCGGGAGGGCCAGGGGGAGGAGTACCGGGGCAACTACACCTTCTACATGGACGAAAAGCAGGCCCGGTTTGACCTGCAGCTGAAGCAGTATGAGCAGGAGCAGGCCAAGCTGCGGCAGCTGGGCTTTACCCTGGAGCGGATGAAGGGCTGGGGCATCAACAACCGGACCCTGTACCGTCGGGCCATGTCCATTCAGCACCGAATGGAGCGGGTCGAAAAGACCAAGCGGCCCAAGCAAGAAAAGACCATGCACGCCAGCTTCGGCGAGAAGGACTTTGCGGGAGATCTGGTATTTTCCGTGAAGGGCATGGAAAAATCCTTTGGGGATAAGACCCTGTTTTCCGACGTGGAGCTGCGGGTGGAGGGCGGCGAGCGCATTGCCCTTTTGGGGGACAACGGCGCGGGAAAGACCACCTTCATCCGGTGCCTGCTGGGCCAGGAGCCCTGCGAGGGGAAGATCAAGTTCGGCCCCACGGTGAAGTGGGGCTACCTGCCCCAGACCATCCACTTTGACCACCCGGAGCGGAGCCTGTATGATACCATGCTCTATGAGAAGAATCTGACCCCGCAGGCGGCCCGGGACCGACTGGGTGCCTTCCTGTTCCAGGGGGAGGACGTGTTCAAGCCCGTGGGCAAGCTCTCCGGCGGAGAGCAGTCCCGGCTGCGGCTGTGCATGCTCATGGATGAGAAAATCAACCTTTTGATCCTGGACGAGCCCACCAACCACCTGGACATTGCCTCCCGGGAGTGGGTGGAGGCCGCCATTGAGGAATTCGAGGGAGTTCTCTTGTTCGTGTCCCACGACCGGTACTTTGTGGAGAAGTTCGCCGAGCGGATCTGGGAGCTGGAAGACGGGCACATCCGGGATTTCCGGTGCGGCTATGCCAAGTACCGGTCCATTTTGGACCATGAAGCGGCGGCCCGGCAGGCCCAGACCGCCGCGGCTTCCAAGCCCGAAAAGAAAGAGAAGAAGGAAAAGCCCCGGGGCGGGGACAAGGAGCTGGAAAAGCAGGTCCGCCGTCTGGAGCGGGAGATCGAAAAGCAGGAGGCCCTGGTCGCCCAGCTGGAAGAGGCGGTGGCGGCTGCCGGTGCCGACTATCAGGAGCTGACAAAGCGGCTCCGGGAAAAAGAAGAGGCAGAGACTGCCTTGGCCGAGCTTATGGACCGGTGGGAGGAAGCGGCCCAGGTGCTGGAAGGTTGACAAAGAGGCCCTAAGGGCCTATGATGAAGAAAAACAGGGGCGGAGCCCCAAGGAGGAAATCATATGAGCGAAACATGCAGCGGAAATTGCAGCAGCTGCGGCTCGGACTGCGGGGAGCGGAAGGCGGAGAGCCTGCTGGCCAAATTGAACCCTAAGTCCAGCGTGAAGAAGATCATTGCCGTGGTCTCCGGCAAGGGCGGCGTGGGCAAAAGCACGGTGACCAGCCTCTTGGCCTCGGCTATGGCCAAAGAAGGCAGACGCACGGCCATTCTGGACGCGGATATTACGGGTCCGTCAATTCCCAAGGCCTTCGGGGTCACGGAATGTCAGGGCGCCTCCCAGGAGGGGCTCTATCCCGCCCTCAGCCGGGGCGGAGTCCAGATCATGTCAGTGAACCTGCTTTTGGACAACGACCGGGATCCGGTGCTGTGGCGGGGCCCCGTCATTGCCGGCGCCGTGAAGCAGTTCTTCACCGACGTCATTTGGGAGGATGTGGACTATATGTTTGTGGACATGCCTCCCGGAACCGGCGACGTGCCCCTGACGGTGTTCCAGTCCCTGCCGGTGGACGGGGTCATTATCGTCACCAGCCCCCAGGATCTGGTCTCCATGATCGTGGCCAAGGCCGTGAAGATGGCCCAGATGATGCACATTCCCGTGCTGGGCTTCGTGGAGAATTACAGCTATCTATGCTGTCCCGACTGCGGCAAAAAGATCCAGGTGTTCGGGACGAGCCACCTGAAGGAAGAGGCGGAGAAGCTGGGCCTTCCGATGCTGGCGGAGCTGCCCATTGACCCCAAGGTGGCGGAGGCCCTGGACCGGGGAGACATTGAGAGCGTCACCCTACCGGAGCTGGAAAAAGCCATACAGGCTGTGGAAAATGTGTAAAAGATAGACAAAAAGGACGGCCCTGTCTTACGGCAGGGCCGTCCTTTTGCAATAAATTACAAATCGGAAACAAGCAAATATAAAGAATTTTTAAGAATGAGTCTCTGATATTGACTTTTTTGAGATTGCTTCTTATGATGAGATCAGAGAAGGACAGCAGCCCTCCATGGGGGAGGGCCGGAGCTGCCCGGGGAGAAAGGAGCGGTCCTATGAGAACCTGGAAACGGATCCTTGCGGTGCTTCTGTGCCTGTGCGTGGTATGCGCTGCCGCCGTCATACCCGCCGCGGCCAGCGAGCTGTCAGACAAGAACGAACTCAACCGGCGGGCGCTGGACTATGTGACCTGGCATTACCAGAACCAGGATCAGTGTATGGACAACGACTTGCTAGCAGGGACCCTGCTGGAGTATGCCGAGAGCCTGGACGAGGATCCGGCGCAGGTAGTGCTGGATCTGGACGGGGAGGAGACAACTCTGGAGGAGCTGTGCAAGAATCTGAACTATTACGCCGACCGGACCACCTACTATCAGTTAAACGGCATGATCCAGAATTCCCGCCCGCTGCTGGATTATGAACTTTCCGTCGATACCGGAGATTTGGTGCTGGATGGGGATTACTGCCGGGTGGAGCTGTATGCCAAGCGGGATTACCGCTACCCCAATGTGGATTTTGACACCAGTGAGGGGGACATGGGCTCCGTGGAGTTCTTGAAACTGGACGGCACCTGGTACATTGCCCGGCTCCGTTTGGAGGGCTATGAACTGTACCGCACCGAGAAAGAGGAGCAGACCATCCACGAGAAAGTGGAGTACATGAAGGCCCATTTTGACGAACTGGTCCGGAAGGAACAATTGGAGCGGGCGCAGTACGGCGCGCAGAAGTTCCACGATACCATTATCCGGAAAACGATGGTAACGGTGATCCAGATCTTCAAGCGCACCGTTTATCGGGGACTTGGCGTGGAAATGCGGAGGAAATACGGATAAGGAGGGCGTGAAATGAGAAAACGAATTTGCGGGCTTTTGGCAGGGATCCTGGTGCTGGCCCTGCTGACAGGCTGCGGCGACAGCGGCAACCCGAGACCCACGGAGACCACGGCGCCTCCGGCCCCCAGCACCTCGCCGGTGACCCTGCCGGAGACGGAGCCGCCTACGGAACCGGAGCCGGTGGACGAAGCCCTGCTCCAATGGGAGGCGGCGTGGAAGGGCACGAAGGTGGGACAGACGCTGACCGTGACCCTGGAGCAGGACGGCAAGACGCAGACCTATTCCACCGAGCTTACCTACATCAGGTTCGATTTGAATCAGCTGGAGTCCTACTCCTGGCATGGCGCCGCGGAGGAGGATTACCGGGCGGCGGTCCCCCAGGAAGAATACGGCGTAAGCTATACCGTCTCCATTTCCTGCGGAGAGAAGTCCGCACCATGGACCCTGACGGTGGCCAGCGGATCGAATTTTGCCAAGCTGACCTGGGAGGACGGAACCTATTATCTGGGCGGCGCGGCGGAGTATCTTTATAATTCAGGGCCTACGGTGTCCAAGAACCTGCGGGGGATCTTTGATGATATGGAGTATCAGGCGCTGGCGAAAAGCGTCAGATCCGACGATTGCATTCTGATTCCGGATGAAGGGCAGAGCATGGAGGATGCAATCCTGGCGGCCTGCGACCAGGCGGCAGTACCCTACACCCAGGCCACCCATGGCAGCGGGTATGAATATAAAGACGTGTCCTTTACCGTGCAGATCGATGAGGAGAAGACCCAACTGGGGCGGGACGAAGGCCAGATCGACGAGGACACTTATTACTTTACCGCCTATATCATTTTCGTACCGGCAAACGAACACTCTGCCAGCTATATGGATGTGGGACATAACAGGCCCTATGAGGGCGATGACCCCAATGTACCGGAGGGGGCATACACCAGAGATTGGCTTGGAAGAGCTGTATGGACCGGCTCAGGCTGGAAAATCGGAATGTGACCATATGTAAACGGCACGGGCGCAGCCCGTGCCGTTTTTACTCATATTGCGCCAGGGCCTCCCGGGCCAGCGCCTTGCAGGCCTCCACGGCGGAGGGGGGATAGAGGATCTTGGCCTTTTCCCCGAAGCCCATGACCCAGCTTAAAAACATGGGGGAGACCTCCACCGGCTCCGTAACGGTGAAAAATTCCGCTCCGTCGGGGATCAGCATACAGTCCGGGCCAAACCGGTCATAGACCACATTGGCCAGGCTCCGGTGGATCCGCAGCTTTACCGTTTCGGTCCGGCCCCGGAACATTTGAAATACCTTTTTGGCATAGCCGGACAGGCCGGAGCCCTCTAATTCCGGGCAGGGATCCCGGTCCGCTTGCAGGATCTGGATGTTCTCCATCCGGTCCACCCGGAAATGGGTGACGCCGTGGCGGGCGGTATTGGACACCAGGTAATAGTTGTCGTTTTCCCACAGCAGGGCATAGGGACTGGCGGAGTACAGGCCGGGACGATAGGCCTTTTTGTGGCCCAGGTCCCAGTTAAAATACCGGAAGGAGATCTGCTTTCCCGCGGCAATGGCCTCCTGAATGGCGTCTACGTTGTAGTAGATGCTTTCGTTCATGTTTTTGACCCGGCCCGCCACCGCCACCTCCCGGCGGAGGAGCCGGCTCTCGTCCTGGCTGCACAGGGCGCAGAGCTTGCGGATCAGGGCCCGGGATTTTTTCTCGGTCAAAAAGCGGGAGGACTGGACCGCATCCACCAGGAGCTTTAATTCCGGCAGCTCAAAGGCCCGTTCCCCCAGGAAAAAGCCGCCGCCCCGGCCCTCCCGGGTCTGGATGTCCATGCCGTATTCCCGCAGCGTTTCCAGATCCCGGTAGACGCTCTTGCGCTCGCAGGAGATCCCCCGGCTTTGCAGATACTCCGTCAGCGCGCTGGCGGAGGCCGGGTGCTCCGGGTCCGTGCGGCCCTCTAAAAAGTCCTTGATGTACAGCAGCTTCAGTTTTTGGTTTTCGGATCGGGGCATAAAGACACCTCCATTTTCTCTATTTTACCACACTTTTTCGGAAAAGGGAAAGGGGGTTTGAGTTTTTACCCGGGGTATGCTATAATAAAGCCCAATTTGGCCCGAGCCAGGTCAAGAAATTCTTAATTTGACAAATCGGGGGAAACTATGTATTCTAAAGCAAAATTCCTAGGAGAGGAGGCGGGCACATGGAGGGCTTAGAGGGCTTGTTTGAGGGCTTGCGGGAGCTGGGGAGCCAGAGCATCGGCATTGCCGGTATGGACCTGTCCGACCTGTACTGCTTTTTGCTGCGGATCCTGCTGCCGGTTCTGGCCTTTGTGGTGCTGATGCGCTGCGCCCGGCCCCTTCTGACTTTTCGGCGGGAGCCGGAGGTCTGGGCGTTTCTGCATCTGCCCGACGGTAACAAGCTGCCGGTGACCCACTGGGAAAACGTGGTGGGCCGTAGCAAGGGCAGCGACATCGTGGTGGATTTTCCCACCATTTCCCGGAGCCACGCCGTTCTGACCCGGTATGACGACGGCAGCTGGACCGTCAGCGACATCGGCTCCAAGGGCGGCGTCATGGTCAACGGGGAAAAGACCGCCCTGTGTGCCCTGGAAGAGGGGGATGTGATCAATCTGGGGGGCCTGGACATGACCCTGGAGCCTATCACCCGGCGGCAGGAGGTCTATCAGACCACCCTCCGGACCAAGGCGGGCCAGCGGTTCCGCCCCGGCAGGACCCTGGTATTCCTGGGCCTGATCCAGATCTTGATGATGGTGCAGCTCCTGCTCCAGAGCGAGTCGGAGGACTGCGGCAGTGTGCTTTTCGGCTTTGCGGCCCTCCTAGTGGGGGAGTGGGCCATGTACCTGTTTTACAGAGCCATCCGGCGCCGGGGCTTTGAGCTGGAGCTTATTGCCTTTTTCCTGTCCACTCTGGGCATGGCGGTGCTTTCCACCGTGTCCCCCGGCGACATCAAAAAGCAGGTCATCGCCGCGGCCTTGGGCGTCGTGATCTTCTTCGTGGTGGGCTGGAGCCTTCGGGATCTGGACCGGGCGAAGAAGTTCCGGTATCTGGCCTCCATTGCGGGCCTGGGGATCCTGGCCGTTAACCTGGTGTTCGGCCATGAGGAATACGGCGCCAAAAACTGGATCTACATCGGCGGCGTCAGCCTGCAGCCCTCGGAATTGGTGAAGGTCTGCTTCGTGTATGTGGGCGCCTCCACCATGGACCGGATCGTGACCCGGCGGAATATGTTTCTGTTCATCGGCTATTCCGCCGCCATCTGCCTGTGCCTGGTGCTGATGAACGACTTCGGCACGGCGCTGATCTTCTTCACCGCCTTTTTGGTCATTGCCTACCTCCGGTCCGGCAACTTCGCCACCATAGGCCTGGCCTGTGCTGCCACGGGCTTTGCCGGGGTCTTGGCCATTCGGTTCCGGCCCCACCTGGTGTCCCGGTTCTCCGCCTGGCGCCACGTGTGGGAGCATTCCCTGGAGGCCGGCGGTTACCAGCAGACCCGGGCCATGATGTGCATCGCCTCCGGCGGCCTTCTGGGCCTGGGCGGCGGCCATGGCTGGCTCAAGTACATTGCCGCAGGCGACACGGACCTGGTGTTCGCAACCGTGTCCGAGGAGTGGGGTCTGCTCATCGGGATCATGATGGTCCTGGCGGTGGCGGTGCTCTGCGCCTTTGTGGTCCGGTCCGCCGCCGTGGGCCGCAGCAGCTTCTACACCATCGGCGCCTGTGCCGCCGTGAGCATTTTGATGATCCAGACCATTCTGAATGTGCTGGGCACAGTGGATGTGCTGCCGCTGACCGGCGTGACCTTCCCCTTTGTGTCCAACGGCGGCTCCAGCATGCTGTCCGCCTGGGGCCTCTTGGCCTTTATCAAGGCGGCGGATACCCGGCAGAATGCCAGCTTCGCCGTTCGGCTGCCTTCCCGGAAACAGGAGAAGGAGCTGGGCCGGGAGGAGCCTCAGACCTATGAGGACTATGACGAAGAAGAGGACGGCTTTGACGACGGGCAGTACGACATAGATCCGGAGTACTTCTCCGACGAGCCGGAGACCCGGGAGGATCCCGGCGATTACACCCGGCGCTATTCCGGAAGGAGGGGACGGACATGAACCGTGTGGCAAGACGGGCCAGGTTTGCCCTGATCCTGGCGGTGGTTTTGGTGGGAGGTCTGGCCTTTTTCCTGGGAGAATATTTGCTGAATGCCGGGACCTGGGTGGTATTTTCCGGAAGTCCCCATGTGTACCGGGGCGGTAATCTCAACAGCGGCGTGGTAACGGACCGGGACGGAGAGGTCCTGCTGGATATGACCGACGGACGGAGCTACTCCGGTGACTGGGAGCTGCGGGAGGCCACCCTTCACATCCTGGGGGACCGGGAGGGCAACATCAGCGCCCCGGCCCTGGGGTATTACTCCAAGCAGATGGTAGGCTTTGACCTGGTCAACGGCATCTATTCCGCCAACGGCCGGGGAGGCAAGGCGGTGCTGACCGTCAGCGCCAAGGTCCAGAAGGCGGCGCTGGAGGCCATGGAGGGCCGGAAAGGCGCCATCGGCGTGTACAACTACAAAACGGGGGAGATCCTGTGTATGCTCTCCACCCCCACCTATGACCCGGACGATGTGCCGGATCTGGAAAACGACGAGGACGGGGAGTATGAGGGTGTGTACCTGAACCGCTTCACCCAGTCCACCTACGTGCCCGGCTCCATTTTCAAGCTGGTGACGGCCTCCGCCGCCCTGGAAGAATTTTCCGATATGGAGGACCGGACCTATTACTGTGACGGCTCCTACGACATCGGCTCCGACACCGTGACCTGCTCCGGCGTCCACGGCACCGTGGACCTGGGGGAGGCCCTGACGGATTCCTGCAATGCGGCCTTTGCCCAGATCGCCCTGGAACTGGGCGCGGAGCGGCTCCAGATGTACGCGCGGCGCTTCGGCATTACGGAGCCCTTGGAATTCGACGGCATTACCACGGCGGCAGGCAACTTTGATGTGCTGAACGCCGCCGATGTGAATGTGGCCTGGGGCGGCATCGGCCAGTATACGAACCTGATCAACCCCGCCCGGTATATGACCTTTATGGGCCAGATCGCCAACGGCGGCAAGGCCGCTTCGCCCTATCTTGTGTCGAAGGTCTATTCCGGCGCCGTGACTAAGTACTCCGCCAGAACCGCCATGGTGGACTCCGGCCTCAGCACCGCCACGGCAAACCGCATGGCGGAGCTCATGCGGGATAACGTGGTCAACGGCTACGGCGATTGGAGCTTTCCGGACATCGGCGTCTGTGCCAAGACCGGCACGGCCCAGATCGGCGAGG
Source organism: uncultured Oscillospiraceae bacterium (assembly GCA_934589155.1). Lineage (GTDB taxonomy): Bacteria > Bacillota > Clostridia > Oscillospirales > Oscillospiraceae > Faecousia. Next base: position 22,661 of record CAKTNP010000017.1, on the reverse strand, counting down.
GAATCCGGCCCACGGCCACCTTCGCCGGCTTTACCACCGACAGTGACTATCCCTTGGCCTTTGTGGTGTTTGTGGAGCAAGGCGGCGGCGGCAGCGCCACCTGCGTTTCCATCACGGCCCAGGTCCTGGAGGCTTGCGTGGAGGCAATGGACGGAGACTAAGAGCGTTTCTTCGGGAAATGTCCTTTTGAAGAGGACATTTGTACAATTCTCCAAAAGCGGAAAAACATTTGGGGAAAAACCTGTCATTTATTGCGAATTGACAAAGGGGTGTCCGAGGAATACAATGGACCCATAAATTTTGAAAGGAGACTTCGCAATGACAGGCTATGCTTATGAAAACTGCATGAGTGCAAAACGGTCTGCGTCTGCCATGCGGGCCTCCTTTGCCTGCGCTTCCTACGTGGACACTGCGTCTGACGCAGTGTCCACTTTTGTTTACGCTACGGGCGTTGTGTCCCTGCTGGTAGTAGGGGCGATTTATGCCCTGCTAAACGTAAACGTACTGAACATTCTGGTAGGACTGATTATTGGATGTATGAAGTAGCCGCATGGTAACATGGTATGCAAAGCGGCTGCTTCCCAAAGGAAGCAGCCGCTTTTGTATATATTATCCCCTAGAAATGAAAAGGAGAAGGTAATTATGAAAAAAGTATTGGCTATTGTTTTGGCAGTCGTAATGACGGCTGCTCTGCTGACCGGCTGTTCCAGCTCCGGCAAGAGCAAGGGCGGAGATGCAATTAAAATTGGCGGTATCGGCCCCCTGACCGGCGGCGCCGCCGTGTATGGTACCGCGACCCAGTATGGTGCCCAGATCGCCGTGGATGAGATCAACGCCCTGGGCGGCCTGCAGTTCGAGCTGAACTTCCAGGACGACGAGCATGACGCAGAGAAGTCCGTCAATGCCTACAACAATCTGAAGGACTGGGGTATGCAGGTCCTCTACGGCTGCACCACCACCTCCCCCTGTGTTGCCGTTTCTGCGGAGACCAACGCGGACCGGTACTTCCAGCTGACTCCCTCCGCTTCCTCCACGGATGTGACCGACGGCAAGGACAACGTGTTCCAGATGTGCTTCACGGACCCCAACCAGGGCGTCAAGGCCGCTGAGGTCATCAATGACAAGGGACTGGGCACCAAGATTGCCGTCATCTACAATAACTCCGACGCTTACTCCACCGGCATCTACACCGCCTTCGCGGAGAAGTGCCAGGAGCTTGGCATGGAGATTGTCTCCGCCACCACCTTCGCCTCCGATGACAACGCTGACTTCACCGTACAGCTCACCGAGGCCAAAAATAACGGCGCTGACCTGGTGTTCCTGCCCATCTACTACACCCCCGCTTCTCTGATCCTGGCCCAGGCCAAGACCATGGGCTATGCCCCCACCTTCTTCGGCTGCGACGGCATGGACGGAATTCTGGACCTGAAGGGCTTCGATACCTCCTTGGCGGAGGGCCTGGTTCTGATGACCCCCTTCAACGCCTGGGGTACCGATGAGAAGACCGCAAACTTCGTGAAGGAATACCAGGAGAAGTACAACGGCCTGCCCAACCAGTTCGCTGCCGATGGCTATGACTGTATCTATGCCATCTACAACGCCTGCAAGGAGGCAGGTATCACCGCCGAGACCCCTCATGAGGAGGTCTGCGAGACTCTGTCCAAGATGTTTGCCGACGGCACCTTTACCATTGACGGCCTCACAGGTTCCGGCATGACCTGGAACGACAAGGGCGAGGTTTCCAAGGCTCCTGTGGTGGTCCGCGTGGAAAACGGCATCTATGTGAACTTCTAAATACTGCACTTCGAACCCGGAGCCTTCGGGCTCCGGGACTCCGAAGGGGCATTGCTCCTATCCGTTTTTTCTCCGGGCCTTTTCGGAGAGGGCCGGAGTGCGGTACGGCCCCGTCCAGAAAGACCCTAAACTTTAGAGAGAGGTGACCCATTCCATGACATTTCTGTCTTATTTGATCAGCGGCATCAGTCTGGGCAGTGTTTACGCCATCATCGCTTTGGGCTACACCATGGTCTACGGCATTGCAAAAATGCTGAACTTCGCCCACGGCGATGTGATCATGGTCGGTGCATATGTTTCCTTCTGCGTGACATCATATCTGGGCCTGCCGGCCTGGGTCTCCGTGCTGGCGGCCATGGTGGTATGTACCTTCTTGGGCATTGCCATTGAGGGCCTGGCCTATAAGCCCCTGCGGGGTGCTGACAGCCTGGCGGTGCTGATCACCGCTATCGGTGTCAGCTTCTTCCTCCAGAATCTGGCCCTGAAGATCTGGGGTTCTGCACCCAAGAGCTTCAACTCCGTGGTGGGCACCGGCTCCGTAAAGCTCTTCGGAGGCCAGCTGGTGATTACCTACACGACCCTGGTTACTTTGCTGGCCTGCGTAGTCATCATGGTGGGCCTGAACCTGTTCACCGGCAAGACAAAAATGGGCAAGGCCATGCGGGCAGTGTCCGAGGATAAGGACGCTGCCCTTCTCATGGGCATCAACGTGAATCGGACCATTTCCATGACCTTTGCCATCGGTTCCGCCCTGGCGGCCATTGCAGGTGTGCTCCTGTGCTCTGCCTATCCGCTGCTGATGCCCACCACTGGCTCCATGCCCGGTATCAAGGCCTTTACCGCCGCCGTGTTCGGCGGCATTGGCTCCATCCCCGGCGCCATGCTGGGCGGGATTCTGCTGGGTGTGATTCAGACCTTCAGCCAGGCCTATATTTCCACGGAGCTCAGCGACGCCATCGTGTTTGCCGTGCTGATTATCGTCCTTCTGGTGAAGCCCACGGGTCTTCTCGGCAAGAAGGTCAGTGAGAAAGTCTGAGGTGAGAGCCATGAAGATCAAAAAGGTTTCTCAATGGAAAAAAAGCACCCGAAAAAACGCCGGGACCTATCTCATGGTCATTGCGGCCTATGTGGTGTTGCAGATTCTGGCCAACGGCGGGGCACTAAGCAGTTCTCTGAAGGGTCAGCTGGTGCCTATTTGCGCCTATATCGTGATGGCCGTGTCCCTGAACCTGACGGTGGGCATCTCCGGCGAACTGAGCCTGGGCCATGCGGGATTCATGAGCGTAGGCGCCTTTACCGGCGTAATTGCTGCGGCCTGTCTGGAATCCGCAGTGCCCAACGGGGTCCTGCGGCTGGTACTGGCTATGGTGGCAGGCGGTGCCCTTGCCGGTGTTACGGGCTTTCTCATCGGCATCCCCGTGCTGCGGCTCCGGGGCGACTATCTGGCCATTGTGACCCTGGCCTTCGGTGAGATCATCCGGAACATCATCAACTGCCTGTATGTGGGCCTGGATAGCCGGGGTCTGCATTTCAGTATGTCCGATGAGGCGTCGCTCCACCTGCGGGAGGGTGGCAGAACCCTTATCAACGGCCCCATCGGCGCCACGGGCATTACAAAGCTGTCCACCTTTGCCGTGGGCTTCGGTCTGGTGCTGTTCACCCTGTTTGTGGTACTGAACCTCATCAACAGCAAGGAGGGCCGGGCTATCAAAGCCAGCCGGGACAACCGGATCGCTGCCGAGTCCATCGGTCTCAATGTAACGGCGGTGAAGATGAAGGCCTTCGTAATCTCTGCGGCCCTGGCGGGCATGGCGGGCACCCTGTTCGCCATGAACTACTCCACCATTGTGGCGAAGAAATTCGACTTCAACACCTCCATCAATGTGCTGGTATTTGTGGTTCTGGGCGGCATGGGCAATATCCGCGGCTCCGTGATCTCTGCGGCTTTGCTGTATATTCTGCCGGAGATGCTCCGGGGTGAATTCTCTGACCTCAGAATGCTGATCTACGCCGTGATCCTGATCCTGGTAACGCTGTTTACCTGGGCTCCGGCATTGAAGAATTTCCGGGACTCCATGGCCGTGAAGCTGCGGCCCGGAAAGAAAAATGCAAAGGCGAAAAAGGAGGCTGACCGGGTATGAGCGGAACACAGAAGGTAAAGCTGGTCCAGGTTCCCAGCGGCGCCGTGATCCCCGAGCGGGATGCGGGAAAAATGCCTGTGCTGGATGCCCGGAACCTGGGCATTGATTTCGGCGGCCTTACTGCCGTGGACGAATTCTCTCTGACCATCGGCGCCACGGAGATCGCGGGTCTTATCGGCCCCAACGGCGCCGGTAAAACCACCATTTTTAACCTGTTGACCAATGTCTACCAGCCCACCCGGGGCTCTGTGCTTCTGAAGGGCATCGATACCAAAGGTATGACCACGGCCCAGGTGAACCGGCTTGGTATTGCCCGGACCTTCCAGAACATCCGTCTGTTCAATAAAATGTCCGTGCTGGACAATGTGAAGGTAGGCATGAACAAGGACATCAAGTACAGTTTCCTGGGTTCCATTTTTCACACCCCGGGCTATTACAAGGCGGAGAAAATCGCCAACGCTCGATGCCTGGAACTGCTGGACTTTATGGGCATGGCAGACATGGCAAATTATGAGGCCGGGTCCCTGCCTTACGGCGCTCAACGCCGCCTGGAAATCGTCCGGGCCCTGGCCACCCGCCCGGCCATTATCCTGCTGGATGAGCCCGCCGCCGGCATGAATCCTTCGGAGACGGCGGAGCTCATGGAGCACATCCGCAAGATCCGAAATACCTTCCAGATCGCCATTATGCTCATTGAGCACGACATGAATCTGGTCATGGGTGTCTGCGAGGGCATTGCCGTGGTGAACTATGGCAAGATCATTGCCAAGGGTACGCCGGACGAGATCAAGTCCAACCCTGCGGTCATCGAGGCCTATCTCGGAAAGAAGGGGGAGTAAGCCATGCTTAGCGTTTCCGACATTCATGTGTACTATGGCGCCATTCATGCTGTGAAGGGTGTATCCTTCGAGGTCAACGACGGCGAGGTGGTGGCCCTCATTGGCGCCAACGGCGCGGGCAAATCCACGATCCTGAAAACCGTGTCCGGCCTCATGCACCCCCGCTCCGGATCCATCCAGTTTATGGGACAGGACATCACCCATGCCAATGCCTATAAGCTGGTGCAGCAGGGCCTGGCCCATGTGCCGGAGGGCCGGCGGATATTCCTGCAGATGACGGTGCAGGAGAACCTGGAAATGGGGGCCTACATCCGGAAGGAACTGTCCCGAGCGGATCTGGACAGGGTCTTCCAGCAGTTCCCGCGCCTGAAGGAGCGCCGCAAGCAGACCGCCGGGACCCTGTCCGGCGGCGAACAGCAAATGCTGGCCATGGGCCGGGCCCTCATGAGCCACCCCAAGCTTATGATGCTGGATGAGCCCTCCATGGGCCTGGCGCCCATTCTGGTGGAGCAGATTTTTGATATTATCAAGGAGTTGCACAAGGCGGGCACCACCATTTTGCTGGTGGAGCAGAACGCCAGCATGGCCCTGGAGGTGGCCGACCGGGCCTACGTTTTGGAGACCGGCCGCATCGCCATGTCCGGCACCGGCGCGGAGCTGGCCAGCTCCGACGATATTCGGAAAGCCTATCTGGGCGGCTGATTTTTGGAAAAAGAACACCGCCCCCTGCATAGTATGACGGCAGGGGGCGGTGTTTTTATGTGCAGACGGAATCAATTACTGGGCGCCATGCTTTTCACCCTGGGGCTGGGGCTTCTGCTGGCCAGCCTGGTCCAGACCTCCTGCGTCACCATTGTATTGGGCGCGGCGGCCATGTTTTTCAGCTGGATCCTTTGCAGGCACTGCTGAATTTGGGGCATAACCTTGTCCATCCCTGCGTATATATTACCACAACGCAGAAGGAGTGAGGGCTATGGAGCTGGAATTTCAGCAAAAAATGGCGAATTACCTAAAAAAGATCCTGAGTCAGGTCCAGAATCAGGAGGAGACTTTGGAGACGGTGGTCCCGGACAGTATGCCGGACGCCGAGCGGATCCTGGGCTGCTGGGGCAGTCCCGTGATCCGCAGCCGGGAGTGGCGTACCAGCGGCATAAGTCTGTCCGGCGGGGTGGAGGCCCGGGTCCTCTATGATGCCGGGGAGGATGGGCCCCAGCTGCTGGAAATGTATCTGCCGTTCACCCTTTCCTGGGATCAGGACATGGGAGAGGAAGAGGGCCCCGTGATCCAGGACTGCCGGATCCGCAGCATCGATGCCCGGATCGTGAATTCCCGGAAGCTCCTGGTCCGGGTGAACCTGACGGCCAAGGCAGAGGCCTATACGCGGGCCCAGGAGCCCCTGTTCTCCCTGCCGGATCCGCCGAGGGACCTGGAGCTCCTGCGGGAGCGGCTTTTGGTGACGGTGCCCACGGAAATGCAGGAAAAGACCTTCCTGGTGGACGAGGACCTGGAGCTGCCTGGCACTTGCCCCGAAATGGAAAAGCTCCTGCGGGTCAACGCCCAGCCGGAGCTGACGGACCAGAAGGTCCTGGGGGGCAAGGGCGTGTTTAAGGGCTTCCTGCTGGTCCATGTGATGTACCGCAGCCGGGAGGGGAAGCTCTGCACCTGGGACTTTGACGTGCCCCTGTCCCAGTTCGCGGAGCTGGAACGGGTCTATGACAACGAGGAGGAGCTCCAGGTCACGCTGCTGCTGTCGGCCCTGGAGCTGACCATGGAGGAGGACGGCCGCAGACTGCGCCTGCGGTGCAGTTACATTGCCCAGTGCGTGGTCATCTCCCAGATGGAATTGGAGGTTCTGCGGGACGCCTACTGCCTCACAAGGACCGCTGTGCCGGAGACCCGGCCTATGGAAATGCTCGGCCGCCTGGACCGGCAGGAGCTGCGGTGCCAGGGGGAGTTTTCCATGCCTATCCCTTCGGGAACGCTGATCGACGCCGCGGTCTATCCGGAGTTTCCCCGGGCGGTCCGATCGGAGGAAAAGGTCCGGCTGGAGACTTCTTTTACGGCAGAGGTGCTGTATCAGGACGAGGAGGGAAAGCTCCAAATGCGGTCCGGCAGCGGCACGGCCATCTGCGAGACGGTGCTGGCGGAGAGCTGCCGGGCGGAGGCCGGGGCCTGGCCCAGCGGCGGGCCACAGTGGATCCAGGGCAGCGGCAGCTGTACCCTGCGGGAAAGCATGCAGGTGGCAGTGGACAGCTATGGCGAGAAAGGGCCCCAGGTCCTCTGCGGCTTGGAACTGGGGGAAGCCGTGCCGCCGGATCCGGACCGGCCCTCGGTGATCCTCCGGCGGCCCGGTGAGGAGGACCTGTGGGATCTGGCAAAGACCTTCGGCTCCACCCGGGTGGCCATTGAGAAGGCAAACCATCTGGAGGGCAGGGCTCCGGCGCCGGACCAGATGCTTCTGATCCCCGTGGTATGAAAAAAGTGTCCCTGCCTCGGCAGGGACGCCTGAGGCTGTCGGAAAAGTCCTTTGGGCTTTTCCGACAAGGAGCTTGCAGCCCGCTGCGCGCACGCATTGCCCGCCATGGGCGGGCAATTTGCACACTTGCGGTCTGAGCGGTATTTCCTCCGACGAACATGCCGCCGGAGGAAATGATCTCATTTCATTCGCCGCCTGCGGACGGCGAACTCTGCGAGGCATTTTTGACACACTGAGGCGTCCCTGCTTTGGCAGGGACGCTTTTTGCGTGCAAAAAGGTCCCCGGGCTAAACCCGGGGACCTATATAGGACGCTTACAGGGTCTCGACCTGGGCGGACAGGGCGGAGATCTCATAGGCGGTGCGCAGCTCCAAGCCCTTTTCCGTCAACTTTTGATAATTCCGGCTCTGCATCCGCCCCTGAAGGGAAAGGGCGTCCCCCACGGCGCACCGGGCGGCCTCCTGGGCGGTGCGGCCCCAGAGAATGCAGGGCAGATAATCGGACCGGTGATAGGCCCGGGGCACCGCCAGCATCACATCGCAGATCTCCCGGCCCAGGGGGGTCCTTCGGAAGATAGGCTCTTTGCAGGCGGTGCCGGAGAGAAAGACCTCGTTTTCCGCCTCTCCCTCGCAGACCGTCAGCTCCAGGGCAAAAATGAAGATGTGGAGCCGCCGGATGTTCTCCGTGCGGCTGTTGTAGGACCGGATCTCGCCCCGGACCCGAATGCGGCTGCCGCCGGACAGGTCTATGGTGTCCAGAAGCTCCTGGGCGGCGATCACCGGCAGAATGTCCCGGGTGCCGCTGAGCCGCTCCACCTCCAGGGTAAAGCGGTAAAAGACCTTGCCGTGGTTTTCGTGGGATACCTGTGGGAGAGAATCCAGCGTACCCAGGACCGTGATTTTGTTGGCTGCGTTTTCCATACTTCCACCTCAGTTCAGTTCGTATGGAACACTATATTCAGCCTGTCCCGGGGATATGTGGGGAAAGCCGCCGGACGCAGTCCGGCGGCTTCTTCCTATTTTTTATGGTTTCGGGAGCCGGAAGTCTGGCTCCTGGCTCCGGAACGGGGATCTGCCCTTCGCGCCGGCTTTTTCCGGCTTTGGACCTCTCCTGAGGAAGACTTCCGGCGCTTGTCCGGCTCGTTCCGGGTCCGGGGATCCGAGGTCATAGGCCGGATCAGACATTCTTTTCCAAAGCCGATGAGATCCTGCCGGTGGGCCAGGACCAGGGCCTCGTGGACCAGCTTATAGTTCTTGGGATCCCGGTACTGGATCAGGGCCCGCTGCATGGCCTTTTCGTGGGGATCCCGAGGCACGTACACCGGCGTCATGGTCCGGGGGTCCAGGCCGGTGTAATACATCACCGTGGACAGGGTGGAGGGGGTGGGATAGAAATCCTGGACCTGCTCCGGCATATAACCCATGTCCCGGCAGAACTCCGCCAGCTCCACGGCTTCCTTCATGGTGCTGCCGGGGTGGGAGGACATGAGATACGGGACCAGGTACTGCTTCAGCCCCATCTCCCGGTTCAGGGCCTGATATTTCTCCGTGAAGCGCTGATACACGGCGTTCCGGGGCTTTCCCATTTTGTCCAGCACCGGATCGGACACATGCTCCGGAGCCACTTTCAGCTGGCCGGAAACGTGGTATTTCACCAGTTCCCGGAAGAAGGTATCTTTCTTGTCTGCCAGCAGGTAGTCGAACCGGATACCGCTGCGGATAAAGACCTTTTTCACCCCGGGCAGGGCTCTGAGCTGCCGCAGCAGGGTCAGATAGTCCGTATGGTCCGCCCGGAGATTCTTGCAGGGGGTGGGGAACAGGCACTGCCGCCCGCCGCAGGTCCCCTTGGTCAGCTGCTTTTCGCAGGCGGGAAACCGGAAGTTGGCGGTGGGGCCGCCCACATCGTGAATGTAGCCCTTGAATTCCGGGTCCTGGGTCATGGCCCGGGCCTCCTTCACAATGGACTCATGGCTCCGGACCTGGATGATCCGGCCCTGGTGGAAGGTCAGGGCGCAGAAGCTGCAGGCACCGAAGCAGCCCCGGTTGGAGGTCAGGCTGAATTTGATCTCGGAAATGGCGGGAACGCCCCCCAACTTTTCATAGCTGGGATGGTAGCTCCGGCAGTAGGGCAGGTCGTAGACGTGGTCCATTTCCTCCACGGTCAGGGGCTTTTGCGGGGGATTCTGGACCACGAACCAGCCGCCCTCATAGGGCTCCGCCAGCCGCTTGGCGGTGAAGGGATCCGTATTTTTGTACTGGACGGCGAAACTCTCGGCGTATTTCCTGGGATCCGCCAGCAGCTCCCCATAGGCGGGTAGGGTCAGGGTGGGGAGACTGTCGTCAACCTCTTTTGTTTTGTACACGGACCCATCGATGTAGGTCATGTAGCGGATGTCCATTCCGGCGTTGAGGCCGTCGGCCATTTCCACAATGCTTTTCTCTCCCATGCCGTAGAGCAGCAGATCCGCCTGGGAATCCATGAGAATGGAGGGGCGCATTTTGTCGGACCAGTAGTCGTAGTGGGCCAGCCGCCGGAGACTGGCCTCAATGCCGCCGATGATAATGGGAACGTCCCGGTATGTCCTGCGGATCAGATTGCAGTAGACGATGGTGGCCCGGTCCGGCCGCTTGCCCATGACGCCGCCGGGGGTAAAGGCGTCGGTTTTCCGCCGGTGGCGGGAGACAGAGTAGTGGTTCACCATGGAGTCCATGTTGCCGCCGGACACCAGAAAGCCCAGCCGGGGGCGGCCCAGAATGTCAATGGAGCCGGGATCCTTCCAATTGGGCTGAGAGATGATGCCTACGGTGTAGCCCGCGTCCTCCAGGACCCGGCTGATGATGGCGGGACCGAAGGAAGGGTGGTCTACGTAAGCGTCGCCGATGACGTAGACAAAGTCGCATTGCTCCCAGCCCCGCCGGGCCATATCCGATTTTGAAATGGGAAGAAATTCCGGCATAACGGGGCCTCCTAAGAAAATTTCATTCATTATACCACAGAAAAAGGCAAAAGAAAAGAGCCGCCTCCGGAAATGGAGGCGGCACAAGATCAATGGATGGCTTCCAGAGGGAGAATGTACTGATCTCTCCGGCGTTGACGCTCGGCGTTGTAGGCCTCGTCGTTGCCCTGGTGAATCTCCCGCAGGTAATCATAGTGGTTGTAGAGGATGGCCTCGTTGTTCCGGGCCAGCATCTGCACGGCAATGGAGGAGCACTGATCAGAGGCACGCTCTGCATAGGTCAAAAAGTCCATGAACTTCAGACCGGAGGTAATGGCGCAGGCACCGGCCTTCAGCCGCTTGGTGTGCCGCTCCCGCAGGATTTGGACCATGTCGTCGATGGTCTCCTCCAAAGGCTCGATCCGCCGGGCATAGTCGTTGTCGTCGGAGCCGAAGGCGTCCACGGTGATGCTGATGATCTCATCCACGGCGCTGGACAACAGGATCAGCTCTTTCTGGGCAGCCTCGGAGAAGCGAAGCTTTTCCTCCTGCATCTGCTGGGCCAACTCTACGAAATTCGTGGCGTAGTCGCCGATACGTTCAAAATTGGGAATGGTCTGGATCAGCATGTTGAGCTGAAGATTGTCGTGGGAGGACTGGATCAGCTTGGCCAGCTCCACCAGGAAGTTGCTGGAAGAATCGGCGAACTGATCCAGGGCATCCTCGTCCTCCATGATCTGGGGAACGGCGGATTCGTCATACTTGAGCAGCTGCTTGCAGCTCCGGGCAAAGTTCTCCCGGGCTAGACTGCCCATGGCGGCCACAGCCTTGGTGGCCTCGGACAGGGCCAGGGAGGGAGAGACGAAGAGCTTTTCGTCCAGGGTGTGGAGCTCCGGATGGGCCAGGGGCTTGGGTTTGTCCTCCTTCACGATGGACTTGGACAGCTTTACGAGCAAGCCGGAGAAGGGCAGAAGGACGACACAGGTCAGCACGTTGAAAATGGTCTGGAAATTGGCAATGTCGCCGGAATCCACGGTGCGGTTCCAGAAGGTCGCGGGGAAAGCCCCGGTCTTATGGAGAATGGTCATAGCGATCATAAACAACACAGTGCCGATGGTATTGAAGGCGATGTGAACGATACCCGTGCGCTTGGCATCCTTGCTGGTGCCGATGGAACAGACGGCGGCGGTGGTGACACAGGTTCCCAGGTTGATGCCCATGACCACGGGATAGATCAAAGAGAAGGTCATGGCACCGGTGGAAGAAAGGGCCTGCAGCATACCTACCATGGCGGAGGAGCTCTGGACCACTACAGTCAGCACCAGGCCTGCCAGGATGCCCAGGATGGGCACGTTGGAAAACCGAGCCAACAGATCCGCAAAGGCCTGAGAGCCGGACAGGGGCTCCACGGCGGCAGTCATGTTGAGCAAGCCCATGAACAGAATACCGAAGCCAATGCAAATATCGCCGACATTCTTGGACTTGCCGGTCTTGACGAACATAATAAGAATGATGCCGATGATGAGAGCCAGAGGCGCCAGGGTGGCGGGCTTACAAAATTCCAGGAATATGCTGCCGTTGGAGTCGATGTCCATGAGCCGGATGATCTGGGCCGTAATGGTGGTGCCGATGTTGGCGCCCATGACGATGGACACGGCCTGCTTCAGATTCAGCACGCCCGCACCGATGAGAGCCACGGTCAGGACAATGGTGGCGGTGGAGCTCTGGATCACGGCGGTGACGAGAGTGCCGGTGAGCACGCCCATGAGGGTGTTGGTGGTGACCTTTTCCAGGACGTTTTTGAGGGCGGCGCTGGAGCTGTTTTTCAGGCCGTCGCCCATGACCTCAATGCCGTAGAGGAACATGGCCAAGCCGCCCAGCAGACTGATCACAGAGAAAATATTCATCGCTTCATTCTCCCAAACTTTTTACGTATTTATAACAGACACTTAACACAAAGTCATTATAGCAAAATCTCATCATGTGTACAGGGGGGAAATGAAAAATCTAAGTAAAATTTTTGGGGATTCTGTCTTGGAACGTCACTTTCCGGTGGAGCCGAAGCCGCCTGTGCCCCGGTCCGTGTCCGTCAGCTCCGCCGCCTGGGAATACGCCGGGGTCAGCACCGGGGTAATGAGCAGCTGAGCGATCCTGTCACCGCACTCGATGGTCTGCGGAATGGCCCCGTGGTTGTGGAGCATGACCAGGATCTCGCCCCGGTAGTCGCTGTCTACCACGCCAACTTTATTGGCAGGGGCCAGGCCTCTCTTGCAGGCCAGGCCGCTGCGGGCATAGACCAGCCCGGCGCAGCCCTTGGGAACCTCCAGGGCCAGACCTGTGGGTACGGGAACCGTTTGTCCCGGTTCGATGGTCAGGGGGGCATCCAGGCAGGCGTACAGGTCCGCCCCCGCGGCCTCCCGGGAGCCGTAGGTGGGCAGGACGGCGCCGGGGCGCAGAAATTTAACGGATACAGGTTCCATGGCTCAGTTCCTCTTCTGCCAGTCGTGCCACAGGACGACCTGGCCTTTCTCTAATGTTTTCGGCATATCGATGAGCCGCTGATTTCGGGACCCCCGAAAACTGAGGCTCAGGTCTTTTTGCCCTGCCACGAAGGGACCGTCCACCAGCACGTCCAGACTCCGGAGCAGGGGAAGGGTCACGGTCTCCGGATCGCAGAGCCGGCCGGACAGCAGATCCTTCTCCAGCACATAGCCGGTGTAGCACCAGATGGTTTTTTCCGGCAGTTCCGTTCGGACCCGGCGGACCAGCTCCAGGACCCCGGGCTGGTTCTGAGGCTCCATGGGTTCGCCGCCCAGAACGGTCAGCCCTTTGATATAGGCCGGGGACAGCAGGGACACAATACGGTCCTGAACTTCTTTTGTAAAGGGCTCACCGTAGTGAAAATCCCATACTTCCTGGTTGAAGCAATCCTTGCAGTGCCGGGTGCAGCCGGAGACGAACAGGCTGACTCGGACTCCGGGTCCGTTGGCAATGTCACAGTTTTTTATGGTCGCATAGTTCATGGATACACACCTCAACATCCTGTATTTTGTGGAGATAATGGAATCATACCACAAGATACGGGAAATATCAATGGTCCACCCGTGGCTTTTTTCGGCCCAGCCGGGAAAACCAGGGGAAGGTCAGAGGCCACACAATTCCGGCCAGCAGCACCAGAAGAAAATACCGGATGGCAGAGGCGGCACTGTGGCCGCCGCAGAGAGCAAGCAGGGGGGCTTTCAACAGGGCCTTTGCGGCCACCACCAGGGCAAGGCCCAGAAACAGCTTCAGAAGTTGGGCCCACCAGATGGCATTTGTCGGGAACCGCAGGTGTTTTTCGTCCGCCAGGTACACCACAAGAAAGCCCAGAAACGCTCCCAGGAGGGTATAGGCGTTCTTTATGCCCTCTTGGAGATTGTCCGGATCAATGTCAGCAGGGAAGGGGAACAGCTCCGCATACAGGCAGAAAGCGGCGCTGAGGACCGTAAGGACCCCCAGAGTCACAGGCAGGACCCTGGGATCCTTGGAATAGAACAGGGGCCGGAACACCAACAGGAGGACAAGGGAACCGGCAGCGGCGACCAGCACGTCCTGAGGTGTGTGGACCCCCAGATACATCCGAGAGAAGGGGATGAGTACGGCCAGAATAACGGCGGTCACCCGGATCCAGCGGCGCTTGGTCTCAATGGCTACGCTTCCGAAAATGCTGACGGAATTCTGGGTATGGCCGCTGGGAAAGCTGTAACCGCCTGCGCCGGCCCGGGCGGATTCCACAATGGTGAAGCCGGGGTCCCGGACCCAGGGCCGGGGAATCCGGAAGGCCAGCTTCAAGAACTGGTTCAGCACCGTGCCGGACAGGCCGGTGCACAGGGCGTAGTAGCCCATGCGCTTGTCCACGCACCAGAACAGGGTCAGGCCGATGGCCAAAAGGGCGGTCTCTCCGCCTAAGTTTGTGACGGCGGAGAAAAAGCCGTCTCCCAAGGGGGTCCGCAGCTTCGCCAGAAAATAGAGAAAGGTCATATCGCGCCTCCTGCCGAAAAATCGTCTTCATTATATCAGATTCTATCGGCCTCCACAAGCGTCTGGATTTTCCCAATTTCCCGAAATGGGAAAATCCAGGCCCCGATGGCCTTGCCAAGATTTCCCTTTGAATGTATAATAATAAGAAATGCGAAGGGAGGAAAAAGTATGTTTTCCAACGAACCCAGACGAATTTTTGAGAAGAATCCGATTCTGGAGGTGATCTGTCAGCTTCGGTTTCCGGAGATTTTGGCCATAGGCTCTCGTCCTCCGGTGGACTTTCAGGAGGCCATTCGGGGAGAGTATCCCCAGTACCAGGCCATGAAGGAGGTGGCCCAGCCTAAGATCACAGGCACCCCCGGCAATTTCCAGTTGCAGGAATCCCAGCCCACCCTCAATTACAACTTCCGCACCCAGGACGGCCTGTGGCGGATCAACCTGACCTCTAAATTTATTTCCCTTTCCTGTGCAAAATATGACCGGTGGGAGGAATTTGCCCGGCGACTGGACCAGATGCTGGCGGCCTTCATCCGGGTCTACGCCCCGGCCTATTTTGACCGGGTGGGCCTGCGGTTCATCAACGCCGTCTGCCGGTCGGAGCTGGGATTGGAGGATACACCCTTCCGGGACCTGATCCGGAGCCCCTATCTGGGCCTTCTGGCAGAGGAAGAGGTCAATGAAAAGACCGCCAACCGCAGCAGTGTGGACACGGAGCTGACCATTCAGGGAGGCTGCCGGGCCAAGATCCACGCCGGTCCTGGTATGGTCCGCCGTCCCGGTATGGAGAGCCCGGAGGAGGTCCGCTTTATCCTGGACAACGACCTGTTCATGTCCGGCAATGTGCCGGTGAATCTGTCGGCGGCGGCCCTGAACACCCTCCATGGCCAGGCGGACAGCCTGTTCCGGGGGGCCATTACGGATACTCTGTTTGATGCCATGGAGCCTATGGAGCCCTGAAGGAGGAAGATACCTTGCCTTACTATTTTGATTATACCTATTTAATTCTGGTTCTGCCTGCTGTGATCTTTGCCATGATCTGCAGCGCCCGGGTGAACAGCACCTTCAAGAAATATTCCACCCAGTACTCCGCCCGGGGCCTCACCGGGGCGGAGGCCGCCCGCCATGTCCTGGACAGTAACGGCCTGAATTACATCCGGATCGAGCATATTTCCGGCAGTCTTACGGACCACTTTGACCCCAGGGACGGAGTGATCCGCCTGTCCGATGACGTGTACGGCAACACCTCCACGGCGGCCATCGGGGTCGCCTGCCATGAGGCGGGCCATGCCATCCAGCACGCCGTGGGCTATTTTCCCATTAAGCTCCGGTCCGCCATTATCCCCATTACCAACATCGGCTCCAAGCTGGCCATGCCCCTGATCCTCATCGGGCTTCTATTCTCCGGCACCAGCGAGACCATGGGAGTCCTTATCAACATCGGCATCGCCTGCTTTGGCCTGTCCACGGTGTTCCAGCTGGTGACGCTGCCCACGGAGTTCGACGCCAGCCGCCGGGCCCTGCGGGTCATTGAATCCTCCAACCTCCTGTACCCCGAGGAAATGGCGGGCGCTCGTAAAACTCTGCGGGCGGCGGCAATGACCTATGTGGCGGCTCTGGCTGTGTCTCTCATGCAGCTTTTGCGGCTGATCGTTCTGTTCGGCGGCCGGGGCCGTCGGAGAGACGATTGATCCCTCTGAACTCCGAAAAAAACCGCTCCGGCCTTGACAGCCGGGGCGGTTTTTGTTATGCTATACCGCGTGTGAAAAATGTGAAAAGTGTGAAAGGAGGGCCTATGGCGGGAGGTAAACATCTATTGGGGAAGACCCATGCCCGGCGGGTCTTCGGCACGGCCAAGGTGGGCGACCGGGGGCAGATCGTTATCCCCAAGGAAGCCCGGGAGCTGTTCGGGATCCGGGCCGGGGATACCCTTTTGATCCTGGGGGAGGAGGACACGGGGCTCATCGTGTCCCGGCCGGAGGTCCTGTCGGACCTGGCGGCGCAGATTTTAGGAAACGCAAAAAAAGAGGATTGAAGTATGGAAGATTTATTGGAACTCTATGAAAGCGTGGGCATTTCCCCGGCGGTCTACGCCCGGGGAGAAAAGACCCTGGAGACCCTGAAGGACCGTTTTGCGAAGATCGACGCCGTGGCGGAATACAACCAAACCAAGGTGATCTCCGCCATGCAGAAGAACCGGGTGTCCGCCGCCTGCTTTGCGGCCACCACGGGCTACGGCTACGACGACGTGGGCCGGGACAACCTGGAACGGGTCTATGCCGATGTATTCCACACGGAGGCTGCCCTGGTCCGGCCTCAGATCACCTGCGGCACCCACGCCCTGACGGTGGCATTGTCAGCCAACCTGCTGCCCGGGGACGAGCTTCTGAGCCCTGTGGGCATGCCCTATGATACCCTCCAGGAGGTCATCGGCATCCGGGAGAGCCCCTGCTCTTTGAAGGAGTACGGCGTGTCCTACCGCCAGGTGGACCTGCTGGCCGACGGCACCTTTGACTATGAGGGGATCCGGAAGGCCGTGAACGAAAAGACCAAGCTGGTGACCATCCAGCGGTCCAAGGGCTACGCCACCCGGCCTACTTTCTCCGTGAAGCAGATCGGAGAGCTCATTGCTTTTGTGAAGGGCCTGAAGCCCGATGTGATCTGCATGGTGGACAACTGCTACGGCGAATTTGTGGAGATCATCGAGCCCTCCGATGTGGGGGCGGATATGGTGGTGGGCTCCCTTATCAAGAATCCCGGCGGCGGCCTGGCCCCCATCGGCGGTTATATCTGTGGCACCCAAGCCTGCGTCAGCCGCTGCGCCTACCGGCTGTCGGCTCCCGGCCTGGGCCAGGAGGTGGGGGCCAACCTGGGCTTGATGCCCGCCTTCTACCAGGGCCTGTTCCTGGCCCCCACGGTGGTGGCCAGCGCGGAAAAGGGCGCGGTCTTTGCGGCCAATCTCTATGAGCCCCTGGGCTTCCGCTGTGTGCCCAACGCCACGGAGAGCCGCCACGACATCATCCAGGCCGTGGAGCTGGGCAGTGAGGCCGGCATGGTGGCCTTCTGCAAGGGTATCCAAGCGGCGGCCCCCGTGGACAGCTTTGCTACCCCGCTGCCTTGGGATATGCCGGGCTACAATGACAAGGTCATTATGGCCGCCGGCGCCTTTGTCCAGGGTTCTTCCATCGAGCTGTCCGCCGACGGCCCCATCCGTCCGCCCTATGCCGTGTATTTCCAAGGTGGTCTGACATGGTTCCATGCCAAGCTGGGCATTCTCATGAGCCTTCAGGAAATGGTTAATGCAGACCTGGTAAAAATGTAAAAAAGAAAGGAAATAAGAAATATGACTTGGTTTTGGCTGTCTATTGTGGCGCTGCTGTGCTGGTCCGGTTCCGACCTGTTTTCCAAGATCGGATGCCGGGACGCCGACGACAAGCACGCTCATCTGAAAATGACCACCGCCGTTGGCGTGGTCATGGGTTTGCACGCCGCCTATGAGATCTTCGTGAACGGCGTTGCCATTTCCTGGCACGTTATCTGGCTGTACCTGCCGGTGAGCATCCTCTATATCCTCTCCATGGCCCTGGGCTATGTGGGACTGCGGTACATCGAACTGTCCGTATCCTCGCCTATCTGCAACAGCTCCGGCGCCCTGGTGGCCCTGGCCTCCATTCTCTTTATGGGCGGCGGGTCCGAGATGGTCCCCATGCAGTTTGTGGCCGTGGGCCTGGCCTGCGTGGGCGTTGTGGCCCTGGGCGTGGTGGAGGCCCGAGAGGACCCGGAGCTTCGGGCTGCCCGGCAAGAGGCCTCCAACTACAAATACGCCAAGTCCTGGATCGCCATAGCCCTGCCTCTGGCTTATTGCGTACTGGATGCCGCCGGGACCTTCTCCGACAACATCGTGATCAAGAAGATCGGCAGCGAGGCCTCTGCCAATGTGGCCTATGAGCTGACATTCTTGTTTGCCGGCATCTGCTGCTTTATCTACACCTTCTTCATCAAGAAGGAAAAGCCCGTAGCCAAGCGGGAGGTGCCCAAGTACGTGGGTGCCCTATTTGAGACGGCGGGCCAGTTCGCCTACATCTTCGCCATCAGCGACGAAACTCACCTGGCCATGTCCGCTCCCATCATCGCCTCCTACTGCGCCGTTTCAGTGCTGTGGAGCCGCTTATTCCTGAAGGAGCGGCTGAGCTGGAAGCACTACGTGGCCATTGCCGTGACGGTGGCCGGTATCGTTCTTATGGGCGTGTTTGATATGTAAGATATGTAAAACCAGGGCCCCGGGTTTTCCCGGGGCCCGTTGCGTGTTGAAAATTTTTGGGCTTTGCTGGCTCACAAAATACGCCCGGAAGGAATTTCCTTCCGGGCGTAAGCGTTTATTGATAGAAGAGAATTTCACTGTAAGTGGGGAAGGGCCAGCGGTCCTTGGCCGTCAGGGTCTCCAGAGTGTCGGCATAGCCCCGGGCCTGCTCCATATCCGTGATGATCACGTCATGGTAGTACCCGGCTACGGCGGCGGAATCGCCCTCCGGCACCTGGTCCAGGGCCAGCTCCAGAGTCGCTGCGGCGTCATACAGGCTGTCGATGTTGTCGGCCAGCTGCTTGGCCAGCTTCTGTTCGGCCTTGCAGGGCTGCAGGGCCCGGACTCGGTTGGCAAGACCCTGGCACAGAGAGTCGGCGAAGCCCATGGCGGCGGGCAGGATCTGGCGGCGGATCATTTCCAACATGGTCTGGGCTTCGATCCGGATCACCTTGCAGTAGGTGTCCATGTGGATCTCGTACCGGGCCCGGAACTCTGTCTCGGTGAAGATGCCGTGTTTGGTCACCAGGGCAATATTCTTGTCGGATACATAGGCGGGCATGCACTCCGCCGTGCTGCGCAGGTTGCTGAGCCCCCGCTTCTCCGCTTCTTTCACCCAATCTCCGCTGTAGCCGTTGCCGTTAAAGATGATCCTCTGGTGCTCCGTCAGGGCGGTGCAGATCAGGGTCTGAAGATCGTGGTCAAAGTTTTGAGACTTTTCGAGAACGTCGGCAAAGTCCTGAAGCTCCTCGGCCATGATGGTGTTGAGGACCACGTTGGGGCCGGAAACGGATTGGGAGGAGCCCAGCATCCGGAACTCGAACTTGTTGCCCGTAAAGGCCAGGGGAGAGGTCCGGTTCCGGTCCGTGGTATCCTGAGGGATGGAGGGCAGTACATCCACGCCGATGCGGAGCAGGGATTTGCCCACGTCGGTGTAGTCCGTGCCTTCGATGATGCTGCGGACCACGGCTTCCAATTCATCGCCCAAGAATATGGAGACGATGGCGGGTGGGGCCTCGTTGGCGCCCAGCCGGTGGTCGTTTCCGGCGGTGGCTACGGTGCATCGGAGGAAGTCCTGATATTCGTCTACGCCCTTGATAAAGGCCGCCAGGAACAGCAGGAACTGGGCGTTCTGCCGGGGGGTCTTGCCGGGCTTGAAGAGGTTCTTGCCGGTGTCGGTGCTGAGGGACCAGTTGTCGTGCTTGCCGGAGCCGTTGACCCCGGCAAAGGGCTTCTCATGGAGCAAGCATACCAGATTGTGCTTGGCGGCGCACTTTTTCATCACGTCCATGACCAGCTGGTTGTTGTCACAGGCGGTGTTGGCGTCGGTGTAGATGGGGGCCATTTCGTGCTGAGCCGGGGCCACCTCGTTGTGCTTGGTCTTGGACAGGATCCCCAGCCGCCACAGCTGCTCGTCCAGGTCCTTCATATAGCTGGAGACCCGGGTGCGGATGGTGCCGAAATAGTGGTCGTCCAACTCCTGACCCTTGGGGGCAGGGGCGCCGAAGAGAGTCCGCCCCGTGAGCCGCAGATCCTCCCGCTGGATATAGAGATCCTTGGGAATCAGGAAATATTCCTGCTCGGCACCTACGGAGGTAATGACCCGGGTGGACTCCGTGTCCCCGAAGAGCCGCAGGATCCGTAAAGCCTCTCGGCTGACTTCGGAAATGGACCGGAGCAGGGGGGTCTTCTTATCCAGGGCTTCACCGGTGTAGGAGAAGAAGCAGGTGGGGATATACAGGCTGCCGTCCTTGACAAAGGCGCAGGCCGTGGGATCCCAGGCTGTGTAGCCTCTGGCCTCAAATGTGGCCCGGAGACCGCCGGAGGGGAAGGAGGAAGCGTCGGGTTCGCCCCGGACCAGCTCCTTGCCGGAGAACTCCATCAGTACCCGCCCGTCTCCGGCGGGGGTGATGAAGCTGTCGTGTTTCTCGGCGGTGATCCCCGTCATGGGCTGGAACCAATGGGTATAGTGGGTGGCCCCCTTTTCGGTGGCCCAGTCCTTCATGGCATTGGCGATGCTGTTGGCCACGGGGAGCTCCAGAGGCCTGCCGTCCTTGATGCACTGCTTCCAGGCGCAATAGACCTCCGGCTCCAGTCGCTCTTTCATGGTTGCTTCGTTGAATACGTCACAGCCGAAGATCTTTGGCACGCTGATGGGTTCTTCACTCATGGAATTACATCCTTTCGGGAAGCAGGGCTTCCAAAATTATTGACCGCTGGCACCGTAGTTGGACAGCACCCGGGCGGAGGGGTCGCTCACGTCACAGCCCTTCCAGGAACGGTTGGGCATCCAGAAATCCTTTACCATCGAGGCCTGGCCGGGATAGTATTTTTCAAAGATCTCCCGGTACAGGAGGCTTTCTTTGGTAAATGGCCGGGCAAAATCGTATTTCTGCCGCAGGACCTCAAATTCCCTGTCGGTGTACTTGGCTTCGGCGTACTCCTTCAGATCGTCCACCATAGAGTGACCCACGGCATCGGAGAAGGCGGCCTTTTCCCGCCAGAGAATTTCATCGGGAAGCCAATCCCCCTCAAATGCCTTCCGCAGCAGGTATTTGCCCTTGCCGTAGACGTTGACCTTTTTGGCGGGATCGATGGACATGACGTATTTTACAAAGTCCAGGTCGCCGAAGGGCACCCGGGCCTCCAGAGAGTTGACGGAAATGCACCGGTCAGCCCGGAGCACATCGTACATATAGAGCTCATCCACCCGCTTCTTGGCTTCCTGCTGGAAGGCCTCGGGGGAGGGCGCGAAGTCTGTGTATTTATAGCCGAAAAGCTCGTCGGAGATCTCGCCGGTCATCAGGACCCGCACATCGGTCCTTTCATGAATGGCCTTGCAGCACAGGTACATGCCCATGCTGGCCCGAATGGTGGTAATGTCGTAGGTCCCCAGCATGGCGATGACTTCGTCTAAACTGGCAAGAACTTGCTCCCGCGTCATATAGACCTCGGTGTGGTTGGCTCCCAGATACTCCGCTGCCTGGCGGGCGTACTTCAGGTCAATGGCGTCTCGGTCCATGCCGATGGCAAAGGTCCGAATGGGCCTGCCCAGTATTTTGGCGGCAATGGCGCAGACCAAGCTGGAATCCAGGCCGCCGGACAGGAGAAAGCCCAGGGGCGCGTCGGCGTCCAGCCGTTTTTCCACCCCGGCCACCAGCTTTTCCCGAATGTTCTTCGCGATCTCATCCGGACCGTCCTCACAATAGCGGTCCACCGTGGTGAGATCGGCATAGCGGTGAAATTCGCCGTCCACCCAGTAATGGCCGGGAGGGAAGGGCAGGACCCGATCACAGAGGCCAACCAGGTTCTTGGCCTCACTGGCAAAGACCATGGAGCCGTCGGCTTTCAGCTGCCCATAGAACAGAGGCCGGATGCCAATTGGATCCCTAGCGGCGATAAGCTGATCCTTCTTCGCGTCGTAGATCAGCATGGCAAACTCCGCGTCCAGCATGGAGAACATGGCTAGGCCGTATTCCCGGTACATGGGCAGGATGATCTCGCAGTCGGAGTCGCTGACGAATGGATACTTTATCGCAAGCAGCTCCTTCTGGGCACGGAAGCCGTAGAGCTCGCCGTTGCACACGGCCATGTCGCCGCCCAGATGGAAGGGCTGCATCCCCTCCGGGGTCAGGCCCATAATGGCCAGGCGGTGAAAGCCCAAATATCCCGTGGCCGTTTCCTCGAACCGGGACATATCAGGGCCTCGGGACAGGGTCCGGTCGAAATAAGGGGCGATCTCTGCGGGGGACAGGGTTTTCTTGGTAAAGCCGATGATGGAACACATAACAAAAGGCACCTCCAGATTATTACGCAGCTATCCTAAAAACTTTAGGACGAATAGCTGCCATCCGCGGTGCCACCTAACTTACTGCTTGCGCAGTCACTTTTCTGAGCCCTAATAGGCCCGTGAGTCGTAACGTGTCTCAAGACGCCTTGCTTACTGCCCTGGGGGGTTCGGCGCGGTGCTCCGGAGTGTTCTTCGCCGGGCCCCTTGTGCCGGATTCTCACCATCGCCGGCTCTCTGAGACAGGATCTCCTGGGTACTTTTCTCCATCTGCGCATTTGGGAATATACTGTTATGGGATTTATAATCCTTAGACACATCTTACTCTGTTGCGGGGGAAATTGCAAGGCGGAAAAATGTCTAAATTTGCCC
>CAKTNP010000016.1 GCA_934589155.1 uncultured Oscillospiraceae bacterium | reverse complement strand
TGGAGATAAGCGGGATCGAACCGCTGACCTCTTGAATGCCATTCAAGCGCTCTCCCAGCTGAGCTATACCCCCATAGGACTGAAAGCCTTGGAAAACCTTGACTTTCAGGATATTTAGTTTTGATTGATTCGGGGTCGTTCACCCGATAGCGTGCGCTCCCAGCTGAGCTATACCCCCATATTCTGTTCCGCAAGCTGTCCGGTAAAGTACCGCTTCGCAAACCGCTCTAATATAATAACACAATTTTCTGATATGTCAAGCACTAATTTTAAATTTTTTGATTTTTCACGAAAAAGGTCTTTTCCCGGCGAAGATTGCAAACAGGGAGCGTCTGTGTTATGATTATAAAAGCAACGGATCCGGGGAACTTCTCCCCAACCGGACGGAGGGTTTGCGCATGGCTACCAATTGCGAGGACTGCTGGTACTACGACTATGATGAGGAAATGGACGAATATTACTGCGCCGTAGATATGGATGAGGACGAGTATTACCATTGGCTGACCAGGCCGGAAAATGATTGTCCCTATTTCCGGGGCGGCAACGAATACACAATCGCCCGGCGGCAATAAGGCCTCTATCGGTCCGTAAGGCCCTTATGATCCGCGAAGAGGCTATGCCGAGGAAGGCCCCTATATGCACCCAGGATACGCGAGGGCGCCGGGATGTGTGGATTTCCTGTGGTAAGGTTTCTGAAAATGTGTGACGATCCTGTGGCAGGGTTGTCAAAATGAGTGAGGTTTCTATGGTAGACGTATCCATTGTTCCCTGTCCGGATTACGGGGCGGAGCGGTGCCGCAGGGCGCTGACGGAGGTCCTGGCCCCCTTAGGTGGGCTGGACTTTGTGTTCCCCGGTATGCACATTGTCATTAAGGCCAATCTGGTCTCCGCCATGAAACCGGAGACCGCCGCAACAACGCATCCCGCCCTTCTGTGCGAGCTGACAAAGCTCCTGACGGAGCGAGGGGCGGAGGTCGTAGTAGGCGACAGCCCCGGCGGGTTGTACACCGCCGCCTTTGTGGAGCATGTGTATAGGCTCTCCGGGGTCCACGCCGTGGAGGAGGCCGGAGGCAGGCTCAACCGGGACTTTTCCCAAAAGCAGGCGGCGCTTCCCCACGCCAGGGTTGCCAAAACCATTCAGTACACCGCCTATCTGGACTGGGCCGACGCCATCATCGACTTTTCCAAGCTGAAGTCCCACGGCATGATGGGCATGAGCAACGCCGCCAAAAACATGTTCGGCGTGATCCCGGGCACCCTAAAGCCGGAATACCACTACCGTTTCCCGGATCCTCGGGATTTTGCTCGAATGATCGTAGATCTTGACGAGTATTTTGCCCCGGTGCTGTCCATTACGGACGCAGTTGTCGGCATGGAGGGCAACGGCCCCACAAACGGCAGCCCCAGAGCCATCGGCGCCCTCCTGGCCTCCCGGAGCCCCCACAAGCTGGATCTGCTGTGCGCCGACCTATTGGGCCTCCGGCGAGAGGAGGTCCCCACCCTGGAGGCGGCCCTGGAACGGGGCCTGATTCCGGAGTCAGTCCGGGACCTGACGATAGCCGGGGACCCGGAGTCCTTCCGCATGGGGGATTTTCAGACCCTAGAAACCCACAACAGCCATTTGTTCCGGGACACCAGCCACGGGGCTGTGGGGAGGTTGATCTCGGACGTGATCCAAGGCGCCATGTGTTCCCGGCCCCAGGTGGAAAAAAGCAGCTGCATCGGCTGCGGGCACTGCGCCGAGATCTGTCCGGCCAAGGCCATCACAATGGAGGAACGGCTGCCGAAAATCCACCGAAAACGATGTATTCACTGCTTTTGCTGCCAGGAGTTCTGTCCGAAAGGGGCCATGAAGGTCCGCAGGCCTCCTGTCGCCCGGCTGCTGAACCGCTGAGATCTCCCTCCGCCGGTTTGACAGCGTTTCCTGGGAAAGAACGGCGCTTTTAGCAGAGACTGCTCCCCTGCTCTCCGGTTTCCGGACCGGCGAAGAGCGCCCTTCTGTACAACTTTTCCGTAAGCGCCCGGCAGATCCCGGCCGGAGAAAAGCGGAGGGATCATGTGGACAGGTTGCCAAAATGCGGCGGCCCAGAGGGCGGATCCGCCGAAATTCGACACGCCAAAACGACCGAATTCTCCCTTCTTCGTTGACGGAACCGTAACGCCATGATAAAATATCGACGAAAAGCGGCAGATTTTTCGGACACTCCGGGAATTGCTGTACCCTCTTAAATCTCAAAAAGCATCCTGATCCCCTTTATTGGGGATATACTACTCTATTTTCGTTTGCAATAGGAGTTACTTTGCCATGATGGAACAGACTTCCCCCGAGCAGTCCTTTTACCTGAAGCCCATGATCCGGACCTTTTTCCGAAAGTGGAAGGTCCTGGCGGCCTATGTGCTGGCTGGCGCCATTCTCCTGGGAGGCTATAAAGCCTTCTCCCCCGTCCCCACGCTGAATCAGGACGCCATGGATGAGCTGGAGGACCAGATTGAGACCTGTCAGTCGGACCTGGTGGTCAATGCCCAGAAGCGCATTGACAACCGGCAGACCATTGCGGAAAAGCGGCAGACCATCCAGGACCTGCAGGAGGACATGGAAAGTGAAGAGGAATACCTGGCCTTGTGCCGGAGCACCCTGCGCCAGGTGGAGGCCATGATCCGGGCCGACAGCGGAGAGAACGCCGTAGAGCTTCTGGCCCAGCTGACCACCCTGCGGGACAACGTGCTCCAGGCCGAAAACGCCCTGCGCCAAATGCAGGACCAGATCGAGTCCAGCGAAAAGGACATTGAGCGGATCAAGAAAGAAAACGCCGAGGCCATTCCCAAAACCAGCGAGGAGCTGCAGAAGAACCTGACGGAGCTCCAGGCCCAGAAGGAGGACATGCTGGCCGCCGTGGACCCCGCCAACGTCCACAGCCCCAAAAAGATCCTGCTCTTCGCCGTGGTGGGCGGTATTCTGGGCGGCTGCCTCCGGGCGGTCCAGATCTTCTGTGCCACGGTCCGGGCCCATCGGCTCCAGGATCCGGAGGAGATCACCGAGAACTACGGCACGGCGCTGCTGTCCCGGCCCCGGGACCTGTCCTCCGACAACGAGGCCTATCGACTGGCGGCGGCCAAACTGCTGGTCCAGCTGGAGCCCGGCCAGGAGGTCCTGATCACCGGCACCCTGCCCCCGGAGCAGCTGGAACAGGTCTGCGCCGGGCTGCTGCCTTACGCCCAGGAGCTGAATTTCCGGGTGGTGGGAGATCCCGCCAGGGATCCCGACGCCACCCTGGCCCTGCGCCAGGCGGCGGTCCTGTTGGTAGAAGCCTGCGGCCAGTCGGATTTTCACCGGATCGTGGAAACCATGAACGCCCTGGCTCTGTGCCAGGCCCGGGTGGTGGGGCTGATCTGCCTGTAAAACAAGCTAAGCATACAAGGCCCCCGCCGGTTGGCGGGGGCCTCTTGCTACTATTTTTCTTTCCAACATTCCGTGTACCAGTCGGGGATTTCCTCCACCGGCAGCTTCCCCGCTGCGCAGCGCTTGCATGGCCGCAGCGGCGTTTCCAGCACATCAAACAGGTGTCCAACTTCAGGGGTCCATCCCGCACAGTACCGGTCCAGGTGGTAGATCCCGGAATCCCGCCTGATGTACACGGTGTATGAACCGTATGGTCTCTCACTGTCGGGCTTCCAATAGGCCGGCATACCGTCCGGAGCAAAGGCAATGTTCCTGGGGATCCGCCCCTGCTGGCGGTCCAGCTCACGCTTTGCCCGGTCCACCTCCGCCTGCTTAGCGGTGTTCTCCCGCTTGAGTGCCAGAATTTCCGCTTGCAGCTCCCGGCCCCTCTGTCCGAAAATATCCATCAGTTTCGTTTGCGCCTCTACCTTGGATGTTTCCTGCCTCAACGTTTTCTGCAAACCTTCCAGGGCTTCTTTGCGGGCCTTTTCCTCGTCCTTTCCGTTACGCCATAACGCAAAAGCCGCCAGGGTCGCCACCCCGGCGGTGCACCATCCAACAATGGCAGAGGTGATTCCCTCACCGGTTTCTTTCTCTTCTGCTTCCGCCTGGGTGGTGGGAACCTTCTCCTCGGATTCCTTGGCCGCCTTGGCGGAGCTGCCGGAGTTGCCGGAGCTAGACGGGCTTCCCGACCGGCTCCCCGTTTTGTCGTCAAAGTCATAGGGGCAATCCGGCTTTCCGTCCCCGTCTATATCATAGTGCTGGTGGGCAGGGTATCCGTGATGATAATGATATTCCCCGGTATCACTGTTGTAGTGGCCCCCATCCGCGTCTGTGCGGCCAGGATGTGCCAAAACAGGAACCGCGTAAAGTAGGGCAACCAGGGCAACGGCAATCCCAACACGGACCCACCAAAGATTTCTGTGAAATTGCGGTGCCATTGATGTCCCCCCTGTTATTGCATCATATATTCTTATTATACTGCCATATTTGCGTAACGCAAGAGAGCACAACAAAAATACAGGCTGTCCATGGGCAGCCTGTATTTTTGCTGAAATGATCTCTAATCGCAAAAGTTTTTATCTGGTTACTGGCACAGGGTATCCCGGTCCAGGCGGTTTCTCTGCTTCAGGTAGAACACCAGGCCCAGGACGGTCCAGACCACCAGAAGAAGATAGGATTCCTTTCCGAAGTGGACCCCGGTAAGGCCGGGAATGGGCACCAGCTGCAGCACCATAAACAGAGCGGACACCACCACGCCGATCCAGGCCACGGCTTTCAGAAACCGGGTACCGTCCCCGTCCCGTCTCATGGTCACCAGGGTGGAGGCGCAGGTGAAGAAATAGCCGATGGAGGCGCCGATGGCAGACATATCCACGAACCAGCCCAAAGCCTCCCGGCCCAGGATGGGACCCGACAGGGACACGGCCATGCAGAACAGCAGGGCGTTTTTCGGGGTGCCGTGCTTCTCGTCGATGCGGCCGAACCACCGGGGCAGGTAGCCCTCCCGGCTCATGGAATACATCAGGCGGGAGGAGGCCAGGTAAAAGCCCATAATGCCCGACAGCACGGCGCAGGACACCGCCGTTCCCACCAGGATCTTTCCCGGCAGACCCAGCAGCCGCTCCGCCGCCGCCAGCAGGAGCCAGGGGGTGGAGCTGCTCTCCACGATCAGGTCCGGCCAATTCTCCAGCGCCGCGGCAGCAATGGTATTGTTGGCGGTGTACACGAAGCAGCCGAACAAAATGGCCACGATCATGATCAGGCTAACCTTTTTATAAGAGAACTTGAACTCCTCCGCCGCCTGGGGAATGGTATCAAAGCCCACAAAGGCCCAGGGGGCGATGGCAAAGGTGGCGAGGATGGCCGAAGTGATCCCGGCGGAGCCCGTATGCCGGAAGGGCTCCACGGAGGTATAGGTCCCCTCCGCCGCGGCGGCCAGGGCGCGGGCCTTATCAAAGCCCCACCAGGGCGCCATATTGGAAACGGTGGCCTTGGAGCTGATCAGAGCCGCCACGGTCAGGGCCAGCACCGACACCCCCAGAAGCGTAGCCAGAATGGTCTGGACAATGCCGGCCTTCTCCACCCCCAGAATGTTCAGTACGCCGAACAGCAGCAGGATCCCCATGGCCAGGAGCATCTCCCCCGCCCACACGTCAAAGCCCGCCACGGTGTAGTGAAAGCCCCACTTGAGAATATTGGCGGAGCCGTCCAGGCCGTCCACGATCAGGCCGATGGCCGTGGAGTTCATTGGCACATTGGTGAGATAGGCCGCCACCAGAAACCAGCCGCAGAGGTAGGCCCAGGTCTTGCCGAAGCAGGCCTTGGTAAAGGTGAACTCGCCGCCGGCCTTGGGGAACTTGGGCACCATATAGGCATAGCTGAAGGCGATGACGATCATGACCAGGGCGCCAAGGATCATGGCGATGGCGGTGCCGGCCACGCCGGAATTGGGCAGAAATTTCTTGCCGGGGTTGATGAAGGAACCCCAGCCCACCACGCAGCCAAAGGCCAGAGCCCAGACGTGCATGGGGCTGAGCTGCCGTTTCAGGCCGGCCTTTTCCGGTCCGCTCATAGTCGATCCTCCTTATATGTCATAGGCCCTGTCGATGACCTTCAGCTCCTCAAAGGTATCGATCTCGATGATGTCCTCCGTCCGGCAGGGGCGGATGTGGACCCGATAGTGGTCCTTCCGGAACACCAGAGGCACCTGCTCCCAGTAATGGCCGGTGCCGTCGGGCTCTTTGCAGACCTCCGGAATGTCCCGGGCCAGCTTCTCCCCGTCCCCGGCATCCCAGTAGGAGATTCCCACCATCTGCCAGCAGTTCTCGCCCCCCACCTTTTCCCGGGTGATGACGCCGTTCCGGTCCTCAAAGCACCAGTCGTCGGTCCTTTCCACGGGAATGGCCAAAAAATCCGAAGAATAGTGGTACTTGGTGATGATCTTCGGGTTGGAAATCAGAAGATCCGCCTCAAACACATAGGCGTTTTTCAGAAGGTCTTTGGCAATGAGGGCGGAGGAAATGTTGTTGGCGGTCTCATACAGAGGATTTTCCAGGAACCGGATCATGGGATACTTGTACCGGAGCTGGTCGAACTGCTCCCCCAGGTAGCCCCGGACGATCCAGATCTCCTCAATGCCCGCCTCCAGACAGGCGTCGATGAGGCCGTCGATGATCCGCCGGCCGTGGACCCGCACCAGAGGCTTCGGCGTGTTCAGGGTAATGGGCGCCAGGCGGCTGCCGAAGCCGGCGGCGATAAACACCGCCCGCCGTGCCCGGTAGGGCTCCAGGGCCAGAAGGCCGTTTTCCGAAATATGTCCGTCCTCCGCAAAGCCCAGGGCCCCCAGCTCCTCCATGACTCGGGAGTCCAGCACGGTCTCCCTCAGACCGGAAGCCTCCCCCTGGGCCAAGTAAGCCAGGGCGTCAAATTGTTCTCTTGTCAGCATATTCATGGATCTTCACTCTCTTTTCCGTTGGTGCTCAGGGCTCGAGGCCGCTGAGTTCCAGCACCCGCTGGGTATTGTTTCCGTCCTGATAGCGGAATATGGCGTTTTTCACCCGGAGCCGATCCTGGACGTAGGGGTCCTCTCCCCGCTTGAGCCGGGCCAGGGCGTCGTAGAGCTCCCCGCGGGTTCGGATCAGAGGGCCGGGCATATACCGCTCCGGCTCTGCAAAGCAGAAGCCCCGCTTTTTCTTATACTCCTCCATATCCGGCACCACGAAGAACACCGGCTTATCCAGCAGCAGATATTGCAGGGAGGCGGAGGAATAGTCCCCCAGCAGCAGATCCGTCTGGGGCATGAGCTTATAGATCTCATAGCCCCGGGCGTTGAAGGCGTCGTTGGTTAGGATCTCCAGGTTGGAAAACGATGCTTTTTGGAGGGAAGCGGTGTCCTGAGCCGTGTGGAGCTTCACGATGAGCTTGTAATTCAGAGCCTTCAGTGTGTCGTTGAGCTCCTCATAGGTGTCCGGAGGGAACATGGGCAGCAGCTCCGCACTGGAATCCGAGTAGTTCAGGTAGCTGGACTGGCGGAAGGTGGGCATCCACAGGATCACCTTGTCAAAATCCCCCAGGTCATAGGGTTCACCGGGACGGAACAGGTCGTCGGTCATAGGCTCCCCGCAGACCCGGATGTTGGCCTCCGGACAGTCGTACTCCCGGGCGGCGATGGGCACGTAGAGCTCCGAGGGCACCAGCATATAGGTGAAGAAGAACTCGTCCCCGTTGTCGATGTTGGACAGCTTGCCCATGGTTTTCAGGTCCGAGGTGCCGTGGTTCATATGGATCACCATCTGGTCCTTGGAGGGCTTGATGGGGATCTGGCCGGCGGAATAAAACACGTGGCCCGACCGGAGGAAGGCCCGGATGGCTCCCAGCTTGGTCACATAGCGGACCTGGGGCTCGGTGCCAAAATAGCGCCTGTCCTCCACTCCGCAGAGGATCCGGTATTTTTTGTCGTAGCCCCCCTGGATCAGGGCCTCCAGCACGGGTTTCAGGTTATGGTGGATCCCCAGGTTTCCGCTGTAAAGCAGGATCCGGCTGTCATCCTTGGGGATCAGCCGGTTCAGGCCCGTCAGGCAGCGAAAAACGGTACTCTTCATGGCCTTTTTCATTTTTACGTTTGCAAGCATAGACGTATCCCTTCCCTCCGGATCAGGCAGCCCTGCGGCGGAGCAGCTTCCGGACCGTTTCTTTCAGATAATCCAGCTGGTCCCGTTTCCGCAGGTTCAGGAGCAGCAGGGTCAGGTTGACCGTCAGGAACACAGCCAGGGCCTTGGCAATGACGCAGATCCAGCCGTTTCCGATGTGAATGAGGGCATCAAAGCCCCGGGCGACTCCCAGGCAGGCCAGCATACACAGGACCCATTGCAGAAGCAGCAGTCCCAGCTCCTTCAGATAGGTCCGGGGACGGCGGCCAAACAGGGGCTTATAGACCAGCACCGGGTAGGAATAAAGGAACAGGCAGCAGGAGCTGATGAAGGTGCCCGCAAACACGCCGGCGGTGCCGATCCACTGGGCCAGCAGGATGGAGGCCACGATATTCACCACGGATTCGGCAATGGGGACCCAGCGGTCCTCATAGAAAATGCCGGCGGCGGTCTTGAAAATGGTGATGGGATTCCGCATACCCGTCTGCCAGAAGTTCAGGGCCAGAAGCAGCACGATCCAATCGTCAAACAGACGCTCCGGGCCCAGCCAGACGGAAATAAAGTTCTGGATCACGTAGAACAGAGTCACGCTGACGGCGGTGTAGAGCCAGAAATTCACAAATTCCAGCCGGGAGTAGATACTGTAATTCTTCTTCTGATCCCGCTCCACCAAAAGGTCCCCCACGGAGGCCTGGACCGAGGTCACCATCTGCTTAAGAATATTCTGCAGGGGGTTGATGACGGTCAGGTAGTTGGAATAAAAACCCACCACGATAACGCCGAAGAAGCGGCTCAGAAGAATGTTGTCCGTGCCGAAAACCACGTAGCTGCCGATGTTGTGAAAAAGCAGGCCCTTGACCTTTTCCTTGATGTCATCCCGGACCTTCTGAGACACCGGGGCCACGTCCCGCTCCCGGATATAGGGGAATTTGTGGTTTACATAAAAATGGATCAGCAGATTTTCGGCGATGCGGCAGAGGATACCCATGCCCAGGTAAAGCATGAAGTTCCGGGTGGCGGCCAGCACCGCAATCTGCACGATAGGCAGGGCCACGGTGTAGATGCCGTCAAAGGCGCTGATGATGTAGTTCTTCTGGTAGACGAACAGCAGAGAGCGCTTGTAGGACAAAAAATAAGAGGCCACGGAGTCCATAAGGAACAGCAGGTACAGAACATAAATGTTCTCCTGGATGGCCACCTCGCCGGTGATGGATGGCACCAGGGGCACGATGGCCAGGCCGATGGCGCAGACCACGCCGGCAATGATATGATAGCAGCGCTTATAAAAGCGCATAATGGACTGGATCTGAGGAATGTCGTTATTCCGGACCGGTTCATACAGGTTATAAACGATGGCGGAGCCGATGCCCAGCTCCGCAATGGACAGCATGGAAATAATATTGGAAAACAGGCCGTTGATGCCGTTATACTGGTCGCCCATGATCCGGATCAGGTAGGTCTTGCCGATGAAGCTAAAGACCAGCTTGACCACATACAGGCCCAGGACGCCGATCATATTGTAAACAGAGTTCTTTGTTCTCATATTCTCCTTAGTCCTTAAGGGTGCAGATTTTCTCTACGATCCCGTAGAGGCCCAGCTTGAAGCAGCCCAGAAACAGGCGGCGCTTTCGAGAGCCCAGGCGGCGGTTTTCCGCCAGGGCCCGACAGTAGGGCTCCGTCTTTTTCAGCACCCGGCAGGCCTGCCGCTTCTCTCCGGCGGAGGCGGGGTTGGCCGGGGAAAAGATCGAATTTTGCAGGATGTAGGCGCAGGCGGCCAGCACATCGTCATGGTACACGTCGGTCAGGTCCAGGTCGGAATAGGTCTCCGCCAGCCGCTCACGGATCCGCTCCCGAAAGGCCCGGTCCTCCTCCAAAAGGTTCGGCCGGAACTTATGGGACAAAGAATTTCCCCGCAGGAATATCTCATAGACCACCAGGTCGCAGAACACATAGCTGCCCACCAGGTTGATATAAGCCAGATTGAACAGCTCGTCCTCCCCCAGGTCCACCTGCTCCGGGAAGGTGATATTCGCTTTTCGGAGCAGGTCCGTCCGGTAAGCCTTGGCGCAGGGGGAGCGAAAATTCAGATTGCCGCAGACCGGGTGCCGGCTCATGCGGAGGCAGCACCGGACCAGGTCTCGGGTCTCCGCCCGGTCCACCGCCGTGCGGCGGGCCTCCGGTTCTTTCGGCCGGGCCGGGATCCGACCCATGACGCCGGTGCGAAACAGGATCCAGTCCGTGTCCCGGCCGTTTGCCCGGATCTCCGCAAAAAAGTCCGGGGTAATGCCGTCGTCGGAATCAATAAACACAGTCCAGGTCCCCCGGGCCTCTGCCAGAGCCCGGTTCCGGGCCGCGGAGACCCCTCGGTTCTTCTGAGAAAAAAAGCGGATCCGGGGATCCTCCCGGGCCAGGCGCCGGCACAGATCGGCGCTGCCGTCGGTGGAGCCGTCATCGATCAGAAGCAGCTCCCAATCCGGCTCCCGGGAGGCCAGGACGGAGCGGACGCACCGCTCCAGGTAAGGTTCCGTATTGTACACCGGCATGATGGCGGTGATGAGGGGATTCGTTCTATCCATTGTATTGCCTCTTTTTTTCGGCACCGGCCGGTTTCTTCCCCACCAGGTCCAGCGCCATTTTTCCGGCGAAGAGCAGGAGGAAATTCTCGCAGATCATATTCAGCACCGGCTCGTTGATGGCCCAGAGGGCCAGACCGATGCCGCAGAGGGTAAGATCGAAGCGCTTTTGCTTCCGGAAATAGACCATCAGAAGGGTCATAAGCCCCAGAAACAGCACCAGGAACACCACGCCCCATCGCTGGAGCAGATTGAAATAACCGGAATCCAGGTAGAAAAAGGAATTGGCATCCAGCTGCAGGGAATCCACGTCCATGGTGCTGCCGAACAGGGCGCAGCCGAAATAATCCAAAGACTGGGCCGTCAGAGACAAGCGCCAGCTCATGGCGGCATCCAGCTTATCCGCCACAAACAGCACCGCCCGGTTCACGGCACCGGGAAGATAGGGCCCCAGGACGGGGACGGTCCGCAGGCCCACACACTTGGCAAAAAACAGATTGCCCAAAAAGCACAGGGGGAAGATCCCTGTTACGGCCCAGCCGGACAGAACCCGGCGCCAGCCGCGGACCCGAAGCAGTGCCGTTCCCAGCAGCACCGCAAGGCCGATGGCCCCGGCGGCCTTGCTGGAAAACACCAGGGCCGACATCACATCCGCCAGGGCCCAGACGGCATATTCCAGGGGATTCAGCTTTCCCTTGCGTCTGGCGATATAGAGCAGCTGGAGCACGGACAACTGCATTCCGATCCGGTTGCCGCTGTACATGACCCCGGCCGCCAAAAAAGCCCCGAAGAACAGGGCCTCGCACCAGAACAAAAAGTTCAGGGCCTTATCGGCGTCTGCCTCCGCACAGGCAACGGCGAAGGCGCAGATGGTCAAAATGCTGTAATTCTTCGTAATGGCGAAATAGAGCAGGGACAGGGCGGCAAAAAGGCCGTAGGTCCCCAGCTGCTTCAGGCTGTACCGGCCCCGAAGCAGGGCGGAGCCCAGGGCCAGCAGGTCCGCCGCCAGCAGGATGAGCTTATCCCGGTCCTGGGACAACACCGTGGTCTTGAGGCCGTAGAACAGGCTCAAAAGAGCGATGCCCGCAAAGAGGACATATTCACTTGCTTTCAGCTTCTGCTTCATGGGCTCCCGCATTCCTCCGTGCTAGTCTTCCATGTAATAGGCTCTCAGGCGCTTGGCCTCGCTGTTCAAATCATACTCCCGCCGGACCCGCTCCGTTTCGGCCCGGCCGCAGCGTGCCTGTCCCCGGGCCAGGATCCGGTCCACCCACAGGGACAGGGGATCCTCCAAGGACAGGAAGTCGTTGTCCCCGGTGGCGTCCACCATCCGGGTGATCCGGTCGGAGAACACACAGCGCAGGCCGTTTACCTGGGCCTCCACCGCCGTAAAGGGCAGGCCCTCATACAAAGAGGACATGACGAACACGTCCATGGCGGAATAGTAATCCTCCGTATTGGTCACGCTGCCGGGAAAGATCACCCGATCCTCCAGGGACAGGGATTGGGCCAGTTCCTTCAGCTCCCCTTCCAGTTCTCCGGCCCCCACGATCAGAAGCCGTGCCCGGGGATCCTTCTTCCGCAGCTCGCCGAAGGCACGGATCAGGAAAGCCTGGTTCTTCTGCTTCGCCAGGCGGCCCACATTGCCCACAAGGAGGCCTTCGCCTACGCCCAACTCCCGGCGCAGGGTCTCCCGCCGGTCGGGGCGGAATCGGAACCGGTCCACCTCAATGGCGTTGCGGATAATGGCGTAGCGCCGGGATTTTCGGAATTTTTCTCCGTACTTGCTCTCCCCCGCCACATCGGAGCAGGCGAAGCCATAGTCTACGGACCACTCCAGCAGCCGCCGAAGCCCGGCCCGGGCCACCCGGTCCGCCAGGGAGTTGGTGGGGGTGCCCGCGTTGTGAGAATGGGAGATCACCTTCGGCACCCCGGCCAGCCTGGCAGGGACCGTGCCCAGCAGCAGGCCCTTAAAGGAACAGCTATGGCAGTGGACCACGTCATACTTGTGGGTCTTCAAAAAGCGGCGCACATAGCGCATGGTGGAAAGGACGGAGGTCTGGACCTCCGGCGGGCACAGAAATACCCGGTCTCCCCCGGCCCGGATCTCCTCGGCAAAGGGGGTCTGATCGTTGCCGAATACGAAGAAGTCAATATCCAGGTCCCGACGGTCCATGGCACGGTAGAAATTCATGACGAAGATCTCGTTGCCGCCGACCCCCAGGCCCCCTAAAATTTCCAGAACTTTCATTGCGCGCCCCCTTCCGGCCGGCCCAGGTAGATCCGCTGGAGCTTTTCCGCTTCCACGGAAATGTCATAGCCCCGATCCCGAATGGAGACCGCCGCCTGGCGGCAGCGGGCCGCCCGGGCATCCATGGGCATTTTTTCTTTCAGTTCCAGGATCTTCCGGGCCCAGACCTCCGGGGACTCCGCCAGGCTCAGATAGGCCACCTGGTCCGTTACCGCCGTTTCCCGGGGCACCGGGTCCGAGGCCAGGCAGGGCAGGCCCGAGGCCTGAGCCTCGATCAGGGCCAGGCCCAATCCCTCAAAAATCGAGGGGAAAACGAAGAGATCGAAGCCCTGGAGTACGGTCCGGACATCCCGGCTCATGCCAAGGAAAGTCACGTCCGACCCAAGGCCCAGTTCCTGGGCCCGGCTCCGGAGGGCGCTCTCCTGCTGGCCGCCGCCGGCAATGACCAGGGCGGCGGTGGGATCCAGGGCCCGGTAGGCGGCAAAGACCTCCAGCAAAAAACCATGATTCTTGGCCGGGTTCAGTTTTCCCACGTTGCCCAGCACAAACCGGCCCGTCAGGCCGTGATCCTCCCGGAACCGGTCCCGCAGGTCCGGATCATAACCGTAGCGGTCCGGGTCGATGGCGTTATTCAGGACCAGATAATTACCTCCGAAAAGCCAGTCGCCGGCCTTATGAGACACGGCAATGGCCGTGGTGCAGGCCCGCTTCAGCCGGGGCTGCAGAAGGCGGTTAATCAAGGGGTAGCTGCTCCGGGTGGTATGGGTATGGGCGATCCGCAGGGAAACCCCCAGACGCCGGGCCAGGTCCAATTCCAGAGCCATGGTGGCGCTGTTGCCGTTAACGTGGATCACGTCATAGCCCTCCCGCCGCAGCAGGTTCTTCAGAGCCTTTCGATAAGACAGGGGCTGTTTTTTCCGGCTGCCCAGGTCGAAATACCGAGAGCCGTTTTCCGCCAACTCCCCCAGAAGCTCCGGGCTGGGGCTGTTGGTGGAGGCGAAATCGATCCGCAGCTCCCCTTTGTCCATGGCCCGATAATAGTTCATCATCACCGTGGTCAGACCCCCGTAGGAGACGAAGTCCGTTGTAATGACGATCAAAACCTTTTTCATATTTTTTCCTTCTTCGGCCGGGTCATTTCCGCCCCAAGCGCCGCTTCAGCGCCCGCAAAAGGCCCGGCGGCAGCAGGGCCTTGAGCCGTTCCTTGGGCTGGAGACCCACGCCGTGTGTTTGCCAATACTCCGGCCGATCCATATTCTCATAAAAGCCGTCCCGGGCGGCGGGGCGGGGCGTGGGTCGCACCAAATTGCGCTGCTTGGCCAAGCCCTCAGCCAGGGTGGCCGGGCAGGTCTCCCCCAAAGGCGCCATGTCCTCCAGAAGGCGGGCGCCCTTTTCCGTGTTCACAAAAACGCTGGACACGCCCTTTTCCGAGTCAAAGTCCGGGTGGCTCCCGGCGATGCCCCAGAAGTCGCCTACGGTCAGGTCCCCGGGACGCCGGGTGTTGGCGTAGGGGCAGCCGTAGCAGCACTCCCGATAACAGTCGCCGTCCATAAAGTGCTTGCCGTAGGGGTCCAGCGCCAAAGCGCCGGTCTTGACCCGGCCGGGGGTCTCCACCCGGTACTGGGTGCCCCAGCCCCGCTTTTCCTTGGAGCGGAAGTCATAGGACCGGACGGGACCGCCCAGCCGGCGCTCCTGGAACCGGAGGTAGCTCCGGAACAGGGCCGGAGACGGGACCCCGTGACACACCAGATCCATGGTGTAAAGGTTCGGACGGTCCCCGCCCAGAAAGGCGTAAAGCCCCTCGATCTGGCAGGGGGTGCCGGTGAAAAGCACCGGCTGGCCACGGTCCAGGGCGGACCGGGCCAGGGTGTAGGTATGCTTCAAATCGGACTGGACGTATTTGGAGGAACGAAGCCGGGCCCGCTGGGCCTGATCCGTGATCTCTACATGGCACACCGTGAGGTCCCGGTCATAGGCGGCGCCGTAGACCCGGCCGCCCCGGTCCAGGACGGTCTTGGCGGCGCTGTCCGCCGCGCCGCCGGAGGCGGAGCGCATAAGCGTCTCCGGGTCCCGGTTCCGCCAGGCCCAGACGGCCAGGGGCTCCTCCGCCCGGTGCCGCTGCGGATCGGCGGCTGGGCAGGCCCGCAGACATTTGCCGCAGTCCACGCAGCGGCTCTGATCGACGACGGGGTAGAGAAAGCCTTCCCCGTTGGGCCGCATCTCGATGCAGGCCTTGGGACAGGACTGCTCACAGCTGCGGCAGCCCACGCATTTTGTTCCGATGGAACCGATATTTCCCATGTTATCGCCCTTCCTCCGCAAGATTTTCCCGAAGGTAGGCCATAGCCTCCCGACGATGGTGAGCCAGCAATGCGTCGATCCCCGCCCCGTCCATGGGACGGGCCAGGATCTCCGCCGCCTGGCCGATCTCCCCCGCCGCCCGGTCCGACAGGCCCAGGCGGTCCAGAAGATCCGTCAGCTTTTCCTCGTTGCCATAGCCGTCTCCTACGCTCCTGCGGATCAGGGAAACGAAGGGCCTATGGGTAATGACGGAGAAAATGGTGCCGTGGAAGGTATCCGTAATGACCTCCCGGGCGTTTTGGAAATAGGCCAGCACCTCAAAGGGGCCGCAGTCCAGGAACCGGTCCCCGCAGGACTGAACGCCGCCGATGGTATAGACCTTCAGGCCCCGCCTCCGGGCGTAATCCCGGATCCACCGGGACTCCGCCGGGGAAATCCGGCCGGAATAGGCGTAAAGAATCAGATAATCCTCCCGGGGCTCCAGAGTGGGGATCCGGTCGCAGCGGCCCAGGTAATCATAGGTCAGCACAGGGTCCAGGTGGTACCGGGGGGTACGGCCCGTCAGGGCCTCCACAATCCGTCCGGAATTGCGGTCCCGGACGGACAGGCCGTCCAGGCTCCCCAGAAGCTTGCCGATCTCGGCGGTTTTTCCGAATTTTTCCAGCTTTTCCAGGGTGGTATTGCCAAAGGAGGCGGCGTAGGTAATCCGCCGCCGGGCCCGGCTGCCCCGGCCGAACAGGTCCAGGGAATAGCCCACGTTGGTATTCTTCTGCACGCAGTTGAACACCTCGTCGCTGCCGATGACCAGGCAGTCCAGCTCCGGATCATAGTTCTTTTCTTCTCCGATGCCGAGAAGGGGCAGATACCGGGGGCCGAAGCTCCGCTTATACCGGATAAATTCCAGCTTCTGGGAAAGGGGCGCCGGATATCCCAGGGTCTCCAGGCCCTTTTTCACCTTGCGCAGGGCGGGGCTTCCGCTGTCCCTAGGGTCCCGGACCAGAGGGGGCTCCACCCGATAGTCCACGAACTGCACCCGGCAGGACAGGTCCTCCAGCAGGCACCGCAGGGCGTAGGCCTGGAGGAAGGAGCCGTAATTGGCGATGCGCTGCATGGACATGATTCCGACTTTTTCCATTGGATCCGTCCTTAAAACAGGCCCTGAACCAGCTGTTCCAGGTCCTCGTTGAATTTTTTGTTATGGCTTTCCATGCCGTGGCCCATGCCGGCCACCAGCTCGTCATACCGGGCGATCACGTCCCCCAGGGTGTCGATGTCCTCCACCGGGATAATGGTCCCCATCCGGGCGGCCACGTTCCGGGCGAACTCCAGCTGATGGTCGTTGACGTGCTCGTCAAACCGCTTCTGCCGGGGCACCACAATGGGGGTCTTGCCGATCTGCAGAGGCATAATGAAGCTGGCAGGGCCGCCGTGGGTGATGACAATCCGGGCCTCGGCCACATTCTTTACCATTTCCTGATAGGGGATCAGCTTGCTCCAGGTGCAGAATTTCGGCTCATAAGTGCTGAAGCCGGTCTGCATAATAACCTCGTCCTGAAAGGCCCCGTCCCGCTTCAGCTCGTCCATCTTCCGGATCAGGCGGTCGAACTGCTGCTCATGGGTGCCTACTGTCACAAAAATCATGGGTTTCTCTCTCCCGTATTAAAAAATACTGCCCAGGTTCACGGCCTTGGGATAGACCTGCTGCTGCTCCTCCCACTGGACCACGAAGCGGTCCGCCACAGGATAGACCATCTTGCCGGTCATGGTGGGTTTATCGATGCGGTCAAAGACCTCGATATACACGGTCTTGGCCCCCATGAGCTTGCCCAAATAGAAAAAGGGCACCGCCACCGCCGCGCCGCTGGAAATGATCAGATCCGGCTTCTCCTTCCGCAGGACCTTCCAGGCGATCCGGGTGTTCTTCACCAGGGCCTTCAGGCTGCGGTTGGTAGGATAATAGCAGGGGTAGAACCGCTCCCCCTCCAAAAGGCTCCGGGCATCCTCCTTATCAAAGGTCACCCAGAAACGGTCCCGGTGCTGCCAAAAGGGCTTCAGCATATACAAATGGGTCAAATGGCCCCCGGAAGAGCCCACCAGGCAGACCTTCAGATCCGAAGGATCCTTCTTTTGTTTCATATTCATGCCTCCCAAAGCGAAAAGCGGCGGCGGGCCCCGAGGGCCCCGCCCGCTCCAGGGTATCGTCCTAGTTAATCTTTTATATTGTATCAGCACAAGGGTACTTTGTCAATTCCATATAAATCCATGAAATGCAATCAAACAGGTAAAGGCGGCTTTCTCTCCCAAAGGGCAGAAAGAAGCAGGGAAAAGAGATCTTTTCCCTGCTTCTTCCCTATTTCTCGTCAGTTTGAGGTTCCCTGGGGCCGGTCCGGCGGAGTGCCGCCGGGGCCGCCGGAGGGAGGATCCCCCATGGTCCCATCCGGCGGGGTTCCCATACCGCCGCCATGGGAGGGCGCCTGACCGCCCTGGCCGCCCATGCCGCCCATGCCGCCCATGCCGCCGGGGCCAGCCATGCCGTCCATACCGGAGGTGCCGTAGATCAGGCCGGACAGGGTGACCTCCCGGCTGTCGGAGCCGGCCTCCACGGTATAGGTCCCGCCGGAAATCATGCCCGGGGCAGTCACCACCACGGAGCGGTACTCCTTCGTGGGTGTGTACTCTGCCAGGACCGTGCCCTCCGCGTCCAGCACCCGGACCGTGCCGGTCAGGGTCTCGTTATAGGTCAGGAGAATGGAGCCCTGGGTGGAGCCGGACTCCCCGAAGTTCTGGGCCATGCCGCCGGAGCCCGCGGCGATGAGCACGCCGCCGGTAACATAGGCCGTGCCGTTATAATCCAAAGCGCCGTCACCGTCGGAGGTGGGACCGCTGACATAGACCGTGCCGCCGGAGAGGATGAAGTCGCCGTTGGAGTCGATGCCGTCTCCCGCCGCATCAATGGTGATTTCGCCGCCGGAGATCCGGATCCGGCAATCGGAATTGCCGCCGCCCATGGGGCCGAAGGCAGACTCGGTGCCGTCGGCGGCGTTGAGGCCGTCGTCGGTGGCGGTCAGGCTGATCTTGCCGCCGGAAATATCCACCACAGCCCCCTCGATGCCCTCATAACAGGTCAAAATCTCGATGGTGCCGTCGGAAACGGAGGCGGTCTCGTCGGCGTGGATGCCGTCGTCCCCGCTGGACAGGGTGAAATTGCCGCCGGAAACGGTCACATTGCCGTTGCTGTGAACGGTGTCGTCGGCGCAGTCCAGGGTGAAGGTGCCGGAGGTCACGGTCAGGTCCGTGCCGGCCTTCAGGCCCTTGGCGCTGGTATCCTCGGAGAGGCCGGCGCCGCTGCCGCCGCCGGAAACGACTTTATAGGTGCCGCCGGAGGCCGTCAGGCCGGTCTCCGCCTGCACCCCGTCCTCCCCGGAGGTCAGGTCCAGGGTGCAGTCCGTAAGCCGGATCCAGCCCAGGCTGCTGTCGGAATCGTTGGTGGAGCGGATGGCATCGCCGCCGGAGGCCACCGTCAGCGCCGCGTGCTCCGCCGTCAGGCTGTCCTTCCCGGTGATGCCGTGGTTCACGGCCTCCACGGAAAGGGCGGCGGACACAATGGTCAAGGTGTCCTTGCCGGTGACGCCGTTTTTATAGTTGGCCGTCACCGCCAGGGTCCCGGCGCCGTCGATCACAAGGTCCGCCTTGGAATACAGGCAGGCGTTGGGCTCCTCGTCCGCCGCCGAGGAATATTCATCGGAGAAGGTGTACTCCTCCCCGTCGGTCAGGCTGTTCTCCGTGCCCTCCATAAGATACAGGCGAAGGCCGGACGCCTTATAGCAATACAGGGCGCTGCCGTCGGCGCAGGTCACGGACAGGCTGTTCAGCACCAGGGTCACGTCCTGGCCCTTGGCGTTCACCAGGATTCGGCCGGAGAGGGTGCCGGACAGGACGTAGGTCCCCGCCGAGGTGATCTCCAGGGTGCCGCTCTCATATTTCGCGCCGCTGCCGGTGACGGAGGCCCTGTCCCCGGAGCAGGTGATTTGGGCAGCCCCCGTCAGATCCGGGGCCCCGGTCTCCAGGGCCGCCCCATCGGAGGCGGGCAGGGACGAGGCGGATGTGGTCTCCGTGGAAGAAGCAGTCCCAGACGGCGCCGCACTCTGACTCCGGCATCCATAAAGGCTCCAAATCAGCAGGCTGCCGCAGACCAGGGCCGCCAATTTCTTCTTATTATAATACATAATGTCCTCCTTTTGAGTCCGGTGTACCCGGCCTCAAATTCTGGCCCTATCCTATCCCCGAAAGCTAAAGCCTGCCTAAAGGAAAAAAGAAAAATCCTTTAGGCCGGCTTTAGGCTGGGACGGTATCCTTGGGCCAGAAAGGAGGCCAAGCCTATGGCGGAGCCCATTCAAGTGACCTTTGCCCGGCGGGAGATCAAATACTTTATTACCCCCGCCCAGCGGGACCTTCTCAAGCAGGCCCTGGCGCCCTATATGACGCCGGATGTGTACGGGAAGTACAGCATCAACAGCATTTATTATGATACGGAGGATTGGCGGCTGGTTCGGGCCTCCATTGAAAAGCCCGAATACAAGGAAAAGCTCCGGGTCCGGAGCTACGGCGTGCCCAAGGAAACGGATCCGGTGTTTATCGAGATCAAAAAGAAGTGCCGGGGCGTGGTGTACAAGCGGCGGATCGTTACGGAGGCCTGTATGACGGACCCCATTCTCTCCTGTCTGCTGACGGACAGTCAAGACGGCCAGATCAGCCGGGAGATTCAGTGGTTCCAGCAGTTTTACAGGGCCCAGCCCAAGGTCTTTCTGGGCTATGACCGGGAGGCTCTGGCAGGCCGGGAAGAGCCGGATGTGCGGCTCACCTTCGACACGAACCTGCGCTGGCGGGACCGGGCGCTGGATCTGACTTTGGGGGATCAGGGGCAGCCCCTGCTTCAAGACGACCGGGTCCTGATGGAGGTCAAGCTTCCCGGGGTCTGCCCTATGTGGCTGACCCGGATCCTGTCGGAAAACCGGATCTATCCCGTGAGCTTTTCCAAGTACGGCACCTGTTACCAAAAGTTTATCCTGCCCGAAGCGGCAAAACAACACAAGGAGGCGTTTCACATTGCTTAATTCCATCTTAGGAAACGGCACCACCGTTTCCGCCTTTCTGATCTGCACCGCCGTGTCCCTGGCCCTGGGGCTGGGCACAGCCCTCATCAGCATGTACAAATCCAAATGCTCTCAGAGCTTCGCCGTGACCCTGGCGGTGCTGCCCGCCATTGTTCAGGTGGTCATTATGCTGGTCAACGGCAACATCGGCGCCGGGGTGGCGGTGGCCGGCACCTTCAGCCTGGTCCGGTTCCGCTCCGCCCCCGGCACCGCCAAGGAGATCCTGGGGATCTTCCTGGCCATGACCATCGGCCTTGCCACCGGCATGGGGTATGTGCTGCTGGCGGCGGTGATGTTTCTGATCGTCTCCCTGGCGCTGCTGCTCATGACCCGACTGGGCTTCGGCAAGGAAAGCCAGGAGGAGCGGGTCCTGCGGATCACCATCCCC
This sequence comes from uncultured Oscillospiraceae bacterium, assembly GCA_934589155.1. Classification (GTDB taxonomy): domain Bacteria; phylum Bacillota; class Clostridia; order Oscillospirales; family Oscillospiraceae; genus Faecousia. The sequence goes on along the minus strand of CAKTNP010000016.1, from coordinate 19,661 downwards.
GAAAATCTGGACTATGACGGCCTGTTCGACGACCTTTTGGGGGAATACACCAAGTTCTGGAGCCTGGAGCGGGTGAAAACCACCAACATGGGAACCCTGTACGAATTGCAGTATCGGGTCCTGCTCCCCGGCGGGACCCTGCCAAAGGCCCTGTTCGACGAAATCCGCTGCCGGAACGGCAACCTGAACGTGATCTGCGGTCGGGAAAACCTGGTGGAAGCATTGTAACTTCCCGTTGAATTTCCAGGGAAAAGCAACTAAAATAGAAATGGTGATGGAATATGCGGCTGCTGATTGCTGAGGACGAACAGGACCTGGCCGAGGCCCTGACCGTCTTTTTTGAAAAAAATCAATTCTCCGTGGACACGGTAAACGACGGCTTTGCCGCCTATGAATACGCATCGGCAGGCCAGTACGACGCCATTATCCTGGACGTGATGATGCCCAAAATGAACGGCGTGGAGGTGCTGGAGCGGCTCCGGGAAGAGAACGTCAAGACCCCCGTCATGATGCTGACGGCCAAGGGGGAAAAGGACGACCGGATCACCGGCTTCAACGCCGGGGCCGACGACTATCTGCCCAAGCCCTTTGAGCCGGACGAGCTCATCTGCCGGGTCCGGGCCATGCTCCGCCGGGGCGGCGACTACAAAGCCACGGTGCTGAGCTATGGGGACCTGTCCCTGGACTGCGGCACCGGCTTTCTTGCCAGCCACGGGAAGACCATCCGACTCAGCGGGCGGGAGTTTCAGCTCATGGAGCTGTTCCTGCGCTCGCCCCGGATCGTATTCTCCGCCGACCGGCTCATGGAGCGGATCTGGGGCTGGGACAGCGAGGCGGAGATCAACGTGGTCTGGGTCCACATTTCCAATCTGCGGAAGAAATTGAAGTCCATCGGCTCCCGGGTCACCGTCCGGGCCAACCGGGGCCTGGGATACCTATTGGAGGAAGAGACATGATCAAGCGACTGCGGAGCCGGTTTATTAAGATCGCCACCCTGGCGGTGGCGGGGGTGCTGCTTCTGCTATGCCTCATCGTCAACGCGGCCAACTTCGTATCCGTGGATTCGGAGCTGACCCGGACCCTGACCATGATCTCCGATAACAAGGGGCAGTTCCCCAAGGACGTCCACAAGCGGGAGAAGCCCGGCACCGGTGATGTCCCGGCCTCCGCCCCCCAGGAGCAGGATCCGGGCCAGGAAGCATCGGAGGGGGGCAAGCCACAGGGCCCCGGGGCCCGGAGAGGCATGAGCCTGGAAGCTCCCTATTCCACCCGGTACTTCGTCCTGCGGTATGACGCAAACGGCACACTCACCGATTCGGATCTGAGCCACATTGCCGCCGTCACCGAAGAGGACACGGATACCTACCTGGCCATTGCCCGGAAGCACGGCACGGGCTTCGGCTATACCAAGGGCTACAAATACTGCGTGGTCCGGCAGGAGGACGGCAGCTATATGGCGGTGTTCCTGGACTGCTACCGGGAAGAGAACAGCATGATGGTCTTTGCCTTTATTTCCCTGGGGGCCATGGTACTGTGCGTGATCCTAGTGTATGGGATCGTAGTTCTATGCTCGCGGCGGGCCATAGACCCGGTGGTGAAGGCCAGCCAGCGGCAGAAGCAATTCATCACCGACGCCAGCCATGAACTGAAGACCCCCATTACGGTCATCGCCACCAGCCTGAGAGTGCTGGAAATGGAGGTGGGTCAGCAGAAATGGATCGACAAGGCCCAGGCTCAGACGGAAAAGCTGAAGGAACTGGTGAACTCCCTGGTCAGTCTGTCCCGGATGGATGAGGAGGACTCGCCCCTTCAGATGCTGTCCTTCCCCATCAGCGAGGCCTTGCGCGAGACGGCGGAATCCTTCCGGGATTTTGCCCGGGCCAAAGGCCATGAGTTGGAACTCGACATAGAGCCAAAGCTCAACTATGTGGGAGACGAGTACGCCATCCGGCAATTAGGCTCCATCCTCCTGGATAACGCCGTGAAATACGCCCCGGAGGGGACCCCCATCCGCTTCTCCCTGGCAAAAAGCAAAAAGGGCGTGGTCCTCAAGACACAAAACGCCTGGAGCGCCCCCATGGAGCAGAAGGAGCTGGACCGGCTCTTCGATCGGTTCTACCGGCCGGATCAGTCCAGGACCTCCGCCACCGGCGGCTTCGGCATCGGCCTGTCCATTGCCCGGAGCATCGCAGAAGGGCACAAGGGCTCCATTCGGGCCGCAGCCACGGAGGACGGGGCCGGCATTGAATTTACGGCGGAATTGCGATAAAAAAGAGAGAGCGCTCAGCGCTCCCTCTTTTTAATATGACAAAAGCCTCGCAGAGTTCGCCGCCCGCAGGCGGCGAAGAGGTGGAATCATTTTTTCCGGCGGCGTGTACGTCGGAGAAAATACCGCTCAGACCGCAAGTGTGCGAGCGGTCCGTCGCGGACCGTGAGTGCGCGCGGCGGGCTGCAATCTCCTTGTCGGAAAAGCCCAGCGGGATTTTTCGACAGTAAAAAGGGAGCACTGGGTGCTCCCTCTTTTATGACGCGTTATTTCCCTTCCCGGGCTTCCACATAAGCCTTAATGACCTCGGCGGATTTCTCGATGCCGATGGAGCTGTCCAGGGTCATATGATAGTTCCGGGTGTCGCCCCAGTTGTAAGTGGAATAGACATTATAGAAGGTAGCCCGGGCCTTGTCCTTCTTTTGCAGAGTCTTTTCCGCATTGCTGCCCATGTCCTCTTTATATTCCTCCGTGGCCCGGCGGATCCGTTCCTCCAGCGGAGCGTGGATGAATACCCGGACGCAGTCCGGATCCTCCCGCAGAATGCAGTCCGCAGCCCGGCCCACGATAACGCAGGAGCCCTTGGCCGCCAGCTCCCGGATCACATTGAACTGTGCCGTCTGGGCCTGGTCGTAAACGGACTGGGTGTTGGTGGCGTTATACAGGCTGTACAGCAGAGAAACATTCTGCTTCTCCTCCACTTCCTTCACGAAATCCTCCGCAAAGCCGGTCTTCTTGGCCGTGAGGAAAATCAGCTCCTTATCATAATACGGGATGTTCAAAAGCTCTGCCAATTTCTTGCCGATCAGACGTCCGCCGGAGCCGTGCTGCCGCGCGATGGTGATCACGATTTTACCCATATCCTTTGCCTCCTGTTCTTCCCTGCCGGGATCTTGATTTTATTATACTCCATTTTGGACGGTCAGGCAAGGGGAAATCTCCCAGATCCTCCCAAGTGTCCCGGTTTTCGTATCCTTTTCCCTTGACAAGCCCCGGTCCTGTTGGTATAATATCAAAACAATTTTCCTGTGAGGGAGTAGCAAGCGCATGAAATGTGCGTAGCAAGTCAACATACTGGCCTTTGCCTGGCTTGCTTCAAATTGCGAGACTCATGTATGACCGCCGCGCTGTACATGGAGTCCGCCATAAAGAAATGGATCCGGGTACAGCCTTGAGCTGCCCGGAATTTTTGTGTCAAAAAACGTACAAACGAGGAGAGCACCATGCGTATTTTTGAGCTGATTCTGTTGGGCGTGGGTTTGTCCATGGACGCCTTTGCCGTATCCATCTGTAAGGGCCTGGCCATGGAAAAGGTCACTCTGAAAAAAGCGGGGCTGGTGGGCCTGTGGTTCGGTGGATTTCAGGCTCTGATGCCCTTGATCGGCTTTTTTCTGGGCCGCCAGTTCGCCGGCGCCATTGCCGCCTTTGACCACTGGGTGGCCTTTGGCCTTTTGGGCCTCATCGGCATCAACATGATCCGGGAAGCTCTGTCCCCGAAAGAGGAAGATGAGGCCACGGACGACCTGAGCTTCAAGACCATGTTCCTGCTGGCGGTGGCCACCAGCATCGACGCCCTGGCCGTGGGCGTGTCCTTGTCCCTGGCCGGCGGCGTCAGCATCTGGATGGCCATTACCATTATCGGCTGCACCACCTTCCTGCTGTCCGCCATTGGCGTCAAGGCCGGCGGCATATTCGGCGCCCGCTTTGAAAAAAAAGCGGAGCTGGCCGGCGGCATTATCCTTATCTGTCTTGGGCTGAAGATCCTGCTGGAGCATCTGGGGATCTTTGGCTGAGTTACCGCTCCACAAGGGCCGCAGTCTGCTGCGCGCACTCCCTGCCCGCCTGCGGGCGGCAAACTCTGCGAGACCTTGGAAAACGGAGGGCTGCTTTCTTCGGAAGGCGGCCCTTTTTGTCGTCTCCGGGGGGCGGCGGGGCGGTTTTCCACAAGCGCTGTGGCTTTTCGTTGCATTTTCTTCCATACTATGGTATATTAACGGTAAATAGTTTTTAAGGAGTGTTTCGGATGCAGTATGCACAGCAGGTCATCGGGGAGACCCGAAAGGCCATTGTGGGAAAGGACAGCGTCCTTCTATGGGTCTTTGCCGCCATTCTGGCCCGGGGCCACATTCTCCTGGAAGACATCCCCGGCGTGGGCAAGACCACCATGGCCCTGGCCTTTTCCAAGGCCCTGGGGCTTTCCTATGGCCGGATTCAGTTTACCCCCGACGTGCTCCCCTCGGACATCACGGGCTATTCCGTCTACAACAAGGAGACCGGCACCATGACCTATCAGCCCGGCGTGGTGCTGTGCAACCTGCTGCTGGCGGACGAGCTGAACCGGGCCACCTCCCGGACCCAGTCCGCCCTGCTGGAGGCCATGGAGGAGGGTCAGGTCACCGTGGACGGCGTGAGCCATCCCCTGCCCCGGCCCTTTGCGGTCATCGCCACCCAGAACCCCGTGGGGGCCTCCGGCACCCAACTCCTGCCCGACAGCCAGATGGACCGGTTCACCATCCGTCTGTCCATCGGCTACCCGGATCCCAAGGCCGAGCGGGCCATGGTCCTGGCCCGGCAGGGCAAGGATCCTCTGGACCGGGTCCAGCAGGTCATGGACGGGGCCACCCTGGCCTCCCTGCAGGACTATGCCGCCGGGCTGTACATGAAGGACGAGGTGGTGGACTATGTGATCCGGCTCATTTCCGCCACCCGGAACCACCCCGCCATTCTGCGGGGGGCCAGCCCCCGGGCCACCCTGTCCGTCACCGCCATGGCGAAATCCGTGGCGGCTCTCCAGGGCCGGGATTTCGTGACCCCCGACGACGTGGCCTCGGTCTTTTCCACCACCGTAGCCCACCGGCTGCTGCTGACGCCGGAATCCGAGGCCAAGGGCCTGTCGGCGGAGGCCATTCTGAAGGAGATCCTGGACGGGGCCAAGGCACCCAAGCTGGGTTGAGCCATGGCACGGAACCGGATCCTGTACCTGGGCATTCTCATAGGCGCCCTGGTGTTTCATATGTATTATCCCCTGTGGCTGTCCTGGTTTTTGCTGCTGGCCGCGGCAGGACTTCCCCTGTTCTCTCTGTTGCTGTCCCTGCCCCTGTGGCTCTCCGCCAAGGTGCGGCTGGAGGGTCCCGGCCGGACGGCCCTGGGCCAGCCGGCCGGGGCCCGGCTCCGGCTGGACACCAAGGTCCCGGCGGGCCGGTGCTATGTGCGGCTGGTCTCTCAAACGAAAAAGCGGAGCCGCCGGACCCTGCTGAAGGGGGCCATGGCCCTGCCCCTGGACACGGGCCACTGCACCAAAACCCGGATCCGGATCAAAAGCCTGCGGATCCTGGATTATCTCGGGCTCTTTTATCTGCCCCAAAAGCCGCCGGAGCCCCTGTGTGTGGAGGTCTGGCCCGACCCCATTGCTCCGGAGCCCCTGCCCGATGTGACCAAGCTTCTGTCTCCGCCCCTGCGGCCCAAGGCCGGAGGGGGCTACGCCGAGGTCCATGAGCTTCGGGACTATCGGCCGGGGGATCCCATGCGGGACGTGCACTGGAAACTGTCGGCCAAGACGGACAAGCTCATCGTCCGGGAGGCCCAAGAGGAGATCCGCCGGGACGTGATCCTGTTTCTCGCCCTCCGGGGCGTAGGAGACGAGGCGGACAGCTGCCTGGGGCAGCTGCTGTATCTGTCCCGCTGGCTCCTGGATCAGGGCATCGCCCACCGGGTGCTCTGCGCCTGCGGGGAAAACGACACCGTCAACGCCAAGGTGTGCAGCACCGAGGCCCTGGACCGGCTGATCTCGGAGCTGCTGGGCCGGCTGCCGGAGATCCGGCCCTGGTCCGGCGGAGCGGCGCCCCGGTCCTCCCAAAGCGCCTGGCTCTACGCCATCCGGCCCCTGCCGAAGGAGGGACGGGTATGAGAAAATTTTCCTGGGCGGAGTACGCCTCCGCCGTGCTAACCTCCCTGCTCATTGGCCTGGGCGTGGTCCTGGCCCCCATTTCCGCCTTTTCCTTAGCCCACAATGGGGGGCTTCTTGTTATTACTCTGACCCTGGGGGCCTTTGCCCTGCCCCTGCTGTTCTATCCCAAGCGGCAGGCGCCGGTGTGGCTCCTGTTCTGGCTTTTTCTGTTGACCGCGGGCTTTTTCCTGCGGAAGGATCTGTGGAACGGCCTGCGCTACACGGTACTGGAGCTGTCCGAAAAGTACAGCCGGGCCTACGGCAGCTTTGCGCCCCTGGACATCGGCGCCGGGCCGGGGCCGAAGGCGGAGGTCACCGCCGTGTTCCTCCTGGCGGGGCTCCTCACGGAGCTCTGCATCCAGTGGACGTTGCTGCGGCGGCGGACCCTGTTTCCCGCCGTGGGGCTGTGCCTGTGCAGCCTGGTGCTGTGCTGTCTGGATCTGTCCAACTTCTCCGGGGCGCTGCCCATTCTTCTGATGCTGGCGGGGCTCCTGCTCCTGGTCCTGACTCAGGGGACCCGGCGCAGCGGCGGCGACGCCGGAGGCTTTCTGCTGCGGCTGGCCCTGCCGGTGGGGCTGGCGCTGGGAGTGCTGTTCGCCGCCAATCCCCAGGCCGGATATGTGCGCTCCGCCTGGTCCGACGGCCTGGAGGGGCAGGTCATGAACGCCCTGGCGCGGCTCCCGTTTCTGACTATGGAAAACGGGAACCTGGAATTTTCCACCGCCCAGCTGGCGGCCTATTTCAACACCTCCGCCGTCAACCTGCGCAGCGTGGGGCCAAAGGTCAACACGGGCCAGGAGGTCATGACGGTGCTCTCCGGCCGGAACGGGTCGCTCTATCTCCGGGGCGCGTCCCTTGGCAATTACACCGGTACCTCCTGGGAGACCATTTCCGGCCGGGACCAGGCCAAGGCCAGCGTCGCGAACTGGAACGCCGGGCCTCTGTGGGTCCTGGAGGAGCGGTCCGTCGGCATCCGCACCAACGGCGCTTCCAGCGTGATCTATGCTCCCTATGACCCGACCCAGGTCCGGTCCAAAGGGGAAAGTGGCGCCCAATGCTATGACATTTGTTTGAAAAATACCGAAGATCTCTGGCAATACACCGTGTTTTACGGAGAAACGGGGTGGAATCCCACGGGGCCCCAGGGGGACGCCCTGCAGGTGCTCCAGGCCATGAGCACCTATCAGTCCTCCTCCCTGAAGGATCTGGAGGAGTGGAGCGGGAAGAGCTATTCCGTGCCCTCCACCGCCCTGCGCCAGAACACCATGGGCGACTGGGTCCGGGCCAACGAGGCGTACAGCGCCTTTGCCCAGGAGCACTACACCACCCTGCCCGCCAGGACCCGGCGGGGGCTTACCAAGATCATCCAGCAAGAAGGGCTGGATCAAGTCACCGGTACCGCCCTGGGGATCCCGGACCGGGCGGCCCAGGCCTTTGCCGTGGCGGACTATGTCCGGTCCAGCGCAAGCTATGATCTGAACACGGCGAAAATGCCGGTGGGCCAGGACTTCGTGCTGTGGTTCCTCAACCGCAGCGACACGGGCTACTGCGTCCACTTTGCCTCCGCCACCGTGGCCCTACTCCGGGCCATGGGCATCCCCGCCCGGTATGTGGCCGGATATCTGGTCCGGACGGAGCGGGGGCAGTGGACCACGGTGACCACCGACGATGCCCACGCCTGGGCGGAGTTCTATCTGCCGGGCCTGGGCTGGGTCCCCTTGGAATCCACCCCCGGCAGCGCCAGCGCAGGTTGGTCCGGGAGCCTCCCCGCGGCTTCCGTCACGGAGCCCGTCGTCACGGAGCCGGAATCCGAGGCAACCGAGCCCACCGAGCCTGCCGTGGTGAAGACCACCACGCCGGCAATTGAGGAAACCGTCGTTGACAGCACCGGGGCCGGCGCCACGGAGCCCTCCCGGGGGGAACGTCTGCCCTCCGGGGCTACGGAGCCCAGCTCCTCCGGTGGTCAGCTCCCCGGCGGCCCCGGAGACGGGACGGGCACCGGAAACATCGGCCCCGGCCTCTGGGCCCGGGTCTGGACCGCGGTCCAAAGAATCCTGCCCTATGTGCTGTGGCCCCTGGGGATCCTGGCGGCCCTGTATCTGCGGCGAATAGCCATCCTGTCCCTGCGGCGGCGGCTGCTGCGCCAGATGGACGAAAACCGGGCAGCTGTCCGGCTGTATCTGCGGCTGAGCCGCCTGGCCAAGGCCCTGAAGGCCCCTGTGCCCCGGGAACTGACGGAGCTTGCTCAGAAAGCACGATTCAGTCAGCACCATCTGACACGGCAGGAGCTCCAGCCCCTGTTCCGATTCCGGGATGTCCTGGTGACGGAGCTGAAAAAGCGGAGCCGTCTGCGGCGGCTGTGGGATCAATGGATCCTGGTCCGCTATTGATCCATAATTTATAAAATGCGGCCCCTTGGTACCGTTTTCGGCACCGAGGGGCCGCTGTTTTATAAATGATCCGCTGCCCCGAGGGCTTTACGGCTCTGAATTATGACAAGGACATTACCATCGCCGCCGACGGCAGCACGATCGTAGATCTTTACTATGACCGCTGCTATTACCTCCTGGGGCAATGCGGTATCATCCGGCGAGCCGCCAAATGACTGCAAAAAGCGCTCCGCAGGGTTTCACAACTGCGGAGCGCTTTTGATATGTCTTATCACTCGCCCTTGAAGAGCTTGACGACCTTTTTCAGCTCTTCCGGAATGGCGATGTGCTGGGGGCACCGCTCCTCACAGGTGTGGCATTCCACACAGTTGTTGGGACAGCGGCTGTCCAGGGCGTCATAGGCAGGGCGCTCGGCCCGGACGTTGCCGGAGAGCTGGATCCGGTTGTATGCCGCAAAGGACTCGGGAATGGCAATGTCCATGGGACAGACGCTGCAATAGCCGCAGCCCGTGCAGGGGATGCTGTCCACACTGCGGAAGAATTCCGCCGCCTTTTCGTATTTTTCCCGGTCCTCCGCCGTCAGCATGTGGACCCCGGACCTGGCGGCATAGGTCATATTGTCCCGGATCATCTGCTCATTGCCCATGCCGGACAGGACCACGGAAACCTCGGGCCGGTCCCACAGGAAGTCCAGACCGGCCTCCACGGGATTCTTCTCCCCGAAGATCTTCGCCACCTGGTCCGGCACCTGGGCCAGCTTGCCGCCCCGCAGAGGCTCCATGATGACCACGCCCAGACCCCGGGAGGCCGCCAGTTCCAGGCCCGCAATGCCTGCCTGATAGCCGGTATCCAGATAATTCAGCTGGATCTGACAGAATTCCCAGCCGTCGAAGCCGTTCAGAATCTCCTGAAACACGTCCAGGTTATCGTGGAAGGAAAAACCCATGTGCCGGATCTTGCCGGCGGCCTTGGCAGCCTTCATGTGCTCCAGCACGTTGTATTTCAGCACGTTGTCGTGCCAGGTCTCCCGGTTCAGGGCATGGAGCAGGTAGCAATCGATGTGGTCAGTCTGAAGTCTGGAGAGCTGCTCGTCCAGGATCCGGTCGAAATCCTCCTCGCACTTAAAGGCATAAACCGGGGCCTTGGTGGCCAGGGTTACCTTCTCCCGGTAACCGTCCCGCAGGGCGTTGCCGGTGACCACCTCGCTGGTCTCATAGGTATAGGCCGTGTCTACATAGGTCAGTCCGTTGTCAATGGCCCAGCGGAGGAGCCGGGTGGACTCCTCCTGGTCGAACTTGCCGTCCTCTCCCCGGGGCAGACGCATCATGCCGAAGCCCAGGGCAGAAGGGGTCAGGCCCGTATTTCCCATTTTCCGATACTGCATTGCACGTTCCTCCATTAAATATATTGCTGCTTTGCCACGTCCAGCACCCCCCGGGTGGTGAGCCGCAGGGTGGGGATCACAGGCAGAGACATAAAGGACAGGGTCATAAAGGGGTCGATGCCATCGCCGACACCCAGGGCGTGGGCCGCAGCCTTGGCATTTTCCAGCTTCTCGTTCACATGGGGCAGGGTATCCTCACTCATAAGGCCGGCGATCTCCAGGGCCAGCTCTGCCTGGACCCGGCCATTCTTTACCACCACGATGCCGCCCCGGTTCTCCGCCACCCGATTGGCGGCAAAAGCCATATCCGCCTCGTTGGCGCCCACCACAATGATATTGTGGCTGTCATGGGCCACGGAGGTGGCCACGGCGCCCTGCTTCAGGCCGTAGCCCTGAATATAGCCGATGCCGATATGATGGGTGTTCCTGTGGCGCTCCACCACGGCGATCTTCAAAATGTCCCGCTCCGTATCCACCCGATCAGAATAGCCGTTGTCCGTGGTGACAATCTGGCCGGGGACCATACCGATGACGCCCCGGGGGCGACTGTCTACGAAGTCCTCCGGGGTCAGATGCTCCAAATGGAAGGTGTCGTGGGCCCGGGCTTGGAGGTAATCCCCAATCTTCGGCTCCGGGAAGTCCACCACATGGCCATCCTGGCAGACCAGCTTGCCCCGCTTGAACACCTTCACCACATTGAAGTCCCGGAGATTGTCCACCACGGCAAAATCCGCCAGGTAGCCGGGAGCGATGGCCCCCCGGTTGTTCAGCAGGAAATACCGGGCGGCGTGGTGGCAGGCCACCTGAACCGCCATAATGGGGTCGCAGCCCCGGGCCACGGCCTCCCGGACGATGTAATCGATGTGGCCCTTTTCCAACAGGTCGCTGGGGTGCTTGTCGTCGGTACAGAACATACACCGGTCGTAGTATTTTTCCGTCAGCAGAGGCATGAGGGCCTCCAGGTTTCGGGCAGCGGTGCCCTCCCGAATCATAATGAACTGGCCCCGGCGCAGCTTCCGCAGAGCATCCTCCACATCGGCGCACTCATGGTCCGAATACACACCGGCGGCAATGTAGGCGTCCAGATCCTTGCCCGTAAGGCCGGGAGCGTGGCCGTCGATCTTCTTATGATGGGCCTGGGAGGCCACGATCTTGGCCACGGTCTCCTGGTCCCCGCCGATGACGCCGGGGTAATTCATCATTTCCGCCAGACCCAGGACCCGGGGATGCTCAAAGAAAGAATCAATGGCCCGGTAGTCCAGCCGTGCCCCGGCCTCGTCCATAGGGGTGGCAGGGACGCAGGACGGGATCATAAAATGCACGTCCAGAGGCAAGCCCTCGGTGGCCTCCAGCATATAGTCGATGCCGTCGGTACCCATGACGTTGGTGATCTCATGGGGATCCGTAATAACAGTGGTGGTACCGTGGGGCAGCACCGCCCGGGCGAACTCCTTGGGACTCACCAAGGAGCTCTCCAGATGGATATGGGCATCCAGAAAGCCGGGGCAGACCACCAGGCCCTGGACATCCACTTCCTCAATGCCCTCATAATCGCCGATGCCCACGATCAGTCCTTCCGCCACGGCAATGTCCCCGTGGCTCAGTTCCCCGGAAAATACGTTCACAAAGGACGCATTTTTCAGCACCAGGTCCGCCTTCTGCCGTCCCGAGGCGGCCTCAATGACCCGCTTTTTTGTCAAAAGACGGCGGCTGATCTTTCCGGCATAGCTCTCTGTGTAGGTTGACATGAACATCATCCTTTCGCCCTTTTTTACACTAATGATAGCATTGCGCCGGGGCTTTGTCCACAGAAAAATTTGCGTAAGCATCGGGGCCGTGGTATAATGGAGCCAGACTACAAGGAGGGATCCCAGGTTGAAAACGCTTTTGCATATCTGCTGCGCCCCCTGCGCCAACCAGTGCATCGACGTGCTGCGGGGGGAGCATTTTGAGGTCACGGGGTTCTGGTACAACCCCAATATTCATCCCTTTACGGAATATCGGTCCCGGCGGAACTGTCTCCGGGACTATGCCGGGACCATTGAATTGCCCCTTATCGAGAAAAACGACTACGGCCTGCGGCCCTTTGTCCGGGCGGTGGCAGAGGACATTCCGAACCGCTGCGTCAAGTGCTATGAAATGCGGCTGTTTGAGGCGGCCAGGACCGCCAAGGAGGGAGGCTTTGACAGCTTCACCTCCTCCCTGTTCATCAGCCCCTATCAGAAGCACGAGCTCATGCGGGAGGTGGCGGAGCGGGCCGCCGCAGAGTACGGCGTCACCTTCCTATACCGGGACTTCCGCCCTTATTTCCGGGCAGGCCAGGAACGGGCCCGGGAGCTGGGCTTTTACATGCAGAAATACTGCGGCTGTGTATTCTCCGAAGAGGAGCGGTATCTGAAGGCCAGCAAGATCATCCCCTAACTGCACAAAGGGCGTGGACCGCAAACGCGGTCCACGCCCTTGTCTTTATTTTCGCAGTTCCGGTACAAATATCTGCATTCTGGTGGTGACCAAATTGGTTCTGTCCAGGGTCCGGAATTCTTCTTTCCTGACCCAGCGGAAGGCCACGGTCTCTCCATCCTGTAAGGTCACGGCGGTTTTGTCCCAGTCCGTTTCACACAGGAACTCCGTATAAATGGTCCGATGGCCCCGATGGATCACGGTGCCCAGCTCCGTCAGATCTTCCGCCCGGATGCCGGTCTCTTCCCGCAGCTCCCGCAGGGCGCAGTCCAGAGCGGCCTCCCCCCGCAGGGCGGAGCCGCCGGCCGTGGCCTCCCAAAAGCCGCCGTAGTGCTTTCCGGGGTCCCGCCGCATGAGAAGATAGGTGCCGTCCCGATGCCGGACCAGGACCTCGCACACCAGGTGAAAGCGGCCCTCCGGCACAGGCTCTCCCCGGACCAGGGTCTCCCCGGGGATCCGGTTCCCCCGGTTATCGTAACTGTCCCAAAGCTCCATTTCAAATTTCTCCATGGTTGCCCGTGAGCAGGCTCCAGGCGATCTCTCCGTTCTGAGCGGCCAGGGCCCGCATGCGGACCACAATGGCCTCCGTGGCGGCTTCCCCGGAAATGGCCGCGTCCATCTGATCCAGCAGGTTCCCGTCGGTGATCTCCCCGGGCAGCAGGCAGCACTCCTGGCCCATATAGTCCAGGAAGCTGCTGACCTTGGGGTCGTAGGCGATGCCTACCACCGGGATCCCCTGGCTGGCGGCAAAGATCAGGGCGTGGAGCCGCATGGACACCACCAGCTTCATCCGGCACATGAGAGCGCAGATGGCGCTGTCATCCTCCAGGGGCGGCAGGATCACATAGGGCACCCCCACCTTGGCGGCCACCCGCTCCGTGATCTCCCGGTCCTTGGCGGGCTCCATCATAAAGAACACCGGGGTCATGCCGTAGGAGTCGTAGGCGTAGTCCGCCGCCGCCGCAAAGGCCGCCAACTGCCGCCGCTCCAGTTTCCAGGGCCGCAGGGCAAAGAGGCAGTACTTCCCATCGGGGCGGATCCCCGCGTTTTTCAGGTACTCCCGGATTTTCTCATCCTCGGTCTCCAACAGCAGGGCCGGATCCGCCGTGACCCGGGCCCGGACCCGGGCGGCCCCCAGGTCCCGCAGCTCCTGCAGGGAGTCCGGATCCCGCAGGGTGGCGTAATCCACGGAGCCGTTCAGCACCCGGCCCGACAGGGCCCGGTTCATCCGACGCCGCACGGGGCCGATGCCGCAGCCGTACATCATGACCCGGCAGCCCAGCCGGTGGGCCAGGCGGATGGTGAACAGGTAATACAGAAGGCTCCTGGTGCTGGTCACATCCTGGATCAGACTGCCGCCGCCGGAAATGAACATGGCCGCCCGGCGCATTCGGCCCATGGCCCGCAGCAGAGAAAAACTGTACACGCTGTCGGCGCCGGTCTGCTTCGCCGTCGCCGACGGAGTCCGGGACATGACGCAGATGGGAAGCAAGGGGTCCTTCTCCCGAAGCTGATGCACGATGGATCTCAAAATGGTATCGTCTCCCGCATTGCCGTTGCCATAGGAGCCGCAGATCACCACCCCGTCCCGAGGCAGGTCCCGGCGCTCTTCCAGCCGGAAGATCTTCTCATAGATCTCCATCTGGCGGCGGCAGGTGGCCTCCAGGGAGTAATGCTCCCGGACGTACTCGAAAATGGCGTCGCCCAGGCGGCGGCGCAGGTCCCCATCCCGGGCCAGGCGCAGCATCCATTCCGCCAGGGCGTCTGTATCCCCGGGACGAAACAGGAGCCCCGTCTCCTCCTGGTGGACCACCTGGGGGATGCCGCCGATGTTGGTGGCGATGGTGGCGCAGCGCATCCGGGCTCCCTCGGGAATGGCGTAGGGAAAGCCCTCGGACAGGGAAGTCAGCACGTTCACGTCAATGGCGTTGTAGAAGCTGGCCGTATCCGTCAGCCAGCCCGCAAAAACAACTTTGTCCCGGAGGCCCAGGTCCCCCACCAGCTTTTCCAGCTCCGGCCGCTCCTCACCGTCTCCGGCGATGATGAGCCGGATCCCCGGCTCCTGCTCCGCCGCCTTGGCAAAGCCCCGGACCAGGGTCTTCATGTCCTTCACCGGGGAGATCCGGGCGGCGATGCCGAAGACCACGGAATTTTCCTCCCGGCTCAGGCCCAGGGAATCCAGGAAGGTCTGCCGGTCCACGGGGGCGGTCAGGTCGGAGAAATCCACGCCGTTGCAGATCTCAAAGGTGTGCAGCGGCGAAAAGCCCCGCTCCGTCAGCATCTCGCAGGTGGGGCCGGAGACCCCCTCCCGGTAGCGCAGGCGCTTTAAGGCCCAGGCGTTGCTCCTGCCGTAGACCAGGTTGGCCATGGGCCGGCCCATGTAATCCAGCTTCGGGTCGCTGTGGATGGTGGTCACAATGGGAACGGAGATCCGGTCCCGGATCAGGGCCCCCATGAGATTGGCCCGGGAGCCGTGGCAGTGGACCACCTGGAACTGCTCCTGCCGGATGAGCTTCACCAAATCATGGCAGACCCGGGGCAGATTTCTGGAGGACATGATCTTCACGGGGATCCCCAGCTTCTCCGCGTCCCGGGAGAAGTCCCCCTCCATAAAGCAGGTCAGAAGCACCTGATTGTCCCGGCAGAGGCCCTGGAGCAGCGACAGCACGTGGGTCTTGGCTCCGCCCACATCGCCGCCGGAGATTAAATGGATGATCTTCATACTAACCCGCCTTTTCTTTCTATGTTCCTGCCCCGGGCAGGGAAATGCGCCGCAGGAACAATTCCCGCGGCGCAGCCGTTAATTCCGCAGCAAACGTTTCCGGGCGATGTTGATGGGGCCCTCGGTCATGTGGTTCAGCCACTCCAGGCACTTGCCGCAGCCCAGGGCCACGCAGGAGGCCGCGTCATCGGCAATGGTGCAGGGCATCTGGGTCTTTTCCGCAATGAGTTGGTCCATGCCGTAGAGCTGGCTGCCGCCTCCCGTCAGGACAATGCCGCCGGAGGCCACATCCGCCACCAGCTCCGGGGAGGTCCGCTCCAGCACCGTCATGATGGCGTCCAGGATCCGCCGGGCGGTCTTATACATTTCCTCCCGCAGCTCGTCGGACTGCAGGGTGATTTCCCGGGCCAGGCCCGTTTTCAGGTCACGGCCGGTGACGGTCATGGCCAGATTCTCCGGCCGCTTCACCACGCAGCCGATGTTGATCTTCACATCCTCGGCGGTGGAGGCCCCGATGACCACGCCGTAGCGCCGCCGGGCCAGGCGAATGACGGCCTCGTCAAAGCTGTCGCCCGCCACCTTCACAGAGTTGGACACGGCCACGGCGTTCATGGTCAGCACCGCAATATCCGTGGTGCCGCCGCCGATGTCCACCACCATATGGCCCCCGGGGCCGGAAATATCCAGGTTGGCGCCCCGGGCCGCGGCCAAGGGCTCCTCGATCAGGTACACCCGGCGGGCACCGGCCTCCATAGCGGCGTTGATAACCGCCCGCTCCTCGATCTCCGACACGCTGGAGGGCACGGAGACAATGACACGGGGCTTCACCAGAGAGTACTTAATGACCTTGCGGAAGAACTCCTCCAGCATTTTCTCCGTCATTTCATGGTCCGTAATGACGCCGTCCTTCAAAGGCCGCATGGTCACCACGTTGCCGGGAGTCCGTCCCATCATATTCCGGGCATCGGCGCCCACCTTCAAGATCTTGCTGGTGTTCCGGTCGATGGCCACCATGGACGGCTCCCGCAGGACAATGCCCCGCTGGTCCGCATAGATAAGAACATTGGCAGTACCCAGGTCCACGCCCAGGTCGTTGGAAAACAGTCGCATCGTATCACCTCTTGTTTTTGGGCCGCCCGCAGGCAAGGGCCCCGACGGTCACGGAAGCCGCTCCCGCCGTCTGCAATACCCGGGCGCACTCGGACAGTGTGGCGCCGGTGGTCAGCACGTCGTCCACCAGCAGGATCCGCAGTCCCCGGGGATCCCGGCCCGCAAGCCGGTAAACACCGGCCACATTGGCCCGACGCCGGGCGGCGTCCCGGATCCCGGACTGGGCCGGGTTGTTTCGTATTTTCTTCAAGGTTCGTTCGGCGGGGATCCCCAGCTCCCGGCCGACGGCCCGGGCCAGCAGCTCCCCCTGATCATAGCCCCGCTTTCGTCGCCGCCTGGCGCTGACCGGGGCAAAGGTCACAAGATCAAAGCCCTGGGAGAAGTCCCGGAGGATCCGGGTGCCCAGGATCCGGCCGAAGGCGGCGGAGTAGCCGCTTTTTCCGGAGAATTTATAGCGCAGAATGCTTTCCCGGACCTTTCCCTCATAATACAGGGCGGCGGTACAGCCGTTGGTATAGCGCACCGGAGCATCGATCCGGTCCGCCGCGGGAAGGCCCAGGCGGCAGGGTCCGCACAGATCCGTCTCCTCCGAGGCCAGGACCCTCTGACACAGCACGCACTTCGGCGGAAACAACCGGGCCAGCAGCCACTGAAGGGCCCTCATTGATCCTTCCCCTGGAGCCGCAGCTTCAGGCCGGAATACCGGCGGCTGCGCTTTTCATTGGCGGTCATGGTCTCCACCACTTCCTCCCGGCCCACCAGGACCAGAAGCTCCCGGGCCCGGGTGATGGCGGTATAGAGTACGCTGCGGGTCAGAAGATAGGCAGAGCCGGAATACACCGCCAGGACCACGGCCCGGTATTCGCTGCCCTGGCTCTTATGTACGGTGACGGCATAGGCGGGCTCCAGCTCCGAGAGCATATCAAAGGAGTATTCGGCGATCCGGTCGTCGAACCGAATCTGCACCGTCTCCATATTGAGATCAATGTCCAGGATCACTCCGATGTCCCCGTTGAAGATCCCCGTTCCCAGGGCGGAGCCGTCAGATTTCTTCCATAGTATATCATAGTTGTTCCGGATTTGCATCACCTTATCCCCTTCCCGGAACAAAATTTCTCCGGTTTTTTTCTCCCGTTTGTCGGGAGACGGGGGATTCAGGGCCGCCTGGAGCATGGCGTTGAGCCGGGCCGTGCCGCAGCCGCCCTTTCGGGTGGGGGACAAGACCTGGATCTCCGACGCGGGGATGCCCATGTTTTTGGGCAGGCGCTGGGACACCAGATCCACGATGGTCTGAGCCGCAGTCTCCTCCGCCCGGCGGCGCAGAAAGAAAAAGTCCCGGTCCCGGGTGGCAAGGTCCGGCAGCTCCCCCCGGTTCACCCGGTGGGCGTTCATGACGATCAGGCTCTGCTGGGCCTGGCGGAAGATCTCCGTCAGCCGCACAAGGGGTACCCGCTCGCTGCGGATCATATCCGAAAAAGGGCAGCCGGGGCCCACGGGAGGCAGCTGGTCCGGGTCACCCACCAGGATCAGCCGGGCCCGTTCCGGCACCGCCCGCAGGAGGCTGTTCATCAGCAGCACATCCACCATGGAGCACTCGTCCACCACCACCACCGCGGCGTCCAGAGGCTGGTCCTCATCCTTTTGAAATACCATGAGACCGGTTTCCGGGTCCAACTGCGTCTCCAAAAGCCGGTGGATGGTGGAGGCAGGCTTGTCCGTCACCTCCGACAGGCGCTTGGCCGCCCGGCCGGTGGGGGCCGCCAGCAGGGTCTTTTCCCCCAACTGGTCCAGTACGTCCAGCAGGCCCTTTAGAATGGTGGTCTTGCCGGTGCCGGGGCCGCCGGTGATCAGCAGGATGCCGTTGGACACTCCCTGACAGATGGCCTCCTCCTGCCGGGGCGAATATTGAATGTCGTTATCCCGGGCGGCCTGGCGGACCAGCCGGGAAAGCCCCGCCGGAGTCTTAACGGTCCGGGCCGCCATGGCGCCGATCCGGTCCCGGAGGTAGGTCTCCGCCTCATACAATTCCGGCAGGTACACCACCGGGATCCCCGCCAGGGTCCGGCGGACCAGTCTGCCCTGCTCCTCCAGGGGCTCCAGCCGGGCGGCGGCATCCTCCCGGTCAATGGAGAGAAGCTGGGCCGTGGCCAAAAGCAGCTTCTCCTCCGGCAGGAAGGTGTGTCCGCCGTTTAGGTTATACCGAAGCTCGAACCGAAGCCCCGCCTCGATCCGGCGGGGATCGTCGGATTCCATACCGATCTCAATGGCGAACCGGTCCACCAGTCCGAAGTCCCCGTCAAGGCCGGGGCCGGAGAGCAGATAGGGGTCCTCATACACGGTCTCCATGGCCGTATCCCCATAGAGCTTATAGAGCTTCACCGCCAGTTCCCCGGGCAGATGGTGAAGGGTCAGAAATTCCATCAGACTCCGCATTCCCGTCATCTGGCGGAAGTACTGGCCGATGGATCTGGCCTTTTCCGCCGAGATTCCGGAGATCTCCGCCAATCGCTCCGGGCTCCGCTCCAAAATTTTCAGAGTCTCGTCCCCGAACCGGTCCACGATCCGGGCCGCCAGCTTGGGACCGATGCCCTTCACGGTCCGGGCGGACAGGTATCCCAGAATCTCCGTCTTGGTCTCCGGCAGCAGCCGCTCCAGAAATTCCGCCTCGAACTGGCGCCCGTAGGAGCTGTGGCTGGTCCACTTGCCGGTGACCATGAGCCGCTCCCCCACCACGGGCATGGGGATGGTCCCCACCACCGTGACGGGCTCGCCGCCGGGCTGGCTGAGCCGGAGAACGGCATAACCGTTCTCCGGATTCTGGAACACCACGGCGGATACCGTGCCCTGCAGCAGCTCCAATTCCATATCCGCCAAGGCTATTCCTCCTCATGGGGCGTTTCCTCGCCCTCTAATTTTGTAAAGGGGTATTCCCTCAGAATCCGGCAGGCCAGGGGCCCGGCCCGGAGCCAGTTCCGAAGAAGGACCCGGCCCGGCAAAAGGCCCAGGTCCCACAGCCATCGAAGGCAACGCAGGGTATGCTCCCACCGGTCCTCCGGTATCTTTTCCAGGTCCATGACCAGGTGCAGCTCTCTGGGCCAGGGGCGAAGCAGAAAACCCAGGATCACCCAGCACAGGGTGACCAGGCCCAAGGCTGCGGAAAACCACAAAAAAAGCTCCCAGAACATAACGATCCCTCCCCTATATTCTATTCCGAAGAGGGACCGGGAGCCATATTCTTTATTTTACAATAAAACGTCGAAAATGGAAAGGGCAATTCCCCAATAGGCAAAAAAATTCCCGGCCTTGAGGTCGGGGGTCATAAGAAAGTAATATCGTATTTTCTCAGGAACGGCGTGGCTTCGGTCACGCCGTTTCCTGTTTCA
>CAKTNP010000015.1 GCA_934589155.1 uncultured Oscillospiraceae bacterium | reverse complement strand
GTCAGGGCAGCACCCGCGCCCCCCAGTGGACCCACGGCGGCATCGTGTTCGCCCCCAAGCCCCGGGATTACAGCTACACCCTGAACAAGAAGGCCAAGCGTCTGGCTCTGAAGAGCGTGCTCAGCGCCAAGGCCGCTTCCGAGGACATCGTGGTCATCGACTCCATCCACATGGACGAGATCAAGACCTCTGTGTTCCAGAAGTTCCTGTCCGCTGTCGGCTGCCAGGGCAAGACCCTGGTGGTTACCGCCGAGGCAGACGAGATCGTGGTGAAGTCCGGCCGGAACATCCCCGGCTGCATGGTCACCTTCGCCAATCTTATCAATGTCTATGACATCCTGAAGGCCAAGAAGTTCGTGGTCGATCAGGCTGCCCTGGCAAAGATCGAGGAGGTATTCGCCTAATGAAGAGCGCTTACGACATCGTAAAGAAGCCTGTCATCACCGAGCAGTCCATGGAGGCTGTGGCGGACAAGAAGTACGTCTTTTATGTAGACGTGGACGCCAACAAGGTGGAGATCCGCAAGGCTATCGAGGAGATCTTCGGCGTTAAGGTCCAGAAGGTCAACACCGTCCGCATGGACGGCAAGAAGAAGCGCAATGGCAATGCCCCTGAGGGCCGCCGGGCCGCTTACAAGAAGGCCATGGTGAAGCTGGCCGCCGATTCCAAGACCATCGAGTTCTTCGAGGGTATGGTCTGATCCAAATCTCAATAAAGGAGCGTACGCGAAATGTCTGTTAAAACATTTAAGCCCTATACCCCGTCCAGAAGAAACATGACCGTTTCCGGCTTCGACGGCGTAGACAAGCGGGCAAACCCCGAGCGTAGCCTGGTTGAGACCCTGAAGAAGAATTCCGGTCGCAACAGCTACGGCAGAATCACCGTCCGCCATCGCGGCGGCGGCAACAAGCGCAAGTACCGCATCATTGACTTCAAGCGCGACAAGGTGGATATGACCGCCGAGGTCGTCCGTCTGGAGTACGATCCTAACCGCAGCGCCTTCATCGCTCTGGTGAAGTATGAGGACGGCGAGCTCCGGTACATTCTGGCCCCCAACGGCCTGAAGGCCGGCATGAAGGTCGTCTCCTCCGCCGACGCTGACATCAAGCCCGGCAACTGCCTGCCCATTGCCAACATTCCCGTTGGTACCATCATTCACAACATCGAGCTTCAGCCCGGCCGCGGCGCACAGCTGGTGCGTTCCGCCGGTGTGGCTGCTCAGCTCATGGCCAAGGACGGCGAGCTGGCTCAGGTTCGTCTGCCCTCCGGCGAAGTGCGTTATGTCCGTATGAACTGCACTGCCTGCATCGGCCAGGTGGGTAACCTGGATCATGAGAACATCCACATCGGCAAGGCCGGCCGTACCCGCCACATGGGTATCCGTCCCACCGTCCGTGGTTCTGTCATGAACCCCAACGATCACCCCCACGGCGGCGGCGAAGGCCGTGCTCCTGTTGGCCGTCCCGGCCCTGTCACTCCTTGGGGCAAGCCGGCTCTGGGCTACAAGACCCGGAAGGGTAAGAACCCCACCAACAAGTTCATCGTCAAGCGCAGAAACAGCAAGTAAGGAGGAATTTAGATGAGCAGAAGTATTAAAAAAGGCCCCTTTGTTGCTCCCGAGCTGTACAAGCGTGTTGAAGAGCTGAACAAGGCCGGCGAAAAGAAGGTCCTGAAGACCTGGTCCAGAGCCTCTACCATTTTCCCCTCCTTCGTGGGTCACACCATCGCTGTCCATGACGGCCGCAAGCATGTGCCCGTCTACGTGACCGAGGATATGGTTGGCCACAAGCTGGGTGAGTTCGTGCCGACCAGAACCTTCCGTGGTCACTCTGGCAGCAAGACCACCAATACGAAGTAAGGAGGAACCGGAATGGAAGTTTTAGCACATGTGAAATATGTCCGGATGTCTCCCCGTAAGGTGGGTCTCGTCTGCGACATGATCCGGGGCAAGGACGTAAAGACCGCAAACGCCTACCTGATGATGACCAACAAGGCTGCTTGTGAGCCCATGCTCAAGCTCCTGAAAAGTGCTGTGGCAAACGCCGAGCACAACAATCAGATGGATGCTGAGAAGCTGTATATTTCTACCTGCGTTGCCAACCCCGGCCCCACGCTGAAGCGCGGCATGCCCCGTGCTAAGGGTAGTTACAATCGGATTCTCAAGAGAACCACTCACATCACCATCGGTGTGAGCGAGAAGGCTTAAGCAGGAGGTAACTATGGGTCAGAAAGTTAATCCCCACGGACTGCGCGTTGGCGTGATCAAGGATTGGGACTCTCATTGGTATGCCCGGAACGATAAGGTCGGCGATCTTCTGGTCGAGGATTACAACATCCGCAAGTACCTGAAGAACAAGCTGTACTCCGCCGGCATTGCCAAGATCGAGATCGAAAGAAACAACGAGAAAGTTAAGATCAACATTTTCTGCTCCCGCCCCGGTGTGGTCATCGGCAAGGCCGGCGCAGAGATCGAGAACCTGCGTAAGGATGTGGAAGCCAAGATGGGCAAGGCCGTGGCCCTCAACATCGTTGAGGTTCGCAGCCCCGACCTGAACGCGCAGCTGGTGGCCGAGAACATCGCCGCTCAGCTGGAGAAGCGTATCTCCTTCCGCCGGGCCATGAAGAAGGCCATG
Organism: uncultured Oscillospiraceae bacterium; assembly: GCA_934589155.1. Taxonomy (GTDB): domain Bacteria; phylum Bacillota; class Clostridia; order Oscillospirales; family Oscillospiraceae; genus Faecousia. The sequence goes on along the minus strand of CAKTNP010000015.1, from coordinate 42,384 downwards.
CAGCAGGCTACCCGGCTGGGCGCCAAGGGCATCAAGTGCACCTGCTCCGGCCGTCTGGGCGGCGCTGAGATCGCCCGTACCGAGTCCTATCATGAGGGCACCATCCCCCTGCAGACCATCCGCGCCGACATCGAGTACGGCTTTGCCGAGGCTGCCACCACTTACGGCCGCATCGGTGTGAAGGTTTGGATCTACAAGGGTGAGGTCCTGAACACCACCCTCCGGGCCGCTGCTCCCGAACCCGCTCGCCGGGATCGTCGGAACGGTGACCGTCGGAATGGTGACCGTCGGAACGGTGACCGCCGCAATGGCGATCGTCGGAACGGCGACAGAAACTACAATCGTCGGGAAGGAGGCAACCGCTAATGCTGATGCCCAAAAGAGTCAAATACCGCAAGGTGCAGCGCGGCCGCATGACCGGCACCGCCTCCCGCGGCAACAAGGTCGCTTACGGCGACTACGGGATCCAGGCTCTGGAGCCCGGCTGGATCACCGGCAACCAGATCGAGGCCGCTCGTGTGGCCATGACCCGTTACACCAAGCGTGGCGGTAAGGTCTGGATCAAGATCTTCCCGGATAAGCCCATCACCAAGAAGGCTCTTGGTGTTCGTATGGGTTCCGGTAAGGGCGCGCCCGAGACCTGGGTGGCCGTTGTGAAGAACCAGAAGGTCATGTTCGAGATCGGCGGCGTCTCCGAGGAAATCGCTCGGGAAGCTCTCCGTCTTGCCCAGCACAAGCTGCCCATCAAGACCCGGATCATCAAGCGGGAAGAGGCAGTAACTGAGATTGGTGGTGAATAAGATGAAGGCAAAGGAACTGAAAGAAATTCGCACCATGTCTGCCGAGGATCTGGAGAAGAAGCTGGCGGACTTGAAGAAGGATCTGTTCTTCCTTCGGATGCAGCATGCGACCAACCAGCTGGACAACCCCGTCCGGATCAACGCTGTGAAAAAGGACATTGCCCGAATCAAAACTATTCTTCGTGAGAACGAGACCAAAATCTGAGGAGGTAAGCGAACATGAGTGAAAATACCAGAGCTTTCCGCAAAACCAGAGTTGGCCAGGTCGTCTCCGATAAGATGGACAAGACCATCGTGGTTGCGATTGAGGATAGCGTCCAGCATCCTCTGTACAAGAAGATTCTGAAGCGGACTTACAAGCTGAAGGCCCACGACGAGAACAACGAGTGCGGCGTCGGCGATACCGTCCGCGTGATGGAGTGCCGTCCCCTGTCCAAGGACAAGAGATGGAGACTCGTCGAGATCATCAAGAAGGCTGAGTAAGGAGGTCGACAACTATGATTCAACAGGAAAGCTATTTGAAGGTTGCCGACAACACCGGTGCTAAGGAGATCCACTGCATTCGTGTGCTGGGTGGCTCCAAGCGTAAGTTCGGCAACATCGGCGATGTGATCGTGGCTTCCGTCCGCAAGGCCCAGCCTGGCGGAACCGTGAAGAAGGGCGACGTTGTCAAGGCCGTTATCGTCCGCACCAAGAAGGGCGTCCGCCGTGAGGATGGCACCTATGTGCGCTTTGACGAGAATGCCGCTGTCCTCATTAAGGACGACAAGAACCCCCGCGGTACTCGTATCTTTGGGCCGGTGGCCAGAGAGCTTCGGGATAAGGATTATATGAAGATTCTGTCCCTGGCACCCGAAGTTGTGTAAGGGGGACCCGAGAAATGAACATTAAGAAGAATGATACGATTGTGGTCCTGTCCGGCAAGGATAAGGGCAAGCAGGGCAAGGTCCTGGTGGCCATGCCCGAGGACAACAAGGTCATCGTCGAGGGCGTCAACGTCGCCACCTGCCACACCAAGCCCCGTAACCAGGGCGAGACCGGCGGCATCGTGAAGAAGGAGACTCCCATCCGCGTGTGCAAGGTGCAGCTGGTCTGCCCCAAGTGCAGCAAGGCGACCCGCGTTGGCCACACCGTCAAAGAGGACGGCACCAAGGTTCGCGTCTGCAAGAAGTGCGGCGCTGAAATGTAAGTGGGAGGAGCATTGAAATGGCAGCAACTTTGAAAGTTAAGTATGTAAATGAGATCGCTCCTTCTCTGATGCAGAAATTCAGCTACAAGAGCGTGATGCAGATCCCCAAGCTGGACAAGGTCATCATTAACGTTGGCTGCGGCGAGAGCAAGAACAACGCTAAGGAGATCGAGGCCATCTGCAAGGACATCGCCACCATCACCGGCCAGAAGCCCATCACCACCAAGGCCCGGAAGTCCGTCGCGAACTTCAAGGTCCGTGAGGGCGAGACCGTTGGCGTGAAGGTCACCCTCCGGGGCGACAAGATGTACGAGTTCCTGGACCGGCTGTTCGGCGTGGCTCTGCCCCGTGTCCGTGACTTCCGGGGCATCAACCCCAACTCCTTCGACGGCCGCGGCAACTACGCCTTCGGTCTGAAGGAGCAGCTCATCTTCCCCGAGATCGAGTACGATAAGGTGGACAAGATCCGCGGCATGGACATCTGCATCTGCACCACCGCTACCACCGACGAAGAGGCCAAAGAGCTGCTGACCCAGCTGGGCGCTCCGTTCTACGGTTGATTGAGGAGGATTTGAACGATGGCAAGAAAAGCTATGATCCTGAAGCAGCAGGCCGAGGCCAAGTACTCCACCCGCCGCTATAACCGCTGCAAGATCTGCGGCAGACCCCACGCCTATCTCCGTGACTACGGCATCTGCCGTATTTGCTTCCGTGAGCTGGCCTACAAGGGCCAGATTCCCGGCGTTCGGAAGGCCAGCTGGTAAACAGATCTGATCGAAATGTAAAACGGACTTCGGAAGTCAGGGGAAGATGGAGCCGGGGCTCCGCCTGCGGCTCACATTCCTCTGATACTCCGGCGTCTTAACGGGTTCAGCCCGTAACTTCTAAAAGGAGGAAAACAACATGCAAATCACCGATCCCGTAGCAGATATGCTGACCAGAATCCGGAACGCTAGCTCTGCAAAGCACGACACCGTTGATGTGCCCGCTTCCAACCTGAAGAAGGCGATTGCCCAGATCCTGCTGGATGAGGGCTATATCAAGTCCTTCACCGTGGAAGACAACGGCACCCAGGGCGTCATCCACATCACTCTCAAGTATGTTGGCAAGAAGGAGTCCGCCATTTCCGGCCTCCGCCGCGTCTCTAAGCCCGGCCTGCGTGCCTATGCCGGCGCTGACGAGCTGCCCAAGGTCCTGAAGGGTCTTGGCATTGCCATCATTTCCACTTCCAAGGGCGTCATGACCGACAAGCAGGCTCGTGCCAATCACGTCGGCGGTGAAGTCCTGGCGTTCATCTGGTAAGGAGGTAAGCAGAATGTCTAGAATTGGCAAGATGCCGATTACCGTACCTGCAGGCGTCGAGGTTTCCATCGCTGATGGCAATGTCGTTACCGTCAAGGGCCCCAAGGGTACGCTGACCCAGACCTTCCATCACGATATGATCATCAAGCAGGAGGGCAACGTTGTTACCGTGTCCCGTCCCAACGACGAGCACCTGAACAAGAGCCTCCACGGCCTGACCCGTACCCTGCTGCACAACATGGTCGAGGGTGTTGAGAAGGGTTATTCCAAGGAGCTGGACGTCAACGGCGTCGGCTACCGTGTGGAGAAGAAGGGCACTCAGCTGGTCATGCGTCTGGGCTTCTCCCATGAGGTCATCATGGACGAGATCCCCGGTATCACCATTGAGGTCCCCAACCCCAACAAGATCATTATCCACGGCATCGACAAGCAGGCCGTCGGCCAGTTTGCCGCGGAAGTCCGTGGTAAGAGACCTCCCGAGCCTTACAAGGGCAAGGGCATCAAATATACCACTGAGGTCATTCGCCGCAAGGTCGGTAAGGCCGGCGGTAAGAAATAATTAGGAGGTGTGCCATAAATGGTTCGGAAAATCGATAAGAATGCGCAGCGTCTGAAGCGCCACACCAGAGTGCGTGGCAAGATCTCCGGCACACCCGAGAGACCTCGCCTGAATGTGTTCCGCAGCAATGCGAACATTTACGCCCAGATCATCGATGATGTGAACGGCGTTACCATGGCTTCTGCTTCCACCCTGGACAAGGAATTTGAAGGTGCCGCCGGCAACTGCGAGGCTGCCAAGAAGGTCGGCGCCATGCTGGCCGAGCGGGCCAAGGCCAAGGGCATCTCTGTCGTGGTCTTCGATCGCGGCGGCTATGTGTACCATGGCCGTGTTGCCGCCCTGGCTGAGGGCGCCCGCGAAGGCGGACTCGAGTTTTAAGTCAGGAGGAAGAAGAAATGGCTTACAATAAGGCAAGTGAAAACAACGCCCCCGAGCTCATCGAGAAGGTCGTTTACCTGAACCGGGTATCCAAGACCGTTAAGGGCGGCCGTGTTATGAAGTTCTCCGCTCTGGTCGTCGTGGGCGACGGCAAGGGCACCGTGGGTTACGGCCTGGGCAAGGCCGCCGAGGTCTCCGAGGCCATTCTGAAGGGCATCACCGATGCCAAGAAGAACATGGTCAAGGTCACTCTGGACGGCTCCACCATCCCCCACGAGGTCATCGGTATTTTCGGTGCCGGCTCTGTTCTGATGAAGCCCGCCCCCGAAGGCACCGGCGTCATTGCCGGCGGCGCTGTCCGTGCCGTCATGGAGGCGGCTGGCATCCGCAACATCTGCGCCAAGTGCCTGCGCTCCAACAACCCGCAGAATGTGGTGAAGGCCACCATGCAGGGCCTGCTGTCCCTCCGCGGACCTGAGCAGGTCGCCGCCGTCCGCGGCAAGTCCGTGGACGAAATCGTTGGTTAAGGAGGCTATTTCACATGGCTAATCTGAAAATCACGCTTGTTAAGAGCCTGAACGGCCGTCTTAAGAAGCACATCGCTACTGCTGAGTCCTTTGGCCTGCGGAAGATCGGCCAGACCACGATTCAGCCCGACAATTCCCAGACCCGGGGCAAGATCGCCAAGATCGGCTATCTGCTGCAGGTCACCGAAGTAGAATAAGGAGGAGACAAGAATGAATCTGAATGAACTTGCTCCCGTTGTGGGTTCTACCCAGGTTGGTAAGCGGAAGGGCCGCGGCACCGGTACCGGAAACGGCAAGACTGCCGGCCGGGGCCACAAGGGCCAGAAGGCCCGTTCCGGCGGCAAGGTCCGGATCGGCTTTGAAGGCGGCCAGATGCCTCTGGCTCGCCGCATCCCCAAGCGCGGCTTCAACAACATCTTCGCCAAGCCCCTGACCGCTGTCAACGTGGCTGCCCTCAATGCTTTTGAGGATGGCGCCGAGGTGGACGCAGCCGCTCTTCTGGAGAAGGGCATCATCTCCGACTGCAAGTACGGCCTGAAGGTCCTGTCCAACGGCACCCTCACCAAGAAGCTCACCGTCAAGGCGGCAGCGTTCTCCGAATCTGCCAAGGAAAAGATTGAACAGGCAGGTGGAAAGGCTGAGGTGGTGTAAAATGTTTTCGACTCTCCGTAATGCTTGGAAAATTCCTGAGCTCCGGAAGAAGATTCTCTTTACACTCCTTATGCTCCTGATCTACCGGGTCGGCAACGTGATCCCGGTTCCCTACGTCAACACCGCCGCTCTGCAGACCTTCTTCTCCCAGACCCTGTCCAACACGGTCCTGGGCCTGTACAACGCCATGTCCGGCTCCGCATTCTCCAGAGCCACGGTCTTGGCCCTGTCCATTCAGCCCTATATCAACGCCTCCATCATTATCCAGCTGCTGACCATTGCCATTCCGGCTCTGGAGCGGATGGCCAAGGATGAGGGCGAAGAGGGCAAGAAGAAGATCAACCGCATCACCCGCTACACCACTGTGGGCCTGGGCCTGCTCATGGGCTATGGCTACTATGCCATGCTCAAGAGCTACAGCATGCTCACCGAGACCGGCTTCCTGGCCGGCCTGGTGGTGGTTCTGGCCTTTACCGCCGGTTCCGCCTTCGTCATGTGGCTGGGCGAGCAGATCACCGAGTTCGGCATCAGCAATGGTATCTCCGTCATTCTGTTTGCCAACATCATCTCCTCCATCCCCAGCGCTGTGAATACCCTGGCCTCCGGCCTGTCCGCAGGCTCCACCAAGTGGTATGAGGTGCTGATCATCCTGGTGGGCATGGTGGCTCTGATCCTCTTCATCGTTTACATCAACGATGCCGAGCGTCGGATCCCCATCCAGTATGCAAAGCGGGTCGTGGGCCGGAAGGTCTATGGCGGGCAGAACACCAACCTGCCCATTAAGGTGAACATGTCCGGCGTTATGCCCGTCATCTTCGCCCAGTCCATTGCCTCCATCCCCGCAACCATCTTCGCCTTCACCAACACCAGCGGTACCTCCAAGAACGGCTTTGTGCAGTTCCTGATCAACATTTCCAAGACCAGCAGCCCCGTGTATATGGTGATCTACTTCCTGCTGATCCTGGGCTTCAGCTACTTCTACGCTGCCATTCAGTATGATCCCACCGAGATCGCCAACAACCTGAAGAAGAACGGCGGCTTCATCCCCGGCTTCCGTCCGGGCAAGCCCACCTCCGACTTCATCGGCAAGGTCATCGGCAAGATCACTTTCTTCGGTGCCATTTACCTTGGCATCGTCGCCCTGCTGCCCCTGATCGCCGGCGCCTGCATTTCTGCCTTCAACTCCCTGTCCATCGGCGGTACTTCCGTTATCATCGTGGTGGGCGTTGCTCTGGAGATCTTCCAGGCTCTGGAGGCTCAGATGCTGATGCGGCACTACAAGGGCTTCCTGGATTGATCGGAGGCGCGGTAGAATGAACTTGATTCTGCTGGGCGCTCCCGGCGCCGGAAAAGGCACCCAGGCTGAACTCCTGACGGAGAAGCTGGGTATCCCCGCCATTTCCACCGGCAATATGCTTCGGGAGGCCATGAAGAACGGCACCGAAGTGGGCAAGCAGGCCAAAAGCTACATGGATCAAGGTCTCCTGGTCCCGGACGATGTCATTATCGGCATCGTTCGGGAACGGGTCTCCCAGCCGGACTGCCGGAAGGGCTTCATCCTGGACGGCGTACCCCGTACCATTCCCCAGGCCGAGGCGCTGGAGAAGGCCGGGATCCGGATCGATTATGTAGTGTCCATCGAGATCGATGACAGCGTCATCGAGAGCCGCATGAGCGGCCGCCGGGTGTGCAGCGCCTGCGGCGCCAGCTATCACGTGGCCGCCAACCCTCCCAAGAAGGAAGGCGTCTGCGATCTGTGCGGCGGCGAACTGGTGATCCGGAAGGACGATGTGCCCGAAACGGTCCATCGCCGGCTGGAGGTCTACCATCAGGAGACCGAGGCTCTGAAGGATTACTACGCCAAGCTGGGTAAGCTGAAGCTTGTGGAAGGCAATCAGCCCATCGAGGACGCCGACATGGCCATCCTCGCTGCGATAGGGGAATAAAGTATGATCTCAATTAAGAATGAACGTGAACTGGATGCGATGCGTCAGGCCTGTAAAATTACCGCGGCAGCTCGTGCTTTGGCAGGAGAAATGGTAAGACCTGGCGTAACAACCAAGCAGATCGACAAGGCAGTTTACGACTTCATTGTGGGGCAGGGTGCGAAACCGTCATTCCTGCACTACGGCGGATTCCCGGCCAGCGCCTGTATTTCCGTGAACGAGACCGTGATCCACGGTATCCCCGGAAATCGGGTCCTGAAGGAGGGCGACATCGTCTCTGTGGACGTAGGCGCCTACTACAAAGGGTTTCACGGAGATTGTGCGGCAACTTACCCCTGCGGCAAGATCTCATCCGAGGCCCAGAAGCTCATCGACGTTACCAAGCAGAGCTTCTTCGAGGGTGTGAAGTTTGCCACACAGGGACATCGTGTCTCTGATATTTCCCATGCGGTGCAAACGTATGTGGAAGCAAACGGTTTTTCTGTGGTTCGTGCGTTCGTGGGTCACGGCGTGGGTACGAACCTTCACGAAGAGCCGGAGGTGCCGAATTACGGTGCTCCCGGCCGTGGGCCCCGGCTTCTGAAGGGTATGACCATTGCCATTGAACCTATGGTCAACATGGGCACCTATGAGGTGCGCGTGCTGAAGGATCAGTGGACGACGGTGACGGCCGACGGAAAATGGGCAGCTCACTATGAAAATACTGTGCTTATCACCGACGGCGAGCCGGAAATTCTCACCGTCACCGAGGGATTCTAGCATGGAGATTATAAAGTCGGACATTGTCGAATCGACAGCCGGCCGCGATAAAGGGCTGCTGTTCTATGTGATCGGAACAGACGGTGCGTACGTCCTTATCGCCAACGGCCGCCAACGCAGGCTGGAGCATCCCAAGAGGAAAAAGCTCAAGCATGTCCGCAAGGTCCCTCGGGCTGAAACCAGAGTCGCCGCGAAGATCCGTTCCGGCGATAAGGTACTCAACAGCGAATTACGACGGGATCTGGCTGCATTCAGCCAGGAAATCACAAGTCAATACCAAGGGAGGTAATAACTTGGCAAAAGACGACGTAATCGAACTTGAGGGCATCGTGGTAGATGCGCTGCCGAATGCGATGTTCACCGTTGACATTGGCAACGGACACACCATTCTGGCTCATATTTCCGGCAAGCTCAGAATGAATTTTATCAAGATCTTGCCCGGTGACAAGGTAACTGTTCAGATGTCTCCCTATGATCTGACCCAAGGCCGGATCACCTGGAGAAGCAAGTAATTATGGAGGTTAGACAGTATGAAAGTAAGACCGTCCGTGAAGCCCATGTGCGAGAAATGCAAGATCATTAAGCGCAAGGGCCGTGTTATGGTAATTTGCGAAAACCCCAAACACAAGCAGAGACAAGGCTAATAGGAGGTGCTGAAGAAGTATGGCACGTATTGCTGGTATTGACCTGCCCCGCGAAAAAAGAATTGAAGTCGCTCTGACTTATATTTACGGCATCGGCATTGCCCGGTCCAACGAGATCCTGGCAAAGGCCGGCATCGACCCCGACACCCGCGTGAAGGACCTGACCGAGGATCAGGAGGCTGCCCTGCGTGAAGTGATCGATCATCACTACACCATCGAGGGTGACCTGCGTCGGGAGACCGCCATGAACATCAAGCGCCTGACTGAGATCGGCTGCTACCGCGGTGTCCGTCACCGCCGTGGCCTGCCCGTTCACGGCCAGCGCACCAAGACCAACGCCCGTACCCGCAAGGGCCCCAAGAAGACCATTGCGAACAAGAAGAAGTAAGGAGGGGGATATAAATGGCTAAAGTAGCTGCTAAGAAAGTTGTCAAGCGCCGCAAAGAGCGCAAGAACGTTGAAAAGGGCGCCGTGCATATCCGCTCCTCCTTCAACAACACCATGGTTACCATCACCGACATGAACGGCAATGCCCTGAGCTGGGCATCCTCCGGCGGTCTGGGTTTCCGCGGTTCCAGAAAGTCCACTCCCTTCGCGGCCCAGTCCGCTGCGGAGACTGCCGCCAAGGCAGCCATGGAGCATGGCCTGAAGACCGTTGAGGTCTACGTGAAGGGCCCCGGCCAGGGACGTGAGGCGGCCATCCGCGCTCTGCAGTCCGCCGGTCTGGAAGTCGTTATGATCAAGGACGTGACCCCCATTCCCCACAATGGCTGCCGTCCCCCCAAGAGACGCCGCGTTTAATTCGCAATAGGAGGAAATTGAGTTATGGCTAAAAATATGCAGCCTGTTCTGAAGCGCTGCCGGACCCTGGGCGTTTCTCCTGCCGCTATGGGCTATTCCAAGTCTTCCAACCGGAACCCCGGCGGCCAGAGAAGAGCCAAGAAGTCCGAGTACGCCACCCAGCTGACCGAGAAGCAGAAGGTCAAGTTTGTCTACGGTATCGGCGAGAAGCAGTTCCGTGCTTACTATGAGAAGGCTTCCCGGGCCGAGGGCAACACCGGTTCCGTTCTGCTGTCCATGATCGAGCGCCGGCTGGATAACGTTGTTTACCGTCTGGGCTTCGCCGCGACCCGCCGTGAGGCTCGTCAGCTGGTGAACCACGGCCACTACACCGTCAACGGCAAGCGGGTGGACATCCCCTCTTACCTGGTGAAGGTGGGCGACGTTGTTGCCGTCTCCGAGAAGAGCAGCTCCAACAACCGCTTCAAGAAGATGAAGGAGGACGACGCTTTCGTCGCCGCTCCCAAGTGGCTGGATCGGGATAAGAACACCCTCCAGGGTAAGGTCATTGCGGTTCCCACCAAGGAGGATATCGACTTCGAGATCGCCGAGCACCTGATCGTCGAGTTGTACTCCAAGTAATGTCCTGCCCTCGCTGATTGGTAAGCTGAACCGAGGCGGGGCCAAGGCCCCGCAGATGAAAAGGAGGGTATTTATTCATGGTAGAAATCGAAAAGCCGCGCATTATTTGCATGGACTCCCCCGAGAATCCCGCCTACGGCAAGTACGTGGTCGAGCCTCTGGAGCGTGGTTATGGCACCACTCTGGGCAACTCCCTGAGACGGGTGCTGCTGTCCTCCCTTCCCGGCACCGCTGCGACTTCCATCAAGATCGCCGGCGTGCAGCATGAGTTCTCCACCATCCCCGGTGTCACCGAGGATGTGACGGAGATCGTGCTGAACGTGAAGCGGATCATTGCCAAGCTCCATTGCCAGGGTGTCAAGACCGTCTACATTGACGCGGTGGGCCCCTGCGAGGTCACCGCCGGCGACATCAAGGCCGACGGTGAGGTGGAGATCGTGAACCCGGATCTGCATATCTGCACTCTGGGTCCCGACGCCACCTTCAACATGGAGATCACCATGAGCCATGGCCGCGGCTATGTTTCTTCGGATCGGAACAAGACGCCTCAGACTGTGATCGGTGTAATTCCCATCGATTCCATTTACACCCCTGTCTATAAGGTGAATTACACGGTGGAGAACACTCGTGTGGGCAACATGACCGACTACGACAAGCTGACCTTGGAGGTCTGGACGGATTCCACCATTACCGCTCGGGACGCCGTGTCCCTGGGCGCGAAGATCCTGTCCGACCATATGGGCCTGTTCACGAACCTGTCCGAAACTGCGGCCAGCAGCTCTACCGTGGTGGAGAAGCCGGAATCCAGCGCCAATAAGGTCCTGCAGATGACCATTGACGAACTGGATCTGTCCGTCCGGAGCTTCAACTGCCTGAAGCGTGCCAACATCAACACCGTCGAAGACTTGATCAACAAGACCGGCGAGGATATGATGAAGGTCCGCAACATGGGTAAGAAGTCCCTGGATGAGGTACAGAAGAAGCTGGAAATGATGGGCTTGTCCCTGGCCAGCGATGACTCCAGCAACAACAACTAATCGAAACCTTTATAGAAGGAGGAAATGTTCATGTTCGGCACTCGTAAACTTGGCAGAACCAGCGACCAGAGAAAAGCCATGCTTCGTCAGCTGACGACGGATCTGCTGGAAAATGGCAAGATTGAGACGACCTTTTATAAGGCAAAGGAAGTTCAGCCCGTGGTGGAGAAAATGATCACCCTGGGCAAGAAGAACAACCTGGCTGCCTACCGCAAGGCTATGGGCTTCATCACCAAGGAGGCCGTTGCCAACAAGCTGTTCAAGGAGATCGCTCCCAAGTATGCTGACCGGAACGGCGGCTACACCCGCGTGACCCGTCTGGGCGCCCGGCGGGGCGACGCTGCTGAGATGGCAGTGATCGAGCTGGTGTAAGAACCGCTCATGTATAAAAGATCCCCCTTTGGCCAATCTAGGCCAGAGGGGGTTTTTTATATGAAGAAAATGAACGACCGGGATTACAGAGCCTATGTGGACCGGGTCAGTCCCAATTCGCCCATGGGCCGGGACTGCTTCAACGCCTTTTGGATCGGGGGCCTGATCTGCCTCATTGCCCAGGCCATTCTGTCTGGCTATGAGGCCCTGGGTCTAGACCGGGAGGCCGCGTCCACCGCTACCTGCATGACCATGATCCTGCTGTCTGCCGTTTTGACGGGCTTCAGCATTTACGATGACATTGCCAAGGTGGCCGGTGCCGGGACATTGGTGCCCATTACGGGCTTTGCCAATTCCATCGTGGCGCCGGCGGTGGAGTTCCGCTCTGAGAAGATCATCACCGGCACCTGTACAAAAATGTTTTCCATTGCGGGCCCCGTGATCGTCTTCGGCCTGTCGGCCAGCGTGGTCTACGGCCTGGTCTATTGGATCTGCACCGTGCTTTAGAAATTCCGAAAGGGGCGGCCCAGGCCGCCCCTTTTTCGGGCTTGACAAAGGGCAAAATGGAAACTATAATTACTTCAGAAAACGAAACGTTCAAATTTGAAGAACTTGGAGGGCGCTATGAAAACCGGGATCGAATTTGCCAGGAAGGCGGCCCAGGCCTACGGCGAGGTCTGCAGGCCCCTGTGCCGGGAGCTGAACCTGCCTCAGACCGCCTTTGACATTCTGTTGTTTCTGGGCAATAACCCGGAGTACCGGACAGCCCGGGACATTGTGGAGATCCGCCATATCAAGGCCAACCTGGTCTCCGTCTACGTGGACCGCCTGGTCCGGGAGGGATACCTTCTGCGAAAACCCGTGGCAGGGGACCGGCGCAAAACGGAGTTGGTTCCGACGGAACAGGCTGAGCCTGTGATCCAAAAGGGCCGGGCTTTGCAGGAGCGGTTCGTAGAGATCTTGTTCCGGGATATGGAGCCTGCCCAGCGCCGGGCGTTTTTTGCCGCCCTTCAGAAGATGGAGGCAAATCTGGACGGGATTTTGGAGGAAATGCGATGAAACTTTTGAAACTGATCTTGGTGACCTTCTTTGCGGGCATGGGCGCCGGTCTGGGCACCGGCTTCGCGGGCATGAGCGCCGCGGCGGTCATCAGCCCCATGCTCATTACCTTCCTGAATATGGACCCCTACATGGCCGTGGGCATCGCCCTGTCCTCGGACGTGCTGGCCAGCGCCGTGTCCGCCTATACATACCATAAGAACAAGAATCTGGACGTGAAAAACGGCCTTATTATGATGGTCAGCGTACTTCTGTTTACTGTGGTGGGCAGCTTCGTGGCAAGCCTCATTCCTTCCACCACCATGGGCGGTTTTTCCGTATTCATGACTTTCCTTTTGGGCGTTAAGTTCATTCTCCGCCCGGTCATGACCACCAAGGAGGCCATGCTGGAGGTCTCCGCAAAAAAGCGGGCCATCCAGTCCGTGGTCTGCGGCGTTCTCATCGGCTTTATCTGCGGCTTTATCGGTGCCGGCGGCGGCATGATGATGCTGCTGATTTTGACCTCTGTCCTGGGCTATGAGTTAAAGACCGCCGTGGGCACCAGCGTGTTTATTATGACCTTCACGGCCCTGACCGGCGCCATGTCCCATTTCGTCATCGGCGGCACGCCGGATTGGGCGGTCTGGGGACTGTGCGTGGTCTTTACCCTGCTGTGGGCCCGGATCGCGGCAGTGTTCGCCAACAAGGCGGAGCCCAAGACCCTGAACCGGGCCACAGGCGTCGTGCTGGTGGTCCTGGGCCTTGTGATCTTCGCCTTCAAGCTCCTGGCATAAAAAACGAGAGGGCCTTTCGAAGCCCTCTCGTTTATCACTCCTCCAGCACCAAATGGTCCACGCCGGAGGACTCGAATTCGTCCATATAATCGTCCATCCGGCTCATGATCTCGTCGTAGTTTTCGTCGGTGATGTCCGGATAGTCCATGTCCCGGCGGGACAGCTCCTCCGCCAGGATTTCATAGAAGATATTGTCCTCATAATAGGAGATGGCCTCATGGATGCCGCCCTCCATATAGGCCCGGGAGGGCGCGTCCTGGCCATCCCATTTTTCCACCAGGGCCTGGAGATTGGTACCCCGGCACAGGGAAAAGAGCTTGCTTTCAATGTTGTCGTATTCCTGGAACCGGTCGTCTCCCCGGGTGGAGTTCAGCACCCAATTCCCAATATAAGCCATGTCCAGCAGCAGCCGGAATTCCTTCGGCGTCAGATCGATCTGCATGAGGATCCCTCCTTGGAGCGTCAATTGTCTTGTCTTCTAATTATAGCACAAAAACTGGAAATTTCCATAGGAAACGGCGGTGGAGCGCCAAATTAGTCCTTGCCTTCTTGTGCAAGTTGGCATATACTATGTAGGTGTTCTGTAAGAATGGAAAGCGAGGTCTCATCGTGAAAAAATTAAGCGTGTGCGTGCTGTTCGGCGGCATGTCTCCGGAGCATGAGGTATCTCTGCGCTCTGCGGAGTCCGTCCTGAATAACATCAGCAAGGAAAAATACAACGTGTTCCCCGTGGGCATCACCAAGGACGGCGACTGGATCCTGTTTACGGGCTCCGATTACAGCATGCTGCCCGACGGCACCTGGGAGGATTATGAGAATAACCGCCGGGCCACCATTTCCCCGGTCCGGGGCCAGGGCCTGCTCACCTTTGAGGGGGACTGCGTGGTCCGGGAGCGGATCGACGTGGTGTTCCCCGTGCTCCACGGCGAAAACGGCGAGGACGGCACGGTCCAGGGCCTTCTGCAGCTGGCCGGGATCCCCTACGTGGGCTCCGGGGTGGCCGCTTCCGCCGTGGCCATGGATAAGACCCTGACCAAGCTGGCCGCAGGCCAGGCCGGGATCCCCCAGGCAGACTGGATGCTGGTCCGCCGGGAGGAGATGGATCTGCACATGGACCAGGTTCTGGATGCTGTGGAGCAGAAATTCCGGTATCCCGTGTTCGTGAAGCCCGCCGGCACCGGCTCCTCCGTGGGCGTGTCCAAGGCCGGGGACCGTCAGGCCCTCATGGCCGCCCTGGAAAATGCCGCCGTCTACGACCGGAAGGTCCTGGTGGAGGAATTCATTCACGGCCGGGAGATCGAGGTGGCGGTCATGGGCAACGACAATCCCGTGGCTTCCGTCTGCGGCGAGATCGACCCCGGCGCGGAATTCTACGATTACGAGACCAAGTACGTCACCGATACCTCCCGGGCCTACATTCCCGCCCGAATCTCCGAGACCGCCGAGGAGACGGTCCGGGACATGGCCGTCCGGGTGTACGGCGCTCTGGGCTGCCGGGGCCTTTCCCGGGTGGACTTTTTTGTGACCCTGGAGGGGGAGCGTGTGGTCTTCAACGAGATCAACACGCTGCCGGGCTTTACCTCCATCTCCATGTACCCCAAGCTTTTTTCCGCCAGCGGCATCCCCTATGACGAGCTCATCGATCAGCTGCTGGCCCTGGCACTTGAGGCCCAGGCCGGATGAAGCAGGATGTGATTCTGACCATCCGGGGCCGCCAGTTTTATGAGGGCCAGGACCCGGACACCATCGAGCTGGTAACCGAGGGCAGCCTGGAGAAAACGGAAAGTGACGCCTGGGTCATTACCTATGAGGAAAGCGACCTGACGGGCCTCCGGGGCACCAAGACCACCTTCCGGATCCAGCCCCAACGGGTGACCCTGGGCCGGACCGGCGGCACCCACTCCTACATGGTATTCCAGGAGGGGGTGTCCCATGAGTCCCTGTACCGGGTGGATGCCGGGGCACTGCTCATGCGGGTCTGCGCCTCCAAGATCCGCTGGGACCTTTCGGAGCAGGGGGGCCGGGTCAGCGTGGTCTATTCCATCGTCATTGAGGAATCCGCACGGGGCACCGTGGACTATGAGATCCTGGTGGAGCCGAAAAAGGTGTAAAAGCATAAAAAGCAGGTGCATGACCGTCATGCGCCTGCTTTTTTCATTGACAACGGACCAATAAAATGCTAGAATAGCAAAAATTTCGTCGGGGGGAACCCTCGGCAGACAGGAGGGACAAAATGATCGTTGAGGAGATCCCGTTCATGCTGAAGGACGGGAGACAGGCGCTGCTCCGCAGTCCCAGGGATGAGGACATTCCGGGAATGCTGGACTACCTGTGCGCCACCGCGGGGGAGACGGATTTTGTCCTCCGCTATCCCGAGGAATGCGGAAGGTACACCCCCGAGGGGGAAAAGGCCATGTTTGATACCATCAACGCCTCCGACCGGGAGGCCATGCTGGTGTGCATGGTGGAGGGGACCCTGGCAGGAAACTGCCAGATCCTCTGGTCCGACATGCTGAAGCTGCGCCACCGGGCCCATGTGGCCATTGCCCTGCGGAAGGAATTCTGGAACCGGGGCATCGGTACGAGAATGTTCCGGGAGCTGATCTGCATTGCGGAGGCGGCCCCGCAGATCACCCAGATGGAGCTGGAATTTTTGGAGGGCAACAGCCGGGCCAGGGCCCTGTATGAGAAAATGGGCTTTCGTATTACCGGCGTCAAGCCCAACGCCATCCGCCTCAAGGACGGCACCCTGCGCAATGAATACTGCATGATCCGGGAAATCCAGAGATAGAGAAAGGGCGTGACGATGGTCACGCCCTTTGTTATGCCGCCGTTTTTTGAAATTTGTCGTAAAACTTGGTGGTTTTTTGCCGGAACAGCATGAGCAGACCCCGGACGCATAGCTCCGTGGCCATGGCCGTCCACATGCCCGGCAGACCGTAGCGGCCCACCAGCAGGATGGCCAGCCCCAGCCGGACGATCCAGATGCTGCACAGGTTCAGAATACTGGGAACCAGGGTGTCTCCCGTGCCCCGCAGAGCTCCGGCGGAGACGATGGACGCGCCGAAGAGGGGCTCCGCCAGCAGACCGATCCGCAGGCACCGGGCCGCCAGCTCCCGGACCTCCTGGACCGGGGTCATGAGCCGGAACACCAGGGGGCACAGGGCCATCATGGCAAGGCCGGCAATGCCCATCAGGGCCGCTCCCATGACAATACAGATGTTGCCGTAGCACTTGGCCAGCTTGGTTTCTCCGGCTCCCACGTTCCGTCCAACCAGGGTGGTGGCGGCGGAGCCGATGCCGTAGCCCTGCATATAGCATAAACTCTCTGCCGTAACGGCGAAGGAGTTGGCGGCAATGGCCACGGGGCCCAGGGGGGCAATGATGGTGGTGCAGACCACCTGGGAGCTGTTCATGGCGATCTCCTGGACCGCCACGGGGAATCCGATCTTCAGGGCTTTTTTTAGAATTTCCCCCTGGAAATGCCCTTTTTCCCGGCGGCTCAGCCGGAGCCGGGGATTGCACAGATAGCAGCGCCAGGCCATAAGCAGGCTCACCACGGCGCAGGCCAGAGCCGTTCCCATGCCGGCCCCCATAACGCCGAAGCGGGGGATCAACAGTGCGTTGAACAAAACGTCCAGGCCGCACATGGCGGCGTTCAGGATGCTGGGGGTCACCATGTCGCCGCTGCATTGGAGGAAGGAAGAGCTCAGGGAGCTCAGCTGGGAAAAGGGGATCATCAGAGCGAAGACCATAAAATATCGGGAGGCGTCCTCACAGATGTCCGGGTCGCCGCCCAGCCAGTGGGGAAGACTCCGCTGGATTCCCAGTCCCAGGCCGCACAGCAGCAGGGATAGGCACAGCGCCGTCAAAAGGCCGTGGCGTTCCACGTTCCGGGCTCCTTCGTCGTCCTGGGCACCGATGTGGTGGGCCACCTGCACGGAAAACCCTGCGGATACGGCGTAGGTCACGCCGCCCAATAGCCAGGTGCTGGTGGATACCAGGCCAATGGCCGCCGAGGCATTGGCCCCCAGGGAGCCCACCATGGCCGAGTCGATATACTGCATGACAATGGTGGTAATCTGGGTCAGAATGGCAGGAAGGCTCAATTTCCAGACCTCCCGGATCTGGGGTCCCAGTTCTTTCCGGTTTTGTTTCATTGCGTTCTCCAACTTCGTGTGTACAGTCCACGGCCCCCGCCAATGGCGGGGGTCGCGTTTCTTTGTGTATGATGGTTACATTTTCTCCGGAGCGGAGAAGCCCAGAAGGTCGATACAGGTCTCCAGGATGTTCTTGGCCAGGGCGATGAGGGCGATATACCCCGCCTTCTTCCCCTCATCCTCTTCTCCCAGGATCCGGGTCTCATGGTAGAACTTGTTGACCGCTCCCGCCAGATCGTAGATATAGGCGCAGATCAGGTTGGGGGAGGAGGTCCGGTAGGCGGTCTCCAGGGCCGGAGCCAGCCGGGTGATAGTCAGATGCAGGTCCTTTTCACTCTGGCTCCCGGGGGCCTGAATGGCCAGGTCCTTATAGGGACCGTATTTCGCCAGAATGGACTTCACCCGGACGATGGTGTAGAGGATATAGGGCCCGGTGTTGCCTTCAAAGGCGGCGAACCGGTCCATGTCGAAGATATAATCCTTGGTGGGTTGGTTGCTGAGGTCACCGTATTTCAGGGCCGCCATGGCGACCCGCTTGGTGGTATCCTCCACCAGTTCCGGCTCCACGATTTGGTTCTCCAGCACCTTCTGTCGGACGAAATCCGTAATGTCGGAAATCAGCTGCTGGAGCCGCATGACGCCGCCGTCCCGAGTCTTGAAGGGCTTGCCATCCTTACCGTTCATGGTGCCAAAGCCTAAGAATTCCAGTTCCGTGCCGTCTTTCACAATGCCGCTTTTCCGGGCGGCCCGGAACACCTGCTCAAAGTGCAGCGCCTGTCGTTTGTCCGCCAGATATAGCATTTTGCCCGGGTCAAAATCCTTCGTCCGCTGGACCATGGTGGCCAGTTCCGTGGTGTCGTAGAGAACGGAGCCGTCGGATTTGATGAGAATACAGGGAGGAATCTCCTTTTTGTCCCCCTCCTCCGCCACGGGGAAGATCAGGGCCCCGTTGCTCTCCTGGGCAAAGCCCCGGGCTTTCAGGTCCTCCACCATGGGGGGGATATAGGGCTGGGCATCGCTTTCTCCCAGCCAGGACTCGAAGTGCACGTCCAGGTCGTCATAAATGCTCCGAATGTCCGTAATGGACACCCGCATGATGTGCTGCCACAGGGCCCGGTAGCCGGGGCGGCCGGACTGGAGCTCATAGGTGGCGGTGTGGGCTTTTTTGGAGAATTCCTCGTCCACCTTGCTCCGGGCGCTGGCAGCGGGGTAGATTTTTTCCAGCTCGGAGATGGTGAAGGGGGCCTCCTGGGGATAGGGGCCGGTGAAGTTCCCGTCAAAATAGGGCAGCTCCGGCTGCTGCTCCGACAGGCCCGCAATGATGAGGCCCATCTGCAGCCCCCAGTCGCCCAGGTGAATGTCGCCGATGACCCGGTTTCCGAAGAATTTGCAGATCCGCTTCATACTCTCGCCGATGATGGCGGAGCGCAGGTGGCCGATGTGCAGAGGCTTGGCCACGTTGGGGCCGCCGTAGTCCACCACGACGGCCTTGGGATCGGGATCCGGCTCCACGCCGAACCGGTCGGCGGTCCGCATCTCCTCCAGATAGGCCTGCAAAAAGCCGCCGGACAGCCGCAGATTCAGGAATCCGGGCATGACTGCCTCAATGGCGTCAAAATCCTGGGGATCCAGCTTTTCCGCCACGGCCTGGGCGATCTGGATGGGGGCCTTGTGATAGACCTTGGCAGCGGCCAGGGCGCCGTTGCACTGATATTCGCACAGGTCCGGCCGATTGGAGACCGTGACCCGGCCATAAACGGGATCAAAACCGGCGGCCTCAAATGCGGCAGACATCTTGTGGGAGATCTTGTCCAGTATGCGTTCCATGTGATACCTTCCTTTAGTATTCTTTCGTACCTAATATCATACCAGAATTTTCCCGTTCTGTACAGTTTTTTTTCAAAAAAACAGCCGAACGGTAAGAGCGGCGGCGAAAAATCCCACAAGATCCGCAATTAGGGCTGCGGGAACGGCGTACCGGGTCTTCTTGACGCCTACGGCGCCGAAATAGACGCTGACGGCGTAGAAGGTGGTCTCGCTGGAGCCCAGCATGACGGCGGCGGTTCTGCCGATCCGGGAGTCGGGGCCGTACTCCGCCATCAGCTCCCCGCCTACGGCCAGGGCGGCGCTGCCGCTGATGGGCCGGACCAGCACCAGGGGCGCCGTCTCCGGCGGGATGTCGAGCAGAGAGAACAGGGGAGACAGGAGCCGTGCCAGAGCCTCCATGGCCCCGGAGGCCCGGAGCATGTGGACGGCGGTCAGCAGTAAAATAAGGGAGGGCACAATGGCAAGAAGGGTCCTGAGCCCCGCCTCCGCCCCTTCGGTCAGAAGACCGTAGAGGTTTTCCCGCTTCGCCAGGGCAATCAGAGCCGTGCCTCCCAGCAGCAGAGGAACGATGTAGTCAGCCATGGCACCGCCCCAGAACATAGGCCCCCAGGAGACCGGCAGATACGGACAGCAGGGAGCTGACCCATACGGCGGGCAGAATGTCAAAGGGAGTCCCGCACCCCAGGGAGGCCCGAAGTGCCGCCACGTTGGCGGGGATCAGCTGAATGGAGGCGGTGTTCAGCACGATAAGGCGGCACATTTCGTCGCTGGCCTGGCCCGGCGGAGCCTGCCGGGCCAGCCGTCTGGCGGCGGCCAGTCCCATGGGAGTGGCGGCGTTGCCAAGGCCCAGCAGATTGGCGGTGAAATTGGCGGAGAGATAGGCCGCCGCCTCCGGATCCCGCCGGGCCGTGGGAAAGAGTCGCCCCAGCACCGGCATCAGCCCCCGGGCCAGACCCCGGGACAGGCCGCTTTTCTCCATGACCCGGCCCAGGCCGGACCATAGGCAGATGGAGCCACCCAGAGACAGGGCCAGTGTCACCCCGGATTGGGCTCCCGCAAGGGCTGCGGCGGACAGCTCCGCTCCTCGGCCCAGGATCAGAGAAAAGACAATGCTGCATAAAACCATGCCGGTCCAGAGGTAGGACAGGACCATAGGATCACATCCTTTCGGATCATGATTATGTCCATTTAGTGTGGATTATTCCAACATTTGGAAATATCAGGAAATAAGTGGAAACGACTGGTGCATGAATGAAATTGATAAAAATACATTTGACAGCTATCCTGCGGTTTTGTATAATAATTGCGAATGTAGGTATTCGTGCATTCATATGTTGAGAGAATATTTAGAAAGGAGAATTCATTATGAAATCTACCGGTATCGTTCGGAGAGTCGACGAGCTGGGGCGGATCGTGCTGCCCATTGAGCTGCGCAGGACATTGGACATCGCGGAGAAAGATGAGTTGGAGATATTTGTGGACGGATCGGTCATCATGCTGAAAAAGTATGAGCCATCCTGTGTGTTCTGCGGTGCGGCTCGGGACGTGGTCCCCTTCGGTGGGAAGAACGTCTGTCGGGACTGTGTCCAGCGTTTGAGGAGCTGCGCGTTCTGAAAGAAAACATGACCCCGGCGGAGCATGCTCCGCCGGGGTTTTGAAAAGGACCGCCGGGATTTTTCCCGGCGGCCCTTTTTTAGGATCCCATGGATCCGTTGTACAGTTCGTTTTTGGGAAAGCCCGTCTCCTGGGCGGCCTGCCGGGCGGCGTCCTTGCGGCTGAGCCCCTGCTCCATGAGAGCAGCCATTCGGGCCAGGGCATCCTCCAGCGTGACCTCCGGCGCCGCCTCCTTTTGGGCTCCCGCCACCACCAGCACGAATTCCCCCTTGGGCGGGGTCTCGGCGTAACGGTCCATGGCTCCCTGGATGGTGGTCCGGAACACCTCCTCATGGAGCTTGGTCAGCTCCCGGCACAGGGAGATGGGCCGGTCTGGCCCGAAGGTCTCCGCCAGATCTTTCAGGGTGTTCTGCAGCTTGTGGGGGGCCTCGTAGAAGATCATGGTCCGGGTCTCGTTTCGCAGGGAGCTCAGGTGTTCCTGGCGGCTTTTTTTCGACATGGAGAGAAACCCTTCAAAGGTGAACCGCCCCGTGGGCAGCCCGGAAATGCTCAGGGCCGTGATTACGGCGCAGGGACCGGGAATGGCGGTGACGGTGATCCCGGCCTCAGCGCACTGCCGCACCAGATCCTCCCCCGGGTCGGAAATGGCGGGGCTTCCGGCGTCGGATACCAGGGCGCAGGTCTCCCCGGCCAGGATCCGGTCCAGAATCCTGCCTCCCCGCTGGGCCTTGTTGTGTTCGTAATAGCTCACCAGGGGCTTGTGAATGTCCAGGTGGTTCAGGAGCTTGATGGTGACCCGGGTGTCCTCTGCGGCGATGAAATCCGCGGCGGCCAGGGTCTCCCGGCAGCGCTCCGAAATGTCCCCCAGATTGCCGATGGGCGTGGGGACCAGATATAACATTCCAGCCATATGCTCCTCCTACAGCCCGTAGATCCGCCGCATTTGGGCGGTGGGCGCACCGTTTTCTTCGTATAAGATCAGGTCCGGCTCCAGCTTCAGCCCCGGCCCGCCGCCTCTTCGGCACTCCAGCAGCAGTACCTTGGCGGGAGCCGAGGCCCGGTGGCGGATGAACTGCAGCCGCTTGGGCTCCAGGCCCAGCCGCCGCCCCCAGAACAGCAGCTCCATCAGGGCCTCCGTCCGGCCGCAGAGACAGAACCGCCCTCCCGCGGGCAAGAGCCGGGCTGCCGCCGCATAGAGTTCTTCCGGGGAGCAGTCGGCCCCCTCCCGGGCGGCCCTTCGGTCCGGATCCGGACAGGATTGCCCCCGGCCCGGGACGAAATAGGGCGGGTTGGATACCACCAGATCAAAGCTGCCGGGGCTAAATTCCCGGGCCGCCTGCCGCAGATCCCCAAGGATGCTCTCCATCCGGTCCGAAAGACCGCCCCGGCGGATGTTCGTCAGGGCTTTTTCGTGGGCGGCAGCGCTTTGCTCAATCCCCGTGACGGTGATCTCCCGCTGCCGGCCCAGGAGCAGAAGCCCCAGGGTCCCGCAGCCGGAGCCCAGGTCCGCCACCCTGTCTCCGGGGAACAGGGGACAGAAGGCCCCCAGGCACATGGAGTCCGTGCTCAGGGGAAAGCCGCCTTCCGTATCCAGGCGCAGCCCGCCCGGCAGCGTTTCCGGTCCCTTGCCCATGGAGTCCCTCCTTTTCCGCGTTTTGCCTCCACCGGCCCGAGGTATCAGAAAATGCCTGGGCCCCAGGGCACAGGCATCCTTAAACAATGGGATTGACCTGCCTGCCCGCGCGGAAAACGCAGGCAGGCGTTTGTCAATTAGTCTTCAGCGATAGCCTCAACAGGACAGTTGTCAGCGCAGATACCGCAGCCAGCGCAGCTGTCGGCGTCAATGACGAACTTGCCATCCTCCTCAGCGATAGCCTCCTGGGGACAGTTGTCCTTGCAGGTACCGCAGCTGACGCACTTGTCAGCGTCGATGGAATATGCCATACATGTACACCTCCGTTTATCTATGATGTGCATATGTCCCAATGCACTGTTATTCTAGCATGGATTTTCAAAAAAGCAAATGAAATTTCTGTTACGCCGGTTTTTCTTGAAAATTTGGAGAAAAAAGGGGCCATAGTATAATTCCCGCCGCCGATGGGGAAAATTTCCACCGTTGGGGGAGGGATGGACATGGCAAAGCTGGCCCGGCCCAGCCGGGAGACCCTGCGGACGGCGGCGGGCATCGCCCGGCTGTACGGCCACGGCTACGTGGGCAGCCAGCACCTGCTGCTGGCCTTGCTGGCCCGGCCGGAGGAGAAGCCTGCCCGGATCCTCGCCGCCCTGGGCCTGAGCCTGAGCCGGGTCCGGAGCATGACGGCCCTGCTCTGGGGCTGCGGGGCACCGGGGGTGCCTCTGCCCCAGGGCCTGAGCCCCAAGGCGGCGAAGATATTGGGCCTTGCCTCGGTCCGGGCCCGGCAGGACCGCTGCCGGAAGATCTGGCCGGAGCATATCCTGACGGCCCTGGCCCAGGAGCCCGCCACGGCGGCCTGGCAGATCTTTGCCATGGCGGGCCTTTCCCCCCAGGGGGTCCAGGCGGCGACGGCGCCTCGGCAAGGTTATCTCAAATCGGACGGAAAACGGAGGGATCCCGGAATGAAGCTGCTGGAGCAGTTTGGCGTGGACATGATGGAAAAGGCGGGGACTACGGAGCCAGTGATCGGCCGGGAGCGGGAGATCCAGGAGGTCATCGGCATCCTCTGCCGGAAAAATAAGAACAACCCGGCCCTCATCGGGGAGCCCGGCGTGGGCAAGACCGCCATTGTGGAGGGCCTGGCCCAGCGGATGGCGGCGGAGCGGATTCCACCCCAGCTCCGGGGCAAGCGCCTCATCAGCCTCAGCATGAGCAATCTGGTGGCGGGGACCAAGTACCGGGGGGAGTTCGAGGAGCGGATCCGGGACCTGCTGTCGGAGGTGACCCGGGCGGGGAATCTCATTCTCTTTGTGGACGAGATGCACACCATGGTGGGAGCCGGCGCGGCGGAGGGGGGCATCGACGCCGCCAACATCCTGAAGCCCGCCCTGGGCCGGGGAGAGATCCAGATGATCGGCGCCACCACCCTGACGGAGTACCGGAAATACCTGGAAAAGGATCCGGCCCTGAACCGCCGCTTCCGGCCCGTTGCGGTGGAGGAGCCCACGGCGGAGGCGGCGCTGGAGATTCTCCGGGGCCTGCGGCCCGGGCTGGAGCGGCACCACCGGGTGAAGCTGGGAGAGGACGCCCTGACGGCGGCGGTGGAGCTGTCCCGCCGGTATCTGCCGGAATTGTTCCTGCCGGATAAGGCCATCGACCTTCTGGACGAGGCGGCGGCCCTGTCTCGGATGGAGGAGACCCGCCGGGACCGTGTGGACCAGGAGCAGGAGAGCCTGGAGGCGGCCCTGAACCAGGCCGTCCGGGACAGCCGCTATGAAAAGGCGGCAGAGCTTCGGGATAAGATGCAGCGGCTCGTCACCCGGGCGGCGGAAACGGGCCGGGGCCGCACCGTCCGGGCCCAGGACATTGCCCGGGCCGTGTCCGCCCGGACGGGGATCCCCGTGGGGAATCTCAATATGGAGGAGCGTCTGCGGCTTCTGAACCTGGAGCGGAACCTGGCGGCCCAGGTCATCGGCCAGGGGGAGGCGGTGGCCGCGGCGGCGGGAGCGGTGCGCCGGGGCCGGTCCTGCCTGGCCGGCGGCGCCCGGCCCATTGCCTGTATGCTCTTCGCCGGTCCCACCGGGGTGGGGAAGACGGAGCTGTGCCGGGCCCTGGCCCGGGAGCTTTTCGGCAGCGCGGAGGCCATGGTCCGGCTGGATATGACGGAGTACATGGAGAAGCACTCCGTGTCCCGGCTCATCGGCGCCCCGCCGGGCTATGTGGGTCATGAGGAGGGGGGCACCCTGACGGAGAAGGTCCGCCGCAGACCCTACTGCCTGGTGCTGCTGGACGAGGTGGAAAAGGCTCACCCGGATGTGACGGGTCTGCTTCTGCAGATCATGGACGACGGGATCCTGACGGACAGCCTGGGCCGTACCGTGAGTTTCAAAAACGCCCTGGTGGTCATGACCTCCAACCTGGGAGGCGAGGCCGGGGGTGGCCTGGGCTTCGTGCCCGGTGCCGGGGGAGACCGGACGGAGGCGGCCCTGCGGGAGAGGTTCTCCCCGGAATTCCTGGGCCGCCTGGATACGGTGGTGACCTTCCGGCCCCTGGATCGGGAGAGCCTGGGACGCATCGCCCATAAGGAGCTGACGGCTCTTACGGCCCGCTGTGCCGCCGCGGGTCGGTGCCTGACCATGGACCCCAAAAGCTGTGAGATTCTGGCGGACCGGGCCCTGGGAAAGGGCGGCGCCCGGCAGATTCGCCACGGTCTGCGGCACCTGGTGGAGGAGCCTCTGGCTCTGTTCTGGCTGGAAAATCCACCGGAAAACCACAAAACTGCCGCCCTTTGGCAGGGAGATCATTTTTCCTTTTCTTTCCAATAATCGGCATGGCGTCCGGCGGGATCCGTCGGACGCCGTCGCATTTTACGCAAACGTTCGTTCAAAAATTCGCTTTTTCGCGGGAAATGGCGGGAAAGTTTTTCTTATTTCCGGAATTTTGTTGGAAATTATGATTGATTTTTTTGCGGTGCAGGGTTATACTACTGGTAAGTGGAGCAAAAGGGAGCTTTTGTGGAGTAAAAGGGAGGAGGAAGGAACATGATCGGCAAGTACGCAGCCAAGGTCGATGAAAAGGGCAGATTGTTTGTTCCTGCCCGCCTGCGCCAGGAGTTGGGCCCCACCTTTTACGTGACCATTGGCACCAACACCGGCTGCCGGTGCCTGACCGCCTATACCAAGGCAGGATGGGAGCAGCTCAACGAACGCTATAACGCACTGCCCCTGTCTCAGCAGGGGGGCGCCGCCGCCATGCTTTTTGCCAACGCGGTGGAGTGCTGCCCGGATAAGCAGTTCCGGTTCCTTTTGACTCCGAACCTTTATCAGTACGCCGGCATCGACCGGGAAGTCATCATTGTGGGCCGGGCCTCCTCGGCGGAGATTTGGAACGCGGCGGATTACCGGGCCTTTGAGGAGCGGATGCTCACCCCGGAGAATCTGCTGTCCTCGTTGGAGGCGATCGGACTGTAATGGAATTTAGACACGTATCCGTCCTGCTGGACGAGTGCATCCGGGCTTTGAACATCCGGCCCGACGGAATTTACATAGACGGCACCCTTGGAGGCGGCGGCCATTCCTATGAGATTGCCCGCCGCCTGACCACGGGCTGCCTGGTGGGCATCGACCGGGATCCCGTGGCCTTGAAGGCCGCCGGGGACCGGCTGTCCCCCTTCGGGGACCGGGTCCGCCTGGTCCACGGCAATTTTTCGGAAATGGATACCATTCTGGAGGATCTGGGGCTGCCCGGCGCCGACGGCATCCTGCTGGACCTGGGCGTGTCCTCTCCCCAGCTGGACGACGGTGCCCGGGGCTTTTCCTATATGACGGACGCCCCTCTGGATATGCGCATGGATTCCGGGGCGGCCCTTTCCGCCTATGAGGTGGTGAACACCTGGCCCCGGGAGGAGCTCCGCCGGATCCTCTATGAATACGGCGAGGAGCGCTACGCCCCCCAGATATCCGCCGCCATCGAGCGCCGCCGGGAGAAAGCCCCCATTGAGACCACCCTGGAATTGGTGGACGTGATCCGGAGCGCCATGCCGCCCCAGGCCCTGCGGGAAAAGCAGCACCCGGCCAAGCGCAGCTTTCAGGCCATCCGCATCGCCGTCAATGACGAATTGGGGGCCGTGAGCCGGGTCATGGAGACGGCGGTGCCCCTGTTGAACCCCGGCGGACGGCTGGCCGTCATCACCTTCCATTCTCTGGAGGATCGGATCGTGAAGAACGCCATGCAGCGCCAAGCCCAGGGCTGCACCTGCCCGCCGGAATTTCCGGTGTGCATCTGCGGGAAAAAGCCCAAGGTCCGGGTCCTGACCCGGAAACCCATCGTCTCCGGCCCGGAGGAATTGGAGGAAAATCCCAGAGCCCGCAGCGCCAAGCTCCGGGTCTGCGAAAAGCTGTAAATTGACAAGAAAGAAGGAGGGGGAACATCGTGGCAGGCCGCAAAAAATGGATCCGGTACAGCACCATGGGTGCCGTAGCCCTGGATTCCTACTATGCTTCCACGGCCCGGCCCCTTCCGCAGGAGGAACCGAAGCCCCGTCCCCGGGAGGGAAGGCGGCCGGCCCCGGCCCGGCCCCTAAAGCGGAGCGGGATCCCGGCCCTGCTGACCCGGGCGGCGTGCTGGGCCATGGTGGTTCTGACCCTCTTCGGCTTTTTACAGGTGGCGGAGGCCAACCGGCAGAACCGGGCGCTTCTGCACCAGGTCCAGAGCCTGGAGACCCGGCGGGACGCCCTGCAGGCGGAGTTTGACCGTGCCGTGGACCTGGAAGCGGTCCTGACCCAGGCCCGGGCCATGGGCATGCGGGACGGGGACCGGGCGGAGCACATCAAGCTGGAGGTCCCGGCGGCAGAGCCGGAGCCGGCCCCGTCCCCGGCACAAAAGGGCCCCCTGACCCTGGCCTGGGAGGCCGTCCGGGATACGGCGGAAAGTCTTTTGGCATACCTGCTGGGCAAGTAGAATAAGGTTTTGCATAGGCGTTGCACCGGTGGGCGGCGGGAGTTCCTGGCTGCCCATTTTTCGTGTGAGCCTCTGCCGGAGCGCCTTTTCTAGGACGCTGCGGCAGGGGCTGACCCGCGCCTAAATCCAGGCGTGAAAGCAGGGAAAGCCCGTGAAGCGCAAGACCTTGAAGCCCCGCCCCGGCAGAGTCCGGGCGGACCGGGGCATGATCCTTCGGACCGGCGTGATCCTGACCCTGTGCGGGGTGCTGGTATTCATTCCGGTGCTGGGTATGTTCCTGAACCTGATGGTGTTCCGGCACCGGGAGTTTTCGGATAAAGCGCTGGAAAATCAGACCCGCTCCGCGGCGGTGACGGCCTCCCGGGGCACCATATACGATCGGAACATGAACGTGCTGGCGGCCTCCGCCGGTGTGGAAAATGTGCTGCTGTCGCCCGTGGAGCTGAAGAAAAACGGAGGAGACGTGGACCTGATCGCCTCCGGCCTGGGAGAGATCCTGGACCTGGATCCCCAATGGATCCGGCAGCAGGCCCTGGACACCGGCATGTATTATAAGGTCCTGGCCAAAAAGCAGGACTGCGCGGTAACGAGCCGCCTCCGCTCCTTCCTTACGGAAAACAGCATCACCTGCGTCCACTTGGAGCCGGATTCCAAGCGCTATTACCCAAACGGCACCCTGGCCTCCCAGGTGGTGGGCTTTACCAACGCCAGCAACACCGGCTCCGAGGGGCTGGAGGCCTATTATAACAAATATCTGGAGGGCTCCTCCGGCCGGGTCCTGTCGGCCCGGGGCAACTACGGCACGGAAATGCCCTACGCCTTCGAGCAGTATTTTGAGGCCACCCCCGGCTGCTCCGTTGTTTCCACCATCGACGCCACGGTCCAGCGCTTTCTGGAAAAGAATATCCAGGCAGCCATTGACCGCTACGACGTGCAGAACGGCGGCTTCGGCATCGTCATGGACGTGAACACCGGGGAGATCCTGGCCATGGCCACTCTGGGGAGCTACGACCCCAACAATTATTTGGTGATTCGAAACCCCAACACCCAGGCGGAACTGAATGCCATGAAAGCGGAGTTGGATGCCTTGCCGAAGGACTCCCCGGAGCGGGAGGAGGCTCAGGCGGCCTACCGCCAGGCCCTGGCGGCGGCCCGGCTGGAGCAGTGGCGGAACCGCTGCGTCTCCGACGGCTATAACCCGGGCTCCACCTTCAAGACCATCACCCTGGCGGCGGCCCTGGAGGAAGGGACCACCACCCTGTCATCCACCTTCTACTGCGGCGGCACCGCCCGGTTCGAGGGCCGGAGTCAGATCCTCAACTGCTGGCGGCATCAGGGCCACGGCTCCGAGACCACGGCGGAGGCCTTGCAGAATTCCTGCAACATCGCCTTTGCCAAGATCGGTCTCAGCCTGGGCGGAGAGAAATTTTACGACTATGTGAAGGCCTTCGGCTTCATGGAGCCTACGGGCATCGACATGTCCGGGGAGGCGGCGGGCTTCTTTTATGATAAGGAAACCTTTTATAACCCCAAGGCCACGGGCCACGCCTCGGCCCTGATTTCCAGTTCCTTCGGCCAGACCTTCCAGGTGACGCCCGTGCAGCTGGTCCGGGGCATCGCCGCCGTGGTCAACGGGGGCTATGTGCTGGAGCCCTATGTGGTCAGCGAAATTCTGGACCGGGAGGGAAACTCCGTGGAGACCCACGGGCGGACGGTGCTCCGCCGGGCCATCAGCCAGGAAACCAGCGAGACCATGCGGCAGCTTATCGAGTCCGTGGTGACGGACGGCACTGCCCGGAACGCCCGGCTCCCCGGCTACCGCATCGGCGGCAAGACCGGTACCTCCGAGAAGATCGGCGTGAAGGACGCGGAGGGAAATCAGACCAAGGATAAGATCGTTTCCTTTGTGGGTATTGCCCCCATGGACGATCCGCGGTATATTGTATTGGTGGCCCTGGACACACCCCGGACGGGCTATGTGTCCGGCGGCCAGATGGGCGCCCCCACGGTGCGGGAGGTCATGGCGGACATCCTGCCCTATCTGGGCGTTTCCAGGGACGAGAGCCTTACGGACCCGGCGGATACCCTGACGGTGATGCCGGACCTGTCCGGCCAGACCCTCCGGCAGGCGGAAAAGACCCTGAAGGACCTGGGCCTGGAGGCCCGGACCGCAGGCTCGGGCGAAGAGGTCACGGGCCAACTCCCGGCGGCGGGGACGGAGGTCCCCGGCGGCAGCCGGGTGATATTGTACCTGGAGGGCGCGCCGGATCCGGATCCGGTTTTGGTGCCGGATTTTTCGGGAATGACCCTGACGGAGGCCAACGATGCCGCCGCCCGAGCGGGGCTGTACATACAGGTCAAGGGGCCCAGGCTGGCCTCCGGCACGGTCCGGGTCACGGACCAGGATTTGGACGCCGGAACGGAGACGGCCTCGGGCACTACGGTGATTTTGGAATTTACGGACACGGCAGTCGGTGACTGACCGGAGAAAGGAAGAACGCGATGAAACTGCGGGAATTGATGGAGGGGATCGACCTTCTGGGTGGAAATGCGGGCCCGGAAACGGAGATCACCGGGGTCTGCTATGACTCCCGAAAGGTGACTCCGGGCTGCGTGTTTGTGGCCGTCTCCGGCTTTGCCGCCGACGGCAACCGGTTCATTCCCATGGCCATGGAAAAGGGTGCCGCTCTGGTGGTTACGGAGAGGGTCCCGGCACAGGAGGTCCCTTACCTGCGGGTGTCCTCCTGCCGGGGGGCCCTGGCGGCCATGGGGGCCAACTGGTACGGCCATCCTGCGGAGAAGATGACCATGGTGGGCGTCACCGGCACCAACGGCAAGACCTCCGTGACCATGCTTCTAAAGCAGGTACTGGAGCAGTGCCTGGGGACCAAGGTGGGCCTCATCGGCACCATTCAGAATATGATTGGGGATCAGGTCCTCTATACCGAGCGGACCACCCCGGAGAGCTTCGAGCTTCAGGGGCTCTTTGCGCAAATGCTGACGGCGGGCTGCACCCATGTGGTCATGGAGGTGTCCTCCCACGCCATTGCCCTGGACCGGGTGGGCGGGGTCCAATATGAGGTGGGCGTATTTACCAACCTGACGGAGGACCACCTGGATTTGCACAAAACCATGGAAAATTATGCCGAAACCAAGGCAAAGCTCTTCCGCCGGTGCAAGATCGGTATTTTCAACGGGGACGATCCGTGGTATAATACAATGCTGCGCGGGGCCTCCTGCCGGGTGTATACCACCGGGGAGACCTGCAAGGACCCGGACCTTGGGGCCCGGGACGTGGACCTGTGTGCCGATCACGTGTCCTTTACGGCGGTGACGGCGGGGGAGTGCTGCCCGGTGCGGGTGGGGATCCCGGGCCGGTTCACGGTGTATAACGCTCTGTCCGTACTGGGCGCGGCGGTGAATCTGGGCATTTCTCTCCGGGACGCCGCAGAGGCCCTGGGGAAGGCCAGGGGCGTCAAGGGCCGTATTGAGGTGGTCCCCACCCCCGGGGAGGCGTTCACCGTCCTCATCGACTATGCCCACACTCCCGACGGCCTGGAGAACGTTCTGCGGTCCGTCCGGGATTTCTGCCGGGGCCGGGTGGTTGCGGTCTTTGGCTGCGGCGGCGACCGGGACCCCATCAAGCGGCCCATTATGGGTCGGATCGGCGTAGAAAACTCGGATCTGGCGGTGATCACCTCCGACAATCCCCGGACCGAGGACCCGAACAAGATCATCGAGGATATTTTGGTGGGCGTGGCCGGCAGCAAGACCCCCTATGTGGTCATCGAGAACCGGCGCAGGGCCATTGCCTGGGCTCTGGACCATGGAAAGAAAGACGATATCATCGTTCTGGCCGGCAAGGGCCATGAGACCTACCAGGAGATCGGCAGAGAACGGATCCACCTGGACGAACGGGAAGAGGTAGCGGCCTGGTTGGCCGGTCGGAACGGGAAGAAGGAAGGCTGAAAACATTGAGCAGAATTACATTGGAGCAGGCGGCCTCCTGGTGCGGCGGTCATTTGGACCCCCGCTGGAAGGACGTGGGCTTTCTGGGAGCCAATAACGACACCCGGCGCCTGGAGCCGGGCCAGCTGTTTGTGGCCCTGCAGGGGGCCCGGGACGGCAACGATTTTGTAGAGCGGGCCATGGAGCGGGACGCCGCTGGGGCCCTGTGCACCCGGAGCTTTTCCGAGATCCCCTGCCTTGTGGTGGAGGACAGCCGGAAGGCCCTGGGCGAGATCGCCCGGCAGGAGCGGCTCCGCCTGAACTGCAGGGTGGTGGGCATCACCGGCAGCGTGGGCAAGACCACCATCAAGGAGATGACGGCCCGGATCCTGTCGGAGCAGTATGTGACGGGCAAGAGCCAGGCCAATCATAATAACGACATCGGCCTGCCTATGAGCATTCTGGGCCTGCCCGGCAATACCCAGGCGGCGGTGCTGGAAATGGGTATGAACCACTTCGGGGAAATGTCCTATCTTACCTCCATCGCCCGGCCCGATATTGCGGTCATCGGCAACATCGGCACCATGCACATTGAGTTTCTGGGCTCCCGCCAGGGGATCCTGAAGGCCAAGCTGGAGATTCTGGAGGGTCTCCGGGAGGGCGGAAGGATCGTCCTGAACGGCGATGAGCCCCTTCTGTGGAACCTGCGGGATACCCTGACTCCCAAGCCCCTGTATTTCGGCATCGACAATCCCGACTGCGACCTCCGGGCGGAGGATGTGGTGTCCCGGGAGGGCAAGGTCCGCTTTACCGCGGTCTATGGGGAAGAGAGACTGCCTGTTGAGATCCCCGTGGAGGGCCGCCACTTCGTCATGGACGCCCTGGCGGCCATTGCCGTGGCGAAGCTCATGGAGGTCCCCGGAGAGAAGATCCGGGCGGCTCTTCTGCACTATGAGAACATCGACGGCCGCCAGAATATCTTTGAGGAAAAGGGCTACACCGTCATCAAGGACTGCTACAATGCGGGCCCCGAGTCCATGGAGGCCTCCCTGGAGGTCCTGGGCTCCAAAAACGCCCGGCGGATCGCCGTGCTGGGGGATATGCTGGAGCTGGGTGTGTCCTCCCAGGCGGAGCATTACCGGGTGGGCCGTCTGGCGGCCCTCCGTGCCGACCTAATCTTCGCCTTGGGCGCCCACGCCGAGCGGGTGGTCAACGGCGCCATCACCGGCGGCATGGCCCCGGAGGACGCCGTCGCCTTTGACACCATGCCGGAGCTGGTGGCGGCCTTGAAGCGCCGGGCCAAGCCCGGAGACGTGATCCTCTTCAAGGGCAGCCGGGGCATGAAAATGGAAGAGGCTCTGGAGCAGTTCCTGAAGGATCAATAATTTACCATACATCGGAGGCAATTATGCTGAATCAACCTGCTTTGAATATCTGCCTGACGGTCCTGGCGTCTTTTGCCATGGCCCTGGCCTTCGGCCGGGTGCTGATCCCGGCTCTGCGGGCTCTGCACGCGGGCCAGTCCATTTTACAGATCGGCCCCAACTGGCACAACGGCAAGGCCGGGACCCCCACCATGGGCGGCCTTATGTTCATCCTGACCGCCCTGGTCATGACCCTGCTCTTCGGCATCCGGGGCATGAAGAACGGGGATTTTTCCGCGGTCTACGTGCTGGCCCTGTCCCTGTGCTTCGGCCTCATCGGATTCCTGGACGATTTTTTCAAGGTGAAGTATAAGCGGAATCTGGGTCTGACCGCCATTCAGAAGGCCATGCTGCAGATGGCCGTGTCGGTGCTGTACCTGTATGTGCTGTACCGGGCGGGGCTTATGACCTGCGACCTGTACGTGCCCTTCTTCCATGTGACTTGGCGGATCCCCATGGTGCTGTACTTCGTCCTGGCGGTGTTCATCATGGTGGGCACGGTGAACGCCGTGAACATTACCGACGGCCTGGACGGCCTGTCCACCGGCGTGACCCTGCCTGTGATGGTGTTCTTCCTGGCGGCGGCCATTGCGGCCAAGCAGTTCACCCTGGCCCTGTTCCCCGCCGCTCTGGTGGGCGGCCTGGGGGCCTTCCTGACCTATAACTTCCACCCGGCCAAGGTGTTCATGGGCGACACCGGCTCCCTGTTTTTGGGCGGCGCCGTCTGCGGCCTGGCCTTTGCCCTGGATATGCCCCTGATCCTTATTCTGGTGGGTATGGTGTATCTCATCGAGACCCTGTCCGACATTATCCAGGTTACATACTTCAAGCTGACCCACGGCAAGCGGGTGTTCAAAATGGCTCCCATCCACCATCATTTTGAGATGTGCGGCTGGAGCGAGGAGAAGATCTTCGCCGTGGCGGTGGGCCTGACGGTCCTTATGTGTGTCCTGGCCTGGATCGGCATTGCACCACGGTATTGATTTCCCTAAAGTGAAAGGAGACAGCCCATGGGGTACGGCGCTGCCGAGACCCGGAGCCCAGCGGCCCCGGAGCGTCGGCTTTTGCTGCACAAATGCGAACCGGTGGATCTCCCCTTTTTACTTCTGATTTTAACCCTTCTTGGGGCGGGGCTTCTGATGATGCTCTCCGCCAGCTTTGCCCGGGCCAATTATGAAACGGGCAACCCGGTGTACTTTACGGTGCGCCAGTGCCTTTTCGCGGCCCTGGGCCTGGGGGCCATGGTCCTTCTGAGCCGGCTCCCCACGGAGCTGTGGCGGTCCCTGACCCTGCCCGTTTACGTTCTGTCCCTTCTTCTGCTGGTCCTGGTCCTGGTGGCCGGGGAGCAGATCGGCGGGGCCCGGCGCTGGTTCCGGATCTTCGGGATCCAGTTCCAGCCCTCGGAGCTGGCCAAGTTCGCGGTGATCTGCGTCCTGGCCAAAAAGACCGCGGATTACGGATCTCGTATGGAGCATTTTTCCTGGGGCCTTCTGCGCATGGGCCTGTATCTGGCCCCGGTCTTCCTTCTGATCCTGGCGGAAAAGCACCTGTCCGCCATTGTGATCCTGGGCCTTGTGTCCTTCGCCATGCTCTATGTGGGCGGCACGAAACCCCGGTACCTTCTTACCATTCTGGCCCTTGGGGTGGTGCTGGTCCTGGTGTATATCAGCTTAATGGGCTACGCCGGGGACCGGATCACCGCCTGGCGGCATCCGGAGCAGGACGCCAATGACAAGGGCTATCAGGTGCTGCAATCCCAGTACGCCATCGGCTCCGGGGGCCTCTTCGGCCCGGGCTATGGCCGTGGGCGGCAGAAGTACCTGTACCTGCCAGAGGAGCACAACGACTACATCTTCGCCATCGTCTGCGAGGAGCTGGGCTTTGTGGGGGCCGGGGGCATCATTCTGCTGTTTATTCTTTTGATCGTTCGGGGGTATTGGATCGCCATGCACGCGGCCACCCCCTTTTCCACCATGCTGGGCGTGGGCCTCATGACCCTCATGGCGGTGCAGACCTTCCTGAACCTGGGGGTGGTCAGCAATCTGCTGCCCTCCACCGGCGTGTCGCTGCCCTTCTTCTCTTACGGGGGAACGGCCCTCATGATGCAGTTGGGGGAAATGGGCATCGTGCTGGGAATCTCCAGGTTCTGCTCCGGGACCAGGCATTAGGCCCCGGGAAAGGAGACCGGAACATGAAAGTGATCTTTACCTGCGGCGGCACCGGGGGCCATATCAACCCCGCCATTGCCGTGGCCAATGTGCTGCGGGAGCGGCGGCCGGAATGTGAGATTCTCTTCGTCGGCGGAGAGGGCGGCATGGAGTGCGATCTGGTGCCCAAGGCGGGCTATCCCATCGAGACCCTGCGGATGGCCAGCTTCAGCCGGGGCCTTGCGCCCCAGGCCCTGTGGCACAATGTGCGGGGCGCGGTGCGGATCGCCAAGGCCCTGTCCCGGGCCCGGGCCATCATCCGAAGGGAGCGCCCTGACGTGATCGTGGGTACCGGGGGCTACGCCAGCTTTGCCATGCTCCATGAGGGGGCAAAGCTGGGGATCCCCACCTGCGTCCACGAATCCAACGCCGTGCCGGGCCTGACCACAAAGCTGGTGGCGGGGACGGCGGATAAGATCCTTGTGTCCTTTGCCGAGAGCCGGGACCAATACCGCCACCCCGAGCGGGTGGAGGTGGTGGGCATGCCCGTGCGCCAGGAGTTCATCTACACCAAGCAGGCGGAGGCCAGGAAGGCTCTGGGCCTGGACGACCGGCCCATGATCCTGTCGGCCTGGGGCAGCCTGGGCGCCCGGGAGATGAATAAGATCATCGCCGGCTTTTTCAAGCTGGAATCCAAAGAGGACCGATACCAGCACGTCCATGCCACCGGCTCCTTCGGCTGGAAGTGGATGCCGGAGTATGTGAAGGACCAGGGCGTGGACCTGAGCGAGCACCCCAATATCGACATGCGGGAGTACATTTACGATATGCCCACCATGATGGCGGCGGCGGACCTGGTCATCGGCCGGGCCGGAGCCTCCACCCTCAATGAGATCGCCGCCTCCGGCACCCCCTGTATCATCGTACCCTCTCCCAATGTGACCAACAACCACCAGGAGAAAAACGCCAAGATCCTGGCGGACCGGGGCGCCGCCGTGGTGATCCATGAAAAGGACTGCACGCCGGAGACCCTGTATGCCGCGGCGGACAGCCTGCTCCGGGATCCGGAGCGGCGGATGTCCATGCGCCGGGCCCTTCTGGACCTGGCGGTGGTGGACTCGGCGGAGCGGATCTGCGATGTGGTCCTCCGCCTGGCCAAGACAAAATAAGCGGGTACCGCCGGTACACCCGAGAGACCCCCACCGCATAGGATGGGCCAAAACCCTGAATCTGCGGGAGGAGCGGTTGGATTGGCGGTATTTGACATATCGGGCGGCCGCAGGCTGTCCGGGGAGATCCGAATCTCCGGCGCGAAGAACAGCGTCCTGCCCCTGCTGGCCTCTACGGTACTGTTCCGTGGGCCCTGCGTGCTGCATAACTGCCCCCGGCTGTCCGATGTGGACGCGGCGGTGGCGATCCTGCGGCATCTGGGCTGCCAGGTGGAGCGGGAAGGTCATGATATTTTTGTTGACAGCTGGGGGGTAAACCGCTACGATATTCCCAGAGAGCTTATGGGAAAAATGCGGTCCTCCGTGCTGTTTCTGGGCCCTTTGCTTGCCCGGATGGGTGCCTGCCGGCTTTACGCGCCGGGAGGCTGCGCCCTGGGGGCCCGGCCCATCGACCTGCACCTGATGGGCCTGCGGGCCATGGGGGCGGAGCTTCAGTGGCAGGGCGACGAGCTGATCTGCCGGGCGAAAAAGCTCCGGGGCTGCACCGTGACCCTGCCCTTCCCCAGCGTAGGCGCCACGGAGAATCTCATGCTGGCCGCCATGGGGGCGGGGGAGACCGTGACCCTGTTCAACGTGGCCCGGGAGCCGGAGATCGGGGACCTGGCGGCCTTCCTTCGGGGAGGCGGGGGCCGGGTCTACGGCGCCGGCACCGGCATGGTCCAGATTGAGGGCGGCCCCCTTCGGGGCACCCGGCACCGGGTGATCCCGGACCGGATCGAGACCGCTACTTATCTCTGCGCCGTGGCCGCCGCCGGTGGGGAGGCCCTGCTGCGGGGCACGGATCATACCCATTTGACGGAGGTCCTCCGGGCCCTGTCCGCCGCGGGCTGCGCCCTGCGGAAGGGGCCGGATCATATCTCCGTGGCGGCGGGGGACCTGACCGGCATCCCACCGGTGCGCACGGGGCCCTATCCCGCCTTTCCCACCGACGCCCAGGCGCCTCTCATGGGGGCGCTGCTCCGGGCCCGGGGGACCACCGTATTTGAAGAGAATATTTTCTCCGACCGTTTCCGTCATGTGCCCGCCCTGCGGGCCCTGGGGGGAAACATCGGAGTCTGCGGCTCCATCGCCGCCGTGTCCGGGGTAAAGTCCCTTCACGGCGCCCGGATGGAGGCCACGGATCTCCGGGGCGGCGCCGCCATGGTGGTGGCGGCCCTGGGAGCCCAGGGAACCAGCCGGGTGGGCCGGGTGGAGCATATCCTGCGGGGCTATGAGTCCCTGCCGGAGAAGCTCCGGGCCCTGGGGGCGGAGATCCACGTCACGGAAGAACAAGAGGCAGATCAAGCTGCCCTGGAGGATCAAAATGGATCAGGAAGAACGAAACCGGCAGGACCGGGAACAATACGGGGACCGGCGTCCCCGGACCCAGCGGGAGCTTCAGAATCGGAACGCCCGGCGGCAGCGGCCCAGCCTGGATAACGGCAGCCGCCGGAAGAATTCCGGGGAAGCCGTCCGGGCTTCCCGCCCGGCGGACCGTCGGACCGGCGGAAAGGCCCGGCGGACCCGGAGGACCGGTGCCCCCAAGGCGGCCTCCGACCAGTCCCGGGCCCAGACGGCCCGGACCCGCCGTACCCGTCGGCGGAGCCGGGATCCGGAGACGCAGGTCCACTGGAGCGACCCCAAGCCCTTTGTCCGCAGGACCTTTTATTGGAAGCTGGCGGCCACCCTGGCGGTGGTGCTGGCGGTGATGCTGTGCTTCTCCATCTTCTTTAAGGTGGGCAGGATCGCCATTTCCGGCACGGAGAAATACACGCCGGAGGCGGTGCTGGAGGCTTCCGGTATCCAGCGGGGGGAGAGCCTGCTGGGCCTGAGCCGGAACAAGAAGGCAAATAACATTCTTTCCGCCCTGCCCTATGTGAAAGAGGTGCAGATCGGTATAAAACTGCCGGATACGGTCAATATTAGTATCGTTGAGCTGGCGGTGACCTACGCCGTAGAGGATACGGAGGGCCGCTGGTGGCTCATGGACTCCGGCTGCAAGCTGGTAGAGGGCGTGAGCCAGGCCGAGGCCCAAAACCATACCCAGGTGGTGGGCCTTGTGATCGCGGATCCCCAGGTGGGCAGCCTGATCACCCCCATGGAAAACGTTGCTCCTACGGAGACGGTGCCGGAGACCACGGAGGGGGCCGCCGAGACCACGGAGCCCACGGAACAGACGGCGCAGACCGAGACCACGGTCCCCGGCGAGACGACGGCCGCCGGTTCCACCAAGACCCGGGTGGAGACGGTCCAGGAGATCCTGAAGGCCCTGGAGGCCAATAACCTCATGGGCGAGATCCGCCAGGTGGACGTGACCTTCCTGTACAGCATCACCCTCCGGTATGAGGACCGGCTGGAAATTCACCTGGGCCAGCCCGAAGATCTCACCTATAAGGTCAACTATATGGCAAAGGCCCTGACCCAGATCGCCGACTACCAGATCGGCACCCTGGATGTGACCTTTGACGGCACCGAGGAGGCCCGTTTTATCCCCCGGGAGACCGAGTCCCCGGAGGAAACCACCCCGGAAACCGCGGCGGATACCGTCCCCGAGGAATGACCGGAAATGGGGAATTTTGAAATATTTTGACAAAAAACCAGAAATTCTATTGACCTCAGAAGGTTTTCACGGTAGAATGAATGAGTATAGGTGTGACTGTACCGTTTACCATTGGTAAATCAATATACATAGGAGGAGAGCATATGTCCGAGTTGTATCCAGAAAAGGTTGTTAATATTAAGGTCATCGGCGTCGGCGGCGGCGGCAACAACGTTGTCAACCGCATGATCGAGTCCGGCGTGGACGGCGTAGAGTTCCTGGTGGTCAACACAGATAAGCAGGACCTCAATAAATCGAAGTGCCCCAACAAGCTCCAGATCGGCGAGAAGCTGACCGGCGGCATGGGTGCCGGCTCCAAGCCGGAGATCGGCCAGAAGTCTGCGGAGGAGTCCCGGGCCGCCATTTCCAAGGCTCTGGAGGGCGCTGACATGGTATTCATCACCGCCGGCATGGGCGGCGGCACCGGCACCGGTGCGGCTCCCATCGTGGCGGACCTGGCCCATGAGGCCGGGATCCTTACCGTGGGCGTGGTCACCACCCCCTTTAAGTTCGAGGGTGCCAACCGGATGCGCAAGGCCAACGAGGGCATCGCCGCCCTGTCCGATAAGGTGGATTCCCTGATTATCATCCCCAACGACCGGCTGAAATACGTCACCGACCAGAAGATCACCTTCGCCAACGCATTCGGCATCGCCGACGACGTGCTGAAGCAGGCCGTGACCTCCATTGCCGAGCTGGTGGGCTACTCCGACCGGGTCATCATCAACCAGGACTTTGCCGACGTGTCCGCCATCATGAAGAACGCGGGCAGGGCCCACATGGGCGTGGGCGTCGCCAGCGGCCGGGAGAAGGCCGAGCAGGCCGCCATGGCCGCCGTGGCCAGCCCCCTGCTGGAGACTTCCATCAACGGCGCTACCGGCATCCTCATCAACGTCACCGGCTCCCCGGAGCTGACCCTGGACGATGTGGAGACTGCTGCCAATATCGTAATGGAGGCCGCCAACCCCGATGCCAACATCATCTTCGGCGCCACCTATTCCGACGCCTTTGAGGATGAGATGCGGGTCACCGTCATTGCCACCGGCTTCGATGCCCAGGCCCAGCAGGATTCCGCCAAGACCGGCGCCTATTCTGCCGCCGGGGAGAAGGCCAAGGCCGCGCCTGCCGCTCCCTCCAGTGACGTGGACGACATTGACGAGGTCTTTAAGATCTTCCGCCGCTGATTTCGGAACGATTACAGCCGGGCCTCGGGCCCGGCTGTTGTTCGCTTGCCCAATTTTACTTACTAAAAGAATAAATAATTGAAATGCCTGGAGGTACGACAATGAATACCAGGGGAAAACAATCCAATCCCAACAGCCTGCTGTACGACGCCTTCCTGAAGCTAAAGAACCGGGACGAGGTCTACGCTTTCCTGACGGACCTGTGCACCGTGCCGGAGATGCTGGCCATGGAGCAGCGCTTTGAGGTGGCCCGGCTCCTGGACGAGGGTGTCATTTACGCCGAGATCGAGGAGCGCACCGGCGCCAGCAGCGCCACCGTGAGCCGGGTGAACCGGTTCCTGAACTACGGCTACGGCGCCGAGGGCTACCATATGGTCCTGGACCGGATGAAGGACGACGAGGAATGAGCCAGTACGAAGCCCTGGCGGATTGCTACGACCGCCTGACCTGGGATGTGCCCTATGAGAAGGTCCTGACCTTTTACGAGGCCCTGCTTTCCGACGTGGGCGCCAGGCCCAGGACCGTGGTGGACCTGGGCTGCGGCACCGGCTCCATGGCGGCCCTTTTGGCGCAGCATGGCTACCGGGTCACCGGCGTGGACCTGTCGGAGGATATGCTGACCCAGGCTTGGGAAAAGTGCATGGACCTGCCGGAGCCTCCCGTGTTCGTCTGCCAGTCCATGGCGGAGCTGGACCTGCCGGAGCCGGTGGACTGGATCCTCAGCTGCCTGGACAGCCTCAATTACGTGACGGACCCTCGGGACTGCCGTGCGACCCTGCGCCGGGCCTATGAGAACCTGAACCCCGGCGGCGTGCTTCTCTTCGACGTGAACACCCCGGAAAAGCTCCGGGCTATGGACGGCCAGGTGTTTTTGGACGAGGATGAGGACGTGTACTGCGTCTGGCGGGGGGAGTTTGACGAGACCGAGAATATCTGCTCCTACGGCATGGACCTGTTCCAGCGCCGGGAGGACCTGTGGGAGCGCAGCTTTGAGGAGCACCGGGAGTACGCCTATTCCCTGGAGGAACTGACGCAGTATCTCCGGCAGGCGGGCTTTTCCCGGATCGATCTGTTCGGGGACCTGCGGCCGGAGCCGCCGGCGCCCGGCGAGCAGCGGGTCTTTTTCCGGGCGGTCAAGGACTAGCGCGCCCAGTTTGACAGAAAGCGAGAAAGAACCATGAGTGATTATATCGTCCGTGCCATGAGCCGGGACGGCTTTGTGAAGGCCGTGGCCATCCGCTCCACGGAGATCGTCCGCCGGGCCCAGCAGATCCAGCAGTCCACGGCGACCGCCACGGCGGCCCTGGGGCGGGCTTTGACGGCTACTTCCATGATCGGCAATATGCAGAAGGTGGACAACGGCTCCGTGACCCTCCAGATCCGGGGCGGCGGCATTCTGGGCACCATTTTGTGCGTGTCCGATGCCGTGGGCAACGTCCGGGGTTACGTACAGAATGCCCAGGTCTCCGTTTTGGAGAAATACCCGGGTAAATTGGACGTAGGCGCCGCCGTGGGCACCAACGGCACCCTGACCCTGATCCGGGACATGCAAATGAAGGAGCCATACGTGGGCAGCGTGGAGCTGGTCTCCGGCGAGATCGCCGACGATGTGACGGCCTACTTCGCCCAAAGTGAGCAGACCCCTACGGCCTGCGCTCTGGGCGTCCTGGTGGACCGGGATCAATCGGTAAAGGTAGCAGGGGGGTATCTGATCCAGCTGCTGCCCGGCGCGCCGGAGGAAACCATCAGCGCCTTGGAGGCGGGGATCCGGAAGGCAGGGCCCGTGACGGCCATGCTGGACCGTGGCATGACCCCGGAGGAGATCCTGAAGGCGGTCTTCGGCCCGGAGGAGCTGGAGCTGCTGGAGACCACCCCCGTGGCCTATAAGTGCTACTGCAGCCGGGAGCGGGTGACCTCCACCCTCATCAGCCTGGGGAAGAAAGAGCTGACGGAGATCGCCGAGGCCGGGGAGAACGTGGACATCGGCTGCCAGTTCTGCGATACGGTCTACCGCTTCACGCCGGATCAGATCCGGGGGATCCTGGAGGGGCTCTAAGGCCCCTCCGGCGCCCCTTCCGAGGCCCTCAAAAATTTTCTCCCGAAAAAAGGAAAAAAAGGGTTGACAAGATGGGGGTGCCTGTGTATAATAAGACCCGTCGCTGGTCAGTGAGAGCTGTTCCGCGAACGTCGGGAGCATAGCTCAGCTGGGAGAGCACATGCCTTACAAGCATGGGGTCACAGGTTCGAGCCCTGTTGTTCCCAC
>CAKTNP010000014.1 GCA_934589155.1 uncultured Oscillospiraceae bacterium | reverse complement strand
GTAAGCAGGTCTTAGGGTGTCCCTAACGGGGCCTTTTGCGCAACTCGACAGAACGGAGTAAAAAGGCACTGCTCGCTAAGATGACACAGGCATCGAGAGCAGTCATACTGTTTGACTCCGGCAGGAGTAAAAACAGTCTGCTCGTTAAGACAGTACAGTTCCTTCCTAATCGCAGAAAAGAGGCGCAGCCGGTACGCATTTGCATACTGACTGCGCCTCTGATTTCTATCAAATTTTGTTGCTGCTCACACGAAAATGGCCTCTGCATTTACGATTTCTGTAGCTTGATTGCGGATGTTATTGCTTCGCCTGACCCATTCCAGCGGGTCACTTGCCTTGAGTTTTTCGTTCAAGTTTTCTTTTTCGGACAGTTCCTTCACAAGCGTATCAAACATCGCCCGTGCTAGGGATTCCACCTCAGCAAGATAATCGTTCAGCGTCCCGGTGGTCAACAGATTGTAGTATCTCACCCGGTGGTTCTCCTTCAAAAATCGCCGGTGTCGCTGTCCCCAAACACCAATTTGCACCTCGATTTGATTATCAATCTCGAGATTCGGCAGATAATAATCACCCGCCTGTCGGTATGTGCCGCCCAGTTTTTCAAACTCCGTCATAGTGCTTCCCTCCATTCATTCCGTGTATACAATCTTGAACTTCTTGCGCTTTGCACCGATGATTTTCAGCAGCACTTCGTCAACGGCGTCAGTATATCTGCCCTCTACGATGATCCTGCTGCGCCGATCATTCAGACTCCCAATAAGAAGCCGCCTTTCCGTATCATCCAGTGCGAGATGATATTTCTGCTTCACATTCTGCCCTCCTTGTGCTATCATTGTAACGAAGAGGCCAGTAAAAATCGAATGTGCGGATAAAATTCTAAAGAAGCTATTCGTGTGCGAGATGAAATATGTGTGTTTCTGCCGGTTAATTCATTGTTTTATGAAATCCGTTATCAGCACTCGCACCAAAACAGAGGCGCCGTACTTTGCATGGCGCCTCTGTTTTGGGATCCGAACATTTTACAGCACTCGCCTGAAATCCCATACCCTCCACCCCAAACGCCGCCGTAATTTTACCGGAATTACGGTGGCATTTTTATACGCAATAATGAAATATACGACCTGTATGTAACGCCCGAAGAGGCCCGGCAAGATTACGGGCTGGCATTGTTGGCAAAGGCCATCGAACGGAACCGACCCAATCCAATGATGGTGGTGGTCGATGCGGATGCCCAGTCGGAAATCGATCTATATACCGCCGCCGGTTTTGACCGATTAGAAGGCCAGAACAGCGCCACCGCTTCCTATCAAATAAAAGCATTATAGATTTCTATTTCCCCAAAAATGAGGGCCATGCATTGCATGGCCCTCATTCCAACGTGTCAAAGAAGCCTCGCAGAGTTCGCCGCCCGCAGGCGGCGGATCGGGTGGAATCATTTTTTCCGGCGGCGTGTACGTCGGAAAAAATACATCTCAGACCGCAAGTGTGCAAATTGTCCGCGAAATGCGGACAATGCGTGCGCGCAGCGGGCTGCGATCCCCTTGTCGGAAAAGCCCGAAGGGATTTTTCGACAGTCTCAAATGAGGGCCATGCATTGCATGGCCCTCATTCTCATATGCTCCCTTACCGCAGCACGGTGCCGTCGGCCAGGGTGATGGTGTATCCGTTATAGTTGATGGTCCCGTTGTTGGTGAGGCTGCTGATGGTGCAGTCCCCGGTCAGGGTCCAGGTGCAGCCGCTCTTCACGGTGACCACGGCGTTGTCGCTGACGGCGGTGCCGCCCTGGGCGTTGTCAATGATGTTGACGGTGCCGGTGAAGCTGCTGCCGTTCGTCAGGGTCAGATTCAGAGTGGAGATGGTGTCCACCACAATGTCCCCCTCCAGGATCTGGCTGTCGGCGGTGAACTCCACCTGGGCGCCGTTGCTGCCGGCGGAGCCCCAGCCGTGGCTGGCGCTGTTGCCCACCACCCGCAGCAGGGCCGCCTCGGCGTCCTGATTCTCAATGGTGACGCCGGAGAGGGTCAGCATGCAGTGGGTATTGGTAACATAGAACATGTCCCCGTTCTTCGCCGTGAGGCTGCCACCGGTCATGGAGAAGGTGGAGGTGCCCACGTCGGCGTCGCCGCTCATGGACTGATAGATCATGACGTTGTGGACATTCTCGTCGGAGCTGGTGCCCTGGGTGTCGCTCATATTGCCGGTAACGTCGCAGTTCTCCAGGGTGATGGAGTTCTTGCCCTCAATGACCAGAGCCTCGGAGTTGTTGGCGGTCAGCACCGCGTTTTTCACCGTAATGTCGGCGGTGGAGTACACGGCGGGGGAATTGTACCCGTTGGAGGTATAGGTGCCGCCGTCCACATTCACCGTGCCGCCGCCCCGGTCGGAGCGGATGGCCGCGGCGGAGTTTCCGGAGGTCTCCACGGTGAGGTTCTGAGCGTTGGTGGTGCCGCCGCCGGTGGTCTGGATGCCGCCGGAGTTGTCCGCGGTGGTAGTGATGGTGGAATCGGAAATGTTGACGGTGGTGCCGCTGCCGTAGCTGAACACGCCGTTGCCGTTCTGGGCGGAGGAGGTCACGGTG
This sequence comes from uncultured Oscillospiraceae bacterium, assembly GCA_934589155.1. Lineage (GTDB taxonomy): Bacteria > Bacillota > Clostridia > Oscillospirales > Oscillospiraceae > Faecousia. The sequence goes on along the minus strand of CAKTNP010000014.1, from coordinate 43,956 downwards.
GCGTTCTGAATGGTCACGGTGGCCCCGTTGGTGGCCAACAGAGCGGCGTTGACGCCGTAGAAGTCGCCGTTTTCCGTGTTGGAGGTGGCGCCGGAGGCCTTGTCCACGGTGATCCCGTCCAGAATCACGGTGGCTCCGTCAATGCGCAGGGCGTTCTCGTCGTCGCCGGTGGAGGTATAGCTCATTTCGGAATAAGTGCCGTCTTCGGAAATGGTGTTGGCGCTGTCGCCCTGGGTGACCTCACTGCTGCCGCCGAAGCCGCTGCCGCCGGGGCCTCCCTGGCCGCCCTGACCGCCTATGTTCACGATCTCGGCGGAGGTCACGGCAGTGCCTCTGCCCACGGTGACGGTGACCACGTCGCCCACCTCCAGATCGGAAAGGGCCCCGGTCTCCCCGTCCTTCGTGATCTCCGCAGCGGAGAAGTCCAACGTCACGGTCTCACCGTCTGCGGTGAAGGTACTGCCGCCGGGGCCGCCGCTGAGGGCGCCGCCGGAGGGCATCTCCGGAGCCGAGCCCCCGTCCTCGCTGCCGTCGGGCTTGGCGGGAGGCTCCTCACCGTTCCCATTTCCGGTACCGTCCTCGGGCTTGTCCGGCGGCGTGTTGGTCTGGCTGCCGTCCGTGTTCTGGCTGTCGGAGGCTTCACCGCTGTCTGCGGGAGCCTCCGGCGGGGTCTGTCCCTTCTCGTCGGAGCCGTTCCCCGGCATCTCCGGCGGCGTGTTCGTATCCTCCGTCAGCTCGCCCAGCTGTAATGTCACCAAACTGCCCTCAATGGCCGTCACCTGCCCCGTCAGAGTCTTGCCGGTATAATCCGGAGTCTGCTCCGTGGCCTCCTGGGTCTCGGCCGGCTCCTGTTCCGTGGTCTTATTGCCGCAGGCCGCCAGGGAAAAAAACAGCGCCGCCGCGCATACCATAGCTGTCCATTTCTTCGCTTTCATAGAAAACCCTCCTTATGTGGTATTATCATAGGGAAAACCCGTTCGTTTGTCCTTCGGTTTTTCCTTTTGATGGCATCATCATAGGCCCCCAGCCTAAAGGATACTTAAAGCCTTCCATGAATTTTTGAGACCTTTTCCCCGGGGTCACACCAGCATGAGCCCGATGAAAAAGCAGAGCTGGGCCGCCCCGTTGACGGCCTGCTCCAGCCAGTTGGCCTTGGGATCCCGGGGATCCAGCCGAAGGGCGAACACTGTCATCAGCACCATGCCCAGGGCCCCCAGGCCGAAGAATACCCAAGCCGGGAACCCCAGGAGCCCAGAGAGAATGGCCCCGCCCCGGAGCTTTTCCCGGCCCGCCAGCAGAGCCGCCAGCATAATGAGGAACCCCGCCGGCATCAGGATCCGCATCTGTACGAACATGGGCCAGACGTTTTTCCCGGACCGGGCGGCGATCAGCTTCCACAGCGCCTTCACAAGGCCGGAGCCCAGGCACACCGCCGCCCCGACCATAAACAGGGTGCTGGAAAACAGTTGCCCCACCCGCAGGGCCTACAGGCCGAAAAATACCACCGGCACCAGATCCACCAGCCCCAGGGCCAGGCTGAATCCCTCCGGCACCGTGTCCTTGGTCATTTTGGGTCCTTTCTTCATGCCTTCTCCTCCTTCTTTTCTGGGGTGGCCCCTTCGTGTATGGGCCGGTTTTTCGCCGTCCAGTGCTTCGGATTGGTGTCGTCCGGAGCCAACCCCGCCAGGATCGCCTCATAGTGGGCCGCCTTTTCCTCCATGTAGCGCACCGTGGCCTTGACCTCCTCCAGCCACTCCGGTGCCAGATCCCACCACCGCCAGCGCAGGAGCAGGTCTTTCCATTCTTCATCAAACCGATCCTTGAGGAACCTCGCCAGTTTTTCGCCGAAAACATTGAAGGGATAGGTCGGGGCACTGCTGATACGGTGGTTGGCGGGGCCCATGATGGACTTCGTGCCGGAGGCAAGCTGGCAGAACTTGCCGTTGATCAAACGGCCGCCGAACTCCTGGTAGTTGAACTGCACACTGTTCTTCTCAAAATCCGCCGGGTCAACAATACGATTGTCTCATGCCTGTCTATCCACAGGGAGGTGACGGTCACGGTCTGTGCGGATGGTTCAGCCTGATTCCGTTACAAAATAACCCCCCTGATGCGGTTTTTATCCTGCATCAAGGGGGATTATTTGGTTTCTTACCGACTCTGTTTTTTGTGCACAGGATCTTCCCTGCCGCCGTTTACTTTGCTTTCTTGTGCTCCGCAACGGTCCGGACGATCAGATATACAAAGGTGACCAGAGCAATGCCGGAGAAGAGCAGATTGCAAACGCCGTTCAAAGCCTCGGCCACTACCACTTCCTTGTCACCGGTCTGCACCGCGGCAAGCAGCGCCACGCTAACCGCGAACGCAATGACCTGCCAAATCAGCAGCTTTGTATCGGTCACATTCTTACTTGCCAGCTTACCCATTGCAAACCAGCAGCCGCCCGCCGCCGCAATCACGAGCAGCAGCACCAAGATTCCCAGAATGGATGCACCCTCGAAATGGGGCAGATGATAGGTCAGCGCGTAGACCACTATGGCCGCAGCGGCTATGTAGTACAAAATGCGCAGCACGCCATGTCCGGACTTATTCTCGCTATTTTCCGTCCCGGCGGCTTGCGGATGCGTCTTGGCACTGTCTGCCGGTGCCGGGGTTATTCCCTGCACCGGTTTGGGGGCGTTCTCCCCGGTCTGAGCCGGTGTTCCACATTCCGGGCAGAACTTGGCACCATCCTCTATTTCCCTTCCACAATTTGTGCAAAACTTGCTCATTTTCTCATTCGACCTTTCTCAAATCGTATCTCCGATTTTTCTACTGGCAGATTATAGCAGAATCGTCGGTCCTTTTCAAGTGTGGAAGGCTCGGACACATATTTCAGAAATAGAACAGCGAAATCAAAAAAAGAAAATCGTTGTGTTTCCAGGATTTTTGAGCATTTTGAAGTCTCGATCAGCGCTTGCTGAACGGAGAAACCCGACGGACAGCCTTCAAGCCGGATCGCCCGGGTGTTTTTCTGATAGACATTCAGGTGTAATTCCGGCTTTTTCGCTTTCAGAAAATCCAGCAGGGCTTTCCCGATACCCTGGGAGCGTGCCTCCTCGGCCACAAAATGCCTTCGATATACTCACCGTCCAGCCCTGATTGCCTTTCCAGTATTCGGGAGCGATAAAATCATGTGCCTGTAACTTTGCGGCCAGCCATAGATCGGCCGCCCGGTCCAGGTCTGCCGGTTGAAATGCTCGTATCATGATTTTTTCTCTGGTAATCAGATCATTGGGGATCCTGGGGCGCAAAATAATGCGCCTTCGCGTAAGCAAACGCCTCATTGAATCGCCGGGCCGCCTCCCGGCTCATGGACTTCTCCGGCCGCATCATGTCAAAGGCATGCATATCCGTGGGGTACACGTCCAGCCCCGCCGGGATGCCGCAGGCCCGGAGCCCTTCCACATAGCGGACCGTCTCGGTATAAAAGGGCTCCCCGTCTCCTACAAAGGTGTAGGCCGGCGGCAGGCCGCTAAAATCCTCCAGCCGGGCCGGGGCGGCGTAGGGCGGCAGCGTTTCCCGGTCCAGGCCCCGCAGATAGCAGCGCCAAGCAAAATGATTTTTCCGGGTGTTCCACACCCTTCCGTGGTTGTCCCGGGAACTTTCCGTGTCCCGGTCGTCCAGCATAGGATACAGGGGCATCTGAAACGCAACACGCACCGCCCCCGTGTCCCGGGCCCTGATGCACACCGCGGCGGTGAGGCCGCCTCCGGCGCTCTCGCCACCCACCATCAGTTGGTCGTCTCGCACGCCCAGCTCCCCGGCGTGATCCTTCAGATACAGCAGAGCCCCGTAAGTGTCCTCCAGCGCCGCCGGATAGGGGGTCAGGGGCGCCATCCGGTACCCCGGCGCCAGCACCACCGCCCCGAACCGCTTTACCAGGTCCACGGCCCGGGACATGTGGACCATTTCCTTCATGCCCAGGATGTACCCTCCGCCGTGGAGCCACAGGACCCCCGGAGCCCTCCCCGTCTCCCGCTTCGGCCGCAGCACCAGAGCCGGAATCCTCCTTTTCTCCCATGAGATCCATATTTTTTCCACCCGGACCTCCCGGTCCGGCCTCATAGAACGCATTCTCTTCCCGCCTCCGATCCCGCGGGCCTTCCCGGCCGCCCCGTCGCCCCCACGGCATACCCGCAGCGGCTCTCGCCCACGCTTACCACGAAAAAGCACCCGGACAGGATCCCCTGCCCGGGTGCTTGTAACCATCTGAAACTCGAAATACGGGATCAGCGCTTGCTGAACTGCGGAGCCCGACGGGCAGCCTTGAGGCCGTATTTCTTTCTTTCCTTCATTCTGGGGTCACGGGTCAGGAACCCGGCAGCCTTCAGAGCGGGGCGGAACTCGCCGTTGACGCCCAGCAGGGCACGGGAGATGCCGTGGCGGATAGCGCCGGCCTGGCCGGACACGCCGCCGCCGGTGACGGTGCAGACCACGTCCACCTTACCCAGGGTGTCGGTGGCAGCCAGGGGCTGACGGACCAGCAGCTTCAGGGTGTCGAGGCCAAAGTACTCATCGATGTCCCGGCCGTTGATGATGATGGAGCCGGTGCCGTTCTCATAAACGCGGACCCGGGCCACGGAGCTCTTCCGGCGGCCGGTGCCGTACTGATACTGTCTCTTGCTTTCGTACATCTTACATTACCTCCAAATCAGTCCTGGGTCCAGGCTTCGGGCTTCTGCGCGGCGTTGTTGTGCTCAGCGCCCTTGTAGATCTTCAGCCGGGTCAGAGCGGTACGGCCCAGGGTGTTCTTGGGGAGCATGCCCTTCACGGCCAGCTCCATGGCGAAGTCGGAACGCTGCTCCATCAGCAGACGGTACTTGGTCTCCTTCAGGTTGCCGATCCAGCCGGTGTGATGGTAGTAGATCTTCTGCTCGGGCTTCTTGCCGGTGAGGATGGCCTTATCGGTGTTGACAATGATGACAAAGTCGCCGCAGTCCACGTTGGGGGTGAAGTCGACCTTGTTCTTGCCGCGGAGCAGGTTGGCGGCGATGACGGCGGTCCGGCCCAGGGGCTTATCGGCGGCGTCGATCACATACCACTTGCGCTCCACAGTTTCCTTTTTTGCTAAAGTAGTGGACATAGTATTTCCTCCGTATGGGAGGGAACCGGGGTTCCCTCTCGAAATATTTTGACAAATTCTCTTGTGCGGGTTACAATGAATCCGCAATCGCGCTTGTTCTTTATATCACAAGCGCCGGGTATTGTCAACACCGATTTTGAGGAATTTTGTTTTGCTCCGAGCAATCTCCCGTTTTCTCGCTATAGCTCTCAAATGCTCTCAAATTCTCAATGTCCATTTTTCAAAAATTTACGAATAAATGAGGGATAAAAATTGCAAAAACTCATAGGTTTGGTCCGCCGCTGCGTGGAGGACTATCATATGATCGCCCCCGGCGATAAGATCGCCGTCGGCGTGTCTGGCGGCAAGGATTCTCTGACCCTTCTGACCCTGCTGGCCGGGCTCCGGGAGTACCATTCCAGCCCCTTCTCCCTGGAGGCCATCACCATCGACATGGGCCTTTCCGGCATGGATTTTTCCCCGGTGGCGGAGCTGTGCCGCCGGCTGGATGTCCCCTACACCACCGTTCACACGGAGATCGGTCCCATCATCTTCGACCATCGCCATGAGAAGAACCCCTGCTCCATGTGCGCCAAAATGCGCCGGGGCGCCCTGAACCAGGCCCTTCTGGACCGGGGCTGCAACAAGGTCGCCCTGGGCCACCACTACGACGACGCCGTGGAGACCTTCCTTATGTCCCTGTTGTTTGAGGGCCGCATCAGCTGCTTTCAGCCCGTGACCTACCTGGACAAAACCGGCATCACCCAGATCCGGCCCATGCTGTACCTGTCGGAGAAGACCGTCAGCCACTTTGCCGACCGCATGAATCTGCCCGTGGTCCACAACGTCTGTCCCGCGGACAAGCACACCAAGCGTCAGGAGGTCAAGGACCTTATTTACACCCTCTCGGCCACCTACCCGGACCTGAAGGACCGGATCTTCGGCGCCATGCAGCGCTTCCCCCTGCCGGAGTGGGAGCCCCGGGGCCGGTACAAGCGTCCCAAGGATAATTAAAAAATTCCGCAGCACTTTCCCATTCCCGTTCGTTTTATGAGTGTACGCCGGAGAAACGGCGGAAAGGAGACGCCATGTGGGAAGCGCTTTACGAAAAACATCATAACGAGCTGGCCCGCTATTGCTATGGGGTCTGCCATGATCTGGAAGAGGCTCAGGACCTGGCCCAGGAGGCGTTCCTCCGGGCCTTACAGTCCGGAGACCTCTTTCTGGATCTGGGCCCCCGGCAGCAGCGGGCCTGGCTGTACCGCACGGTCCGGAATCTCATGGTGGACCGGTTCCGCCGTTTCGCCCTGAAGGAGCGGACCCTGCCTGCCCTCCGGGCACCGGAGGATCAGGAGGAGCCGGGCTACGGCTCCGTGGAGGCCCGGCTTCTCCTGGACCGGCTGTCCCCGGAGGATCGGGCCCTGTTCACCCTGCGCTATGAAGAGGGTTACACCGCCGCGGAGCTGTCGGAGCTTCTGAATCAGCCTCCCGGCACCATTCGCTGCCGGCTCTCCCGGATCCGGGCCAGGCTTCGGCAGAACCTCCAATGATCCCTGCAGCACTTTCCCCCTTTCCTTCGTTATCCTTGTGTAAGGCAAAGGAAAGGAGTCCCCGCCATGAAAGACCGTTTTTCCGAACAGCACCCCTTCCGCCGGGAATCTCCGACCCTGCCGGAGCGGCAGGCGGAGCAGACCCGCACCCAGGAACACTGGAACACATTTTATGAAACATGGAGGTTTCGGCAATGGAACAAAAATTAACCGTCAACTGCGCCACCTGTGACGCCCGGACCGTAACGGAGGAAACTCTGAAAACCTACGAAAAGATCACCGTCAACTGCGCCACCTTCCTGGTCTCCCCGGAAACCAAGGCCCTCATAAATCGGTATCCCGTGTCCGTCAACTGCGCCAAGGTCCTGCTGCTGGACCCGGAGGCGGTGCTGAAAACCGTCAACGGCTCCGCCGTCATCGCCCCCGGCCCGACTCCGGCCAAACCCTTGTATTTCATCGTCAACGGCAGCCTCACCATTGAGCCCGGCACGGAGGAGGTCCTCTCCTGCTATGTGGGGATCTCCGTCAACGGGTCCCTCCTGGCTCCCAAGAGCCTGGCGTCCTCCCTGCCCGCCCTGACCCTCAACGGCAGCGCGGAGTATTACCCCGACAATGCCGTTGTCCTGAAGCGCTCCGCCGCCGTGGACCGCCTGTTCCCCCTGCGGGCCAAAGCAGACTCTCTGTATTGGAGCGCCGGGCGGCTCATGTTCCTGGATCCCGCCCTGGACCTCCGGGCCCTGGCGGAGAAGAACCTTCGGTTCTCCGCCCCTAAGGCCCTGATCCTTCAGTCCCTGGCGGAGGGCGTGGCGCCCCTACTGGCCGACGAAACCGAGATCGATATCGTTCCCGATGGCATGCAGGTGATCCGGGATGATGTCACCCTGACCACCGACGTGCCGGGCCGCTACGGCTCCCGGCTCTACATTCTGGGGGACCTGACCCTGACCCAGGAGAGCGAGGCCGTCCTGCCCCGGATGGAGCAGTTCATCGTGAAGGGCTCCGTGCGCCTGCCCAAGTCCTTGGCCGAGGCCTTCTCCCGGATCCCCGCGGAGTACGAATCTTTGCGTTATGTCCGGGGCCGGACCCTGTCGGACTTTGTCAAGCTCCGCCTGACCCGGACCATGCTGGAGTTGGAGCCCGACGGCCTCAACCTTCGGGACGGCGCCTCGGTCTCGCTGGATGCCGACATTCCCGAGAGCCTGATTCTGGAAAAGCTCCGGATCGTCGACTGCGCCCGGGTCCGCTGCACCCCGGAGCAGCAGGGCGCCGTGGCCCTCGTTTCCCAGGACGTGGCGGACATCTCCACCGGCGAGGAGCCGGGGGCCAATCCCATCGCCGAGGATCCCTCCAAGGCGCCCCAGGACGACTGCGCCAAGGTCGTCAACGCCGCGGACTACGTTTTGTGATCTTCCCCGTTCTTCCGTCTGCCCCCGGAGAAAAATTCTCCGGGGGCTCCGTATACCTCCGCCTCCCCCTGGCAAAACTTTCTATAAACCCGTAAGGAGGCGCAAGCCATGGTAAAAGGCATTTCCAGGCAGGTCATAGTGGTCCGCTCCCCGGACCAGAAGCTCTTCGAGCAGGCCATTTTCATTCTCCGGGAGGAGGCCCTGGGGCAGGGCGTCACAGACGAGGCCATTCTGCGCCAGGCAAGACTGGCGGCGGAGGGCTATACCGCCGCCAGGACCCACAAAAGACGGCGGCCCTCCGGGGCCCTGTGCGCCCTGGCCGGGTCCCTGTTCACCGGGCTGATCTGGGCCATTACCCTGCTTTTTTAGGGCTTTCGGTTGCGGGGGCCCCGGTTTTATGGTATCATAGCCTCAAATGAGGTGATTCCATTGCAAATCGGCACTTTAGACGCCGCCCCCCTGTTCCTGGCCCCCATGGCCGGGGTCACGGACTGGGCCTACCGCACCGTGTGCCGGGAGCTGTCCGGCTGCGTGACCGTTACGGAAATGGTCTCCTCCCGGGCCCTGGTGTATCAGGATAAGAAGAGCCGGGCCCTGCTCCGCCGGACGGAGGGGGGGCTCTGCGGCGCTCAGATCTTCGGCAACGATCCGGAGATCATGGCCCGGGCCGCGGTCCTGGCCCTGGAAATTTCCGGCTGTGATTATATCGACATCAACATGGGCTGTCCCATGCCCAAGATCGTGAATAACGGCGACGGCTCCGCCCTCATGCGGGACCCGGACCTGGCCGCCCGGATCGTCAGAGCCGTGTGCTCCGCCGTCTCCGTCCCCGTCACCGTCAAGTGCCGAAAGGGCTGGGACAAGGGCGACGTCAACGTGGTGGAATTCGCCCGGGCTTTGGAGGAGGCGGGCTGCGCCGCCCTGGCGGTCCATGGCCGGACTCGGACCATGCTCTATTCCGGGGTGGCGGACTGGGACATTATCGCCAAGGTGAAGGAGTCCGTATCCATCCCCGTTATCGCCAACGGCGATGTGGTGGACGGTCAGACCGCCCTGCGGTGCCTGGCCCATTCCCATGCCGACGGGGTCATGGTGGGCCGGGCTGCCTTCGGGGATCCCTGGGTCCTCCGGGAGATCCGGGCCGCCCTGGAGGGCTCCCCCATTCCGGAGCGTCCTCCCCTTGCCGCCCGGGTGGACACGGCGGTCCATCAGTTCGAGCTGGCCAAAGAGGATAAAGGCGAACACATCGCCTGCCTGGAGGCCCGAAAGCACTTCGCCTGGTATCTTCGCGGGGTTCCTTACAGCGGGTATTATAAGGAAAAAATTTCCTCCATCTCCGCCATGGCGGATATTTACGCCATCGCCTCCGGGATCCAGAAGGACCTGCGCTGAACTTTACACGCAAAATTTACATGGAATAGAGAAACCGGCTTTTCGCACACTACCTCCGAGGTGGTGTCTGTGAAAAGCCGGTTTTTGTCTCTTCTTTTGGTCCTTTCCCTGCTGCTTTCCCCGGTGAACGCCGTGGAAGAAAGGGCGGACTATATCAAGTGGGTGGATTTTGACGTGGGCTATGAGGCCCTGCGCCGGGCCCTGGATACGGACGTTGCCTCCCGGGATACGGAGCGGCCCCTGTCCATGGTGGAGCTGCTGGCGGTGGCCGCCGCCAGGACCGGCGGCCGGGATCTGACCCCCGCCGCCGTGGACCGGGCCGCCCGGGATCTTCGATCCGACCGGCACCCGGAGGAATTCCTTGGGGAACTGTACAAGTACTACACCTATTATAAGGCGGCCTACGGCGCCGCCCTTGGGGGGCTTGTGGGCAGCTACGCCATCCAGGTCCGGGACGAAAACGGAAACGCCTATTGGAAGCCGGACTACGGCCTCAAGGCCTTCTCCCCCATTGCCGCGGGCTGGGGCTATTCCGACTGCGACGACTTCGGCGTGGGCCGGAGCTACGGCTACCGGCGGCGGCACCTGGGCCATGACATGATGGGCGCTCCTGGCACCCCCATTGTAGCCGTGGAGGGCGGTACTGTGGAGGCTCTGGGCTGGAACCAATACGGCGGCTGGCGAGTTGGGATTCGGTCTCATGATCGAAAACGCTATTATTACTATGCCCATCTGCAGAAGGACCGGCCCTTCGCCCCGGGTCTTCAGGAGGGGGACGAAGTCCTGGCCGGGGACCTCATCGGTTTTATGGGCCGCACCGGCTACTCTGCGAAGGAGAACGTGTGCAACATTCAGGTAGATCATCTCCATTTTGGACTGGAATTGATCTTCAAAGAGTGTCAAAAGGAGTCGAACTGCGAGATTTGGATCGATGTTTACGCCATTTGCCGCCTTTTGAGCAGCCATCGCTGCACTCTTCGGCGGGACGAAGCCGGTCGAAACTGGGTCCGGGCCTACCCCTACCGGGACCTGGACCGGGAAAATTCGTAACCAAAAAGGCAACTCCTGCCCGCGTTTCCGTTCCTTTTTTCGCCTCCTTTTCCTGCTCTTCCGCCAAAAACCGTCTCTTTCCGCCTTTCTCTCCTCCTTGCATTCTCCCCCGTCTCCTCGCCTCGCTCCTTTCTCTCCTCGCCCCCTCCCCCCGTCTCCGGCTCTGATTCCGATTGGCCTCCCGTCCCCGCTTCTCGCCCCCCGCCTCCCGGCTATCTCCCGGCCCGCTCCCATCTCCGGCCGGTTCCTCCCCCCTCGCGTCCCATCCCGGAAATCGACGCCGATCCGATCCATCTGCACTTTTTATTGATTTTTCCCCCGGGTCTATGCTATACTGTTCCCATGGAAAAGAACAACCGATTCTATGTCAGCCGGAAAAACGGGCTGACCTGGGTAATGGCGCTGCTTATGGCAGCCTCCATCGGGGTTCGCATCGCTGTGGTCTGTGGGAAAGGAGCAGTCAGCAGTGCATATATGTGGGCCCAAGTAATCTTACCGGTGGCGGCCAGCCTTTTGTTTGCCCTCATTACCATATTCGACGGCCAGGAGCGGTTTTATAAGACCGCCATTCCTGTTGCCTTAATGGCACTGTATTTCTGCTTCCACGCCTGCGATCTGGGCATCCGGTACCGCTATGTGATCCTCCACTGGATCGTCTATCTCGGCTTCGCCGTGGTCTACACCCGGGTCTCCGCCGGTAAGTGCCGCTGGGCCATGCCCTTGGTGCTGCTGTTTGCGATCCCATTGGGCTTCATGGTCTATGAATACTGGAACGCCCTGCGGACCATGGACCTGCCCACCCTGGCCTTTGCCGTGCCCAATGTTCTCATGCTGGCCGGCGGCATGTGCACCGTCTTCGCCATCCGCCGCCACAGCGACGGAAAATATCACCCCACCTGGGGTGACCGGTCCGACGGCCGCCTGATCCGCACCCGTCCGCCTATGGATGTGGTGGCCTCCTATATCATGGTGGAACGGAACGACTGCTCCAACCTCTATGAGGACTCCTGGGAGATTACCGCCATGGAGCGCTACATCCGCCAGAAGCGGAAGGAGGGCATGACCACCTTCGGCATCAACCACTTCCTGCTGGCGGCCTTCTGCCGGGCCGTGGCCAAATATCCCGCCATCAACCGCTTTGTGGCGGGCCAGAAGGTCTATTCCCGGGGAGACGACATCCAGTACAGCATGACCGTGAAGAAGGAAATGAAGCTGGAATCCCCGGATTCCTGCATGAAGGTCCACCTGAAGCCCACGGATACCCCCAAGGACGTGTACGAAAAGTTCAACGCCGCCGTGGACGAGATCCGGAACAGCCCCGCGGACTCGGACTTTGACAACACCGCCCGGGCCCTGACCTATCTTCCCGGCATTTTCCTGAAATTCACGGTGTGGCTCCTGAAGGCTCTGGACTACTTCGGTATGCTGCCCAAGTTCCTGCTGGAGGTCAGCCCCTTCCACGGCTCCATTTTCTTCACCTCCATGGGCTCTCTGGGCATCCCCGCCATTTATCACCATTTGTACAACTTCGGCAACCTGCCCATCTTCATTGCCTTCGGCGGCAAGTACCGAAAAAATGAGGTCCTGGCCGACGGTACCGTGGTCACCCGCAAGTACATAGACATCAAGGTCACCATGGACGAGCGTATTGCCGACGGGTACTACTACGCCACCTTCCTCAAGCACTTTAAGCGCCTGATTGCCCACCCAGAAATGCTGGATGAGCCTCTGGATGAGGTCGTTCAGGACGTAGATTGACTGCATTAATACAAGAAATGGGAGCGAATTTCACGAAATTCGCTCCCATTTCTTGTCGAACCCTGTCTTTTATTTCATAATAATTGCCAGAAATTCCAGCTCCTCCGGCCCGTCATTGCGGATTCCGTGGCTGTGTCCCCCGGTGCAGTACTCCGCGTCTCCCGGCCCCAGGGTGTATTCCACCCCGTCTTCCGTGACCACGGCCTGGCCCCGCAGGACGATATATGCCTCGCCCTCGGCGCCATGGGGATGGATGCCGATGGAGGATCCCACAGGGAACACATTCCGGGCAAAAAGGTTGGTTTTTTCCACCTGATCCGGGGTAAAAATATGGGTGCTGACGTAGGGGCCCACGCCGCCCTTTACATTCTCCCGGGGCTCCCGGGTCATATTCTTCTCATAGGAAATCATGATAACTTCTCCCTTCCTCGGGTCTTCCCGATGGTTCCAGTTTACCCCGAAGCCGTGGCCCTGTCAACCATTTTCCTTGACAGGGCCCCTAAAACGTGGTATTTCTAAAGAAAAATGGGGCCGTGCCCCGGAAAGGATGCAGTATTATGAACATTGCCGTTGTCACCGGCGCCAGCTCCGGCATGGGCCGGCAATTTGCCATTCAGCTGAGCCGGGCGGAAAAATTCGACGAAATGTGGGTCATTGCCCGGCGGGAAGACGCCCTGGAGAGCCTGAAAAAGGAGGTTTCCTGCCCCCTGCGGCCCATCTCCCTGGATCTGACGGATCCCCGGAGCTTTGAGACCTACAAGGCCCTCTTGGCCCAGGAAACGCCCCAGGTCCGAGTCCTGGTCAACGCCGCCGGCTTCGGCAAATTCGGCGAAGCCATGGAGATCCCCCTGGCCGAGAATTTTTCCATGGTGGATCTGAACTGCAAGGCCCTCATGGCCATGACCCAACTCACGGTACCCTATATGGCCCCGGGCGGCCGGATCGTGGAGCTGGACTCCCTGTCCGCCTTCCAGCCCGTGCCCTATATCACGGTCTACGGCGCCACGAAGGCCTTCGTCCTCAGCTATTCCCGGGCCCTGAACCAGGAGCTGAAGCCCCGGGGCATCCGGGTCATGGCCGTCAGCCCCGGCTGGGTCCGGACGGAGTTCTTCCGGCGGGCGGAGACCACCAACGCCGAAAAGAAGGTCCAGTATTACGACCGGACCTATTCCGCAGAGGAGGTGGTCCGTACCGCCCTTCACGATCTGTACCACACCAAGAAGGACGTGTCCATCCACGGCTACCCCGTACGGCGCCAGGTCCGGCTGGTGAAGCTGCTGCCCCACAGCCTGGTCATGAAGATCTGGATGAACCAGCAGAAAAAGTCCAAGCCCGTGCCCCAGGACCGGTAATGGGATAATCTTCCAACAAAATTCACTTCTGCAAAGTGTTGGCAACGGATCATTTCTCCTATATATTGGAATTATTCGGAACTATCGGAATAAATCGGTTTGTGATGTGATCCCATTGTCCAGAAATTGGAAACTGCAGCTTGCCGTAGGACTCACGGCGCTCTTTCTGTGTTCCCTGTGCGCCTGCGGGACCGTCATTGCCCCCGCAGAGACGGCTTGCCCCGCCTCTGCCGCCGTTTCCTCTGCAGAGGCCGAGATCCAGCGCTCGGCGGAGCAGGCGGTGCTCCAGCATATTTCAACGGAACGCAACGGCAAATAAGAACATTGCAATGCCCACCGGCCGCGCCGGTGGGCATTGCTTTACCTCTCCCCCTGCTGGGTCCCGAAATAAAAGGAGATCACCATGGTAAAAATGGTGAGAAACTCCCGGCCCGTGATCCGCCCCGTCACCGCCAGATAGCAGTAGGCGGTGGTCAGGGCAATGGTAACAATAGACTTGACACTGAGCAGTTTAAGCAGACGTTCCCGCATACGGATCCCTCCCGGCCATTCTATGCAGGGCCCCGGAGAATTTACTCTTTCCTCCGATTTTTGGTTGAAAACAAGGGCGCAATGCGGTATAATAAACTATCCGGTTTTTATCAAAACCCGGACATTGCTTTGATCATCCCCCGGCCATGCCGGGAGTTTCTCAGAAAGAGAGGCGCTTTCCCATGGAAGAACTCACGGAATCCAAAAATTTCATCCAGAGCTTTATCGAAGAGGACATCGGTCCCGGGGGCCAGTTTGAGGGCCAGACCGTCCACACCCGGTTCCCGCCGGAACCCAACGGGTATCTGCACATCGGCCACTGCAAGGCTCTGATCATCGACTTCGGCACCGCCGAGAAATTTGGCGGTATGTGCAACCTGCGGATGGACGACACCAACCCCACCAAAGAAGACGTGGAGTTCGTGGAGGCCATTCAGGAGGACATCCACTGGCTGGGCTTTGATTGGGGCGACCGGTTCTTCTACGGCTCCGATTATTTTGAAAAGGACTATGAATACGCCGTGGAGCTCATCAAAAAGGGCCTGGCCTATGTCTGCGAGCTGACCCCGGAGCAGTTCAAGGAATACCGGGGCGACCTGAACACCCCCGCCGTGTCCCCCTATCGGGACCGGCCTATTGCGGAAAGCCTGGACCTGTTCGCCCGGATGCGGGCCGGAGAATTTGAGGACAACCGCTATACCCTCCGGGCCAAGATCGACCTGGCCTCCGGCAACTTCAACATGCGGGACCCTGTCATCTACCGGATCCGCCATATGCACCACCACCGTCAGGGAGACAAATGGTGTATCTACCCCATGTACGACTTTGCCCATCCCATCCAGGACGCCCTGGAGGGCATTACCCACAGCCTGTGCTCTCTGGAATTTGAGAACCACCGGCCCCTTTACAACTGGGTAGTGGAGCATGTGTCCGTTCCCCACCATCCCCGGCAGATCGAATTTGCCCGGCTGGGCATCGACCACACAGTGCTGAGCAAGCGGAAGCTCCGCCTGCTGGTGGAGCAGGGCTACGTCTCCGGCTGGGACGATCCCCGGATGCCAACCCTCTGCGGTCTCCGCCGCCGGGGCTACACCCCCGCCTCCATCCGCAATTTCTGCGAGCGGGTAGGCGTGGCCAAGTCCCCCAACACCATCGAGTACGCCTTCCTGGAGCACTGCCTCCGGGAGGACCTGAACGAGAAGGCCAAGCGGGTCATGGCGGTGCTGAAGCCCGTGAAACTCACCATCACCAACTATCCCGAAGGTCAGAGCGAGGTGTTCTCCGTGGAGAACAACCCCAACGACCCCGAGGCCGGCTCCCGGGAGATCACCTTCTCCCGGAACCTGTGGATCGAGGCCGACGACTTCCTGGCCCAGCCCATCCCCAAGTACAAGCGGCTGTACCCTGACGGCCCCGAGTGCCGCCTGAAGGGCGCCTATGTTGTGAAGTGCACCGGCTGCGTCACCGACGAGAGCGGCAATGTCACTGAGGTCCTGGCCACCTACGATCCCGACAGCCGGGGCGGCGATCCCGCCGACGGCCGGAAGATCAAGGGCGCCACCATCCACTGGGTGGATGCGGACAACTGCTACGACGCCGAGGTCCGGCAGTACAGCAACCTCTTTGACGATCCCGACCCCGACGCCGCCGGAAAGGACTTCCTGGCCTGCATGAACCCCAACTCTCTGGAGATCCTCCGGGGCTGCAAGGTGGAGGCTTCTCTGAAAAATGCCAAGGCTCCCGAATCCTATCAGTTCATGCGCCTGGGTTACTTCTGCCCCGACAGCAAGGACAGCACACCGGAGCATCTGGTCTTCAATCGCTCCGTCAGCCTAAAGGACAGCTTTAAGCCCGGAAAATAACCGGCAACAGGGCACAGCCTCAGGCTGCGCCCTGTTTTTTCGATCAGGAGGGAACGCATGCTGAAATCCCCGAAAACATGGATCTGCCTCTGCCTCATTGCGGGGCTGTTGATGGGGCTTACGGGCTGCGGCCCGTCCGGCGGCGGGTCCGCCCCCCAGAGCGCCGTCTATTTCACCTATTTCGACACGGTCTCCAACATTTACAGCTATGCCGGGGACAGCCAGGCGGATTTTGAGGCCAACTGCGCCGAGGTCACCCAGGTGCTCCAGCACTATCACCGGCTCTTCGACATCTACCACGAATACAGCGGCATGGTGAACCTGGCCACCATCAACCAAAACGCCGGGGGTCAGGCCCTGGAGGTGGGCCCGGAGCTGATCGCCTTCCTGCTCTATGCCCGCCGGATGTACAACGTCAGCGGCGGGAAGATGAACGTCATGCTGGGCTCCGTACTGCGGCTGTGGCACGACTGCCGGGAGGAAGCGGACCGGGACCCGGAGGGGACCCGGATCCCCACGGAAGCGGAACTGACCCAGGCCGCCGCCCACACGGACATTTCCGCCCTGGAGATCGACGCCCAGCGCAATACCGTGCGGATCTCGGATCCGGCGGCCTCCCTGGATGTGGGGGCTCTGGCCAAGGGCTATGCCGCGGAACGGGCGGCGGAGGCTCTGGAGGATGCCGGGGTCACCGGCTATGTGCTGGACATCGGCGGCAACCTGCGGCTGGTGGGCACCAAGCCCGACGGCAGCGGCTGGACCACCGGCGTCAAGGATCCCCAGGACCCAGAGACCTACGCCGCCAAGCTGGTGCTGTCCGACACCTCCTGCGTGACCTCCGGGGATTATGAGCGGTATTTCACCGTGGACGGGGTCCGGTATCACCATATCATCGACCCAGACACCTATATGCCCGCGACCTATTCCTCCTCCGTCACCGTGATCGCTCCGGACAGCGGCCTGGCCGACGCTCTGTCCACCGCCCTGTTCTGCATGAGCTATGATGAGGGGCTGGCGCTGGTCCAGGGGCTGGGCAATGTCCAGGTCCTGTGGATCCTGGCCGACGGCACCCAATACAGGACCCCGGATCTCCCTCTGGCGGGGAATTGAACCCGCCCCATTTCCAGAAAGGAAACTTTTCCATGAAAAAACGCGATTGGATCCTCATCGGCAGTCTACTGGCCCTGGCCCTGATCCTTCTGGGGGTCTTTTCCCTGCTCCGGAAGGACGGCGCCTACGCGGTGGTCCGGGTGGACGGAGTCGAGATGGCCCGTTACAGTCTGGACCAGCCGGGGGAGTATTCCCTGAACGGCGGCACCAATGTGCTGCGGATCCAGGACGGTCAGGCCTGGCTGGTCTCCGCCGACTGCCCGGACCTGCTGTGCGTCAAGCAAGGAAAGATCCGTTATGCGGGCCAGACCATCACCTGTCTTCCCAACCGGCTCACGGTCACCGTGTACGCCGGGGAACCCGACGGGGTGGACCTGACCCTTTCCTAGGAGGCTGCCTATGAAATCCCGAAAATTGGCCTTTCTGGGTCTGTCCATTGCCCTTGCCATGATCCTCTCCTTTGTGGAGAGCCAGATCCCGGTGTTCACTGCCGTTCCCGGCATGAAGCTGGGCCTCCCCAACCTGGTCATGGTGTTTCTGCTGTACCGGATTGGCTGGAAGGAAACGGCGGCCGTGAGCCTTGTGCGGGTGCTCCTGGTCTCCCTGCTCTTCGGCAACGCGCAGAGCCTGGTCTTCAGCCTCGCCGGGGCGGCCCTGAGCCTTGCCGGTATGACCCTGCTGAAAAAAAGCCGGCTGTTCTCCCCCGTAGCCGTCAGCGTCACCGGCGGCGTGCTCCACAACATCGGCCAGATCATTGCCGCCTGCCTGTGGACCGGCACCGCCCAGATCGCCTATTACCTACCGGTGCTGCTGCTGAGCGGCATTGCCGCCGGGATCCTCATCGGACTGCTTTCCGGTCTGCTGTTGAAGCGGCTGTCCTCCGTTTCCCTATGATTTTCCTGTTTACAAAGAGCACGCCGCCGGGAGCCCCGGCGGCGTGCTTCGTTATAGGGTCTTGCTGAACATCCGGTAGAACTCGTTGGTGCTTTGGAGCTCCTCCGGCGTTCCCTGGGCCTCCACCCTGCCGTCCCGCATGACGATGATGTAGTCCGCATTCCGTGTGGCGGCGTAATTGTGGGCGATCATCACGGTGGTCTTGCCCTCCATGAGCTTGTCCATAGCCTGGGTCACCATGGCCTCGCTGACCACGTCCAGATTGCTGGTGGCCTCATCCAGCAGAAGATAGGGTGCGCCCCGCAGCATGGCCCGGGCAATGGAAATGCACTGGCCCTGTCCGCCGGATAAATTGGAGCCTCCCAGACCCACGTCCTCGTCAAAGCCCTGGGGCTTTTCCATAACGCAGTCATAGCAGTTGGCCCGCTTCGTCACGGATACCAGCTCCTCCTCCGTGACCTGGCGGTCCAGGCCATAGACCAGATTCTCCCGGACCGTGCCGCCGATGAGGGCATCCTTCTGGGACACATAGGCAAACTGATCCCGCCAGGCGGTGAGATCCAGATCCCGAATATTCTTCCCCGCGAAGGTGATGCTGCCGCTGTCCGGCTCATACAGCCGGGCCATGAGCTTGAAGAGTGTGGATTTTCCGGCGCCGTTGCCGCCGATGACGGCGGTGACCTTGCCCATGGGGATCCGCAGAGACAGGTCCTTCAGTACCGGCTGTCCCTCCTGATAGGAGAAATTCACATGGTCGAACACCAGATCCGCGCAGACCTGGGGCACGGGGTCTCCCTGGTCCTGCTCCGAGGGGGTGTCCATGACCTCCGCGATCTTCCTCATGGTGCCGAAGGTGCCGGATACGGAGCCCACGTTCATAAAGAACTGCATGAGCTGCAGGCCCACGACCCCCGTGACCATATAAAAGCCCGTCAGGGTGCCGATGGTGACCTCCCCCTTGGGGATCAATTGGCTGCCGATGACAAAGATCACCACCAGGAACAGAATGTTGAACAGGGTGGAGGCCAGCTGATAGGCCGCCACCATGAGCCAGGAGAAGAACTCCGCCTTGTACATTTCCTTGAAGGTGCCGCTGCCCTTTTTCGCCTCGGCCCGCTCCGCGGCGGCGCTTTTGATGAGGCGGAAATTCCGGACCCGCTCGGCCAAATATGCCATGCTGCCGGCGGTGGTAGTGGTGGAGTAGACGCCCAGGTGAAATTCCAGCTTGCCCAGGATGATGCAGATCAGCAAAGTCAGGGGAATGATGCTAAGGGAGCAGACCGCCAGCTGCGTATTGTAGCTGAACAGCTGAACGAAGCCCTGGACCGTGGTCACAATGCAGACCACAAAGGACACCGCCATGGAAAACAGGCTGGCGGGCGCGGAGGCATCGGAGGTCACACGGGTCACCAGACCGTCGCCGCAGTCCCCGTCATAATACTTAGCGGGCAGGTGCATGATCTTCCGCCACAGCTTGCTCCGGACCCCCAGGGTCACGGATTCCTCCATGCGCCGAGTGAAGTAGTTGGCCAGGATGGTGAACACCGCAGACCCGGCCACGGTGAGAATGTACGTCAGCAGGACCTGGCCGTCGATGGCCTTCTGGCTGGTATCGATGATGCCCGCCGTCAGGTTCGCCACCTGGAGCTCCGTGGACATGGTGGCGGCGGAGAACAGGAAGCTGCACAGAATCACAAGCCATGGCAGCTTTACCCCCCGCAGCACGGAAAAATACCGGCGGGCGGCGCTTTTTTTCTGTTTCATACCGTGACCTCCTGCTCCGCTTCCGCGTTTTCCTGCATACGCCGGTAGGTCTCGCAGCGGTCCATCAGCTCTTCATGGCTGCCGTCGCCTACCAGGCGGCCGTTCTCCATTACCAGGATCCGGTCATACCGCCGGGCAAAGCGCAGATCGTGAGTAATGAGGATCCGGGTCTTGTCCGCAAAGAGACTGTCCATGGTGTCCTGGATCTTGGCGGAGGCCCGCACGTCCAGGGCAGAGGTGGGCTCATCCATCAGGATAATGTCCCCGCCCCGCAGGACCTCCCGGGTCAGCACCAGCCGCTGGCTTTGGCCCCCGGACATGGAACCGCCGCCGGAGGAAATCGGCGTGTCCAGGCAGTCGCCGCAGAGGCGGATGTATTCGTCGAAACCCGTTTTCTCCGCCGCCGCCCGGATTTCCTCGTCGGAGACCTCCCGGTCGATGCCGTAGGTCAGGGCCTCCCGCAGGGTGCCGCTGAACACCTGGGCCCCCTGCTGCACATAGGAAAGGTTCTTCCGGAAGTCACGGAGGTCCAGATCCCGGACCTCCGTATCTCCGATGTACACCGCTCCGGAATCCGGGGTGTAGAACCGCTCCAGAAGGCTTACGGAGGTGGTTTTTCCACTGCCGCAGAGGCCCACAATGGCTGCGGCACTGCCCCGGGGCACGGTAAAGGACACGTCCCGCAGGGCTGGCCTGTCGGTATCGGGGTAGGTAAAGGTCACATGGTCAAAGCGAATGTCTCCGTCTGCGGGGAAGGGACGGGCCGCTTCGGTCTTTTCATCCCGGCCCTCCAGGATCCCCGTGACTCGCTGAAATCCGCCCTGGACTCCCTTGACCCGGGTCCACAGGTCAAAAAGATTGTCCATGGCGGGGAACAGGTTCTGGGCAAAGAGGAAGAATGCCAGCCACATGGCAATGTCGATCTCATCCTTCTGCAGCAG
Organism: uncultured Oscillospiraceae bacterium; assembly: GCA_934589155.1. Classification (GTDB taxonomy): domain Bacteria; phylum Bacillota; class Clostridia; order Oscillospirales; family Oscillospiraceae; genus Faecousia. Next base: position 23,242 of record CAKTNP010000014.1, on the reverse strand, counting down.
GATCACCGCCACCACGACCACAATGAACTTCTGGAGAATGTCCATCGCCGAAACGGCGGCCTGTGCAATGTTGTCCAGCTGCACCAACTTCATTTCCGCCCCCATGATCTCCTTGGCGGCGCTTTCTCCGGCCTGACCCTCCTTTTCCTCGTTGGTGTAGGTCTTGATGAGGGGCAGGTGACAGATCCGGTCCGCCAGGAAGCTGGTAATAACGCCGATCCGGCCGTAAAGCACGGCAGTGTGCCGCTGGAACTGGCGGCCCATCAGCAGGGCATACAGGTACTTCAGGGGCAGCATGGCAAAGCAGGAAAGCGCCAGGATCCAATGGTACTGCCGGATCCGGACCATGGCCGCCGCCACATAGTAAATGTCCGGAATCACATTGATGATAATGCTGACAAAACTTTTCACAGCGGAGCCTGTGTCGTTGACAATGGCGCTCATGAGATCCGACGGATCGTTCCGGTCAAAGAACTCCATGCGCATGCCCAGCATCTTGCCCCAAACGGTCTCCCGGCTCTTCCGAACGCTGCAAGTCTGGGCCTGGACCTGACCGGCCACGGCCAGTACGTTCATAATGCCTATCTCCACATAGAATAAAATGGCCCGGGTCAGGGCGCCGCCGGTAAACTGGCCCTGCAGCAGATCCGCAGTAGTGTCCGGCAGATTCAGCATCAGGTGGTTCAAATACAAATTCACGCCCAGCCCCAGAACGATCCATAGCCAAGGCAGGTGCAATGCCCGGATGGTATGGACCAGGAATCCGATGCCCTGGGGCTTTTCTTTTTTCTTGGTTCGGGTGTCCATAATCTTCCTCCCTCATGGGGATTTTAAAAATGTGCCATGCGCCTGAGGCGCATGGCACGCCGGTGTATCAAAAGCCTCCCACTGTTTGCCGCCCGCAGGCCGCAAGTCCATACACACAGCGGACTGCAATCCTTTTGTCGGAATGCCCTAACGGGCTTTCCGTCGATCTCATCCCTCGTACACCGAGGTAAAATTCGTCTCCTCCAGCATCTGCACATAGGCATCCACGGAGGTATCCTTTAGCACGTTATAGCCGATATAGGCGGACAGCAGATCCTCCATGGTCTGGCCCTCCTGGGCGCAAAGGATCACAGTATCCGTCACCCGCTGGGCGTTGTTGAACAGCACACCGGGCTCCATGAGCTTGTCCGCAGCTTCCTTGGAGGGGCATTCATAATAGGTGTACTGGGCCACCGCCTGGCCGTCCTTGCCGTAGATGTAATCCGTCATGGAGGAAATGTCGCTGGTGTACTCCTCCGGCACGGCGGCCTCGCCGGAGCCGGTCAGAATCACCTTCTGATCAAAATCCAGCCCCTCGGGATCCGTATGGCCGGCATAGGGCTTATAGGGATTCACGGCGCCGTACTCCCGGGCGCTGAATGCCTGCTTCACATAGTCCGTATAGCCCGCAATGTCCCGGGCGGCCAGGGCCCCCTGGCCCTCAGCCCCGTCCATCTCGGTGGCAACGGCATTCTGGTCCCAGGCGCAGACCAGAACGCCGGTCTCCGCCTCCGTCAGCTCCATGCCGAAGAAAGAGGGCATATATTCCACTAAAACATCCTTGGCGGTCTCGTCCGTCAGGCACAGATAAGTGTACTGGGCCACGGGGGCGTCATTCTTCCCGTAAAGCACCACATACAGGTCCACGGTGCCGGGAATGGACACCATGGCATCGGGATCCGGCTTACCCAGATCCACCTCTTCCCCGGCTTCGAAGGCAGTGTAGCTGCCGTCTGCCAGATCTCTCCATCCCACGGCCAGGCCGGTCTCGGGATCGTAGTCATAAATGCCAATCATATTGCCTTCCTCGTCATAGACCATGGTGTCGGGGTAGGCGCCGATGTTGATGTAGCTCTCCAGCATTTCACCGAAGCTTTCCCGCCGCAGAACAGTCCGGGTGTCATAGCTCAGCCCCTTGGGGTCGTTGTGGGTGTAGCTGTCCCCCAGCTTTACGGCGGCCTTATTGGCAAACAGGTCGCAGGCCGTCAGAGACAGGACCAAAACCACGGCCAAGACCAGGGCAATCCATTTTTTCATGGTAAATCTCTCCTTCACGCATTATTTTTCTTTGTAGTACAGGCGGCAATGACAGTACCCCTCAAAATCGGGGTCCTGGATCTGGGCCTTGAACTCCTCGCAGACGCACTTGTATTCCGGTTTCCGCTCCAGGCGGCAGGGACAGTAGCCCCCGGTGCGCTTTAAGCCTTCTTTCACCCGGGCCACCACGGCCCGGTCCTCGTTCAGACGTACCTTTCCCATAAAGGTGCCTCCTTTATTGATACAGGAGCCTGCTCATAAGCTCCAGCAGCTTCTCCCGGCTCATGCTGCCCACGAACCGGTCCACCAGCTGGCCCTTCCGGAACAGGAGCAGGGTGGGCATGGCGTCGATGCCGTAGGTGTCGGCGATCTCAGGCTCAAAGCTGATATTGACCCGGCCGAAGCTGACCCCGGCCAATTCATCGGCCACGGCATCAAAAATGGGCTCCAGCATGACGCAGGCCGTGCAGTTTTCGCCGTAGCAGTCAATGACGGCGTAATCGTTTTCGGAAAATTTCTTCCACTGCTGCTCATGTAATTCAACGGTCGCCATAGGAACCTCCCATTTTCTCCGCAATGATCTTGTCCACATAGTCGAAAAAGGCCGTAAAGCACTGGTTCTGCCGGGCCATGGTCAGAAGCTCCTCCTGATCCGGGGCAGGCTCCCCCATGAGGGCGGACATTTCCGCCATCTGGTTGGCCTCGTCTTCCGCGGCGGCCTCGTCAACGGCGATGCCCCGCTCCCGGCAGAAAGCCTCCATGAGCCAACCCTGCTCGGCCTGGAGGATCACGCTCTGCCGCAGCTCCTCATCGCTCATCGGCGGAATTCCGTCCTCCGGTCCCTGGGCAGCGTATTCCGCTTTCATTTTCCGGATGTAGGCCTCCATCTCGTCCCCATCGTACCGGAATTCACTGCGGTTCAGCATTTCATCCATCAAACAGCGGATGATCGCCTTGCTGTTTTCCAGTTTTTGATCCGCCTCCGCCTTCTTGCGGAGGAAGTCCCGGTACTCCGCAAGGGTTCCGACCCCCTCCAGGCCCAGGCTCCGGATCAGGTCGTCGTTGACCTCCACCGGCTCCCGCCGCAGGATCTTCTCCACGGTCAGGGTCACGGCCTTTCCCAGAATCTCCGTGTCAAAGCGGTCGCCGACAGACTTCCCCATGACCGCCTGGGCTGCCGCCTCAGCGCCGGGCAGGGCCGTGGCGGTGTACAAAAGGATCTTTCTTCCATCAGGATATGCCTCGGGATCCGCCAGACATTCCGCCATGTCCCCCGATTCCACCCGCTCCGCCGGGATCTCCCGGGCATAGCGCAGGCCCAGCCGCTGGATCTCCGCGTCCAGGGCAGCCTCTTCCACATGGACCTCCAGCAGTTCGCCGGGGATCCGGATGCTGTCCGGGTCGCAGAACTTCGTTACCGTTCCGTTCATACTGTTCTCCTCTCGGTTTTTCGGCCCTTTGCCGGGAAGGCCAGGCCGCCCCGCAAAAATGTCGTTTTGTGGCTTTCATTTTATTTGTGGCTTTCATTTTACATCATTTCCCCGGGAAAAACAAGTGTCCCATGGAAAGGAACGCTTTACTCTTCCTTCTCTGTACTCCGGTTCTGCCTGGCGCTTTCCTTTTTCGGCAGCGCCGCCACCGCACAGGGGATCCGCCTGCATAAACGCCACATGATCAAGCTTTCTGTATTTCCGGCGGGCCCGCTTCAGCGCTTCGGTGGAAAGGTCCGTAGCCGGCGTCGATCATAATGGTGGTATCCCCCTTGCGGTAAAAGAAAATATTTGCCACCCACTCCCGGACACAGGCCACGTTTTCATCGATCCAGCCCGTGTTCAGGGGCTTGAAGATCTCCTTGCCCCGGTACATTCTGCTCATTTCTTTTTTCTGGAATTCCGTTGCTTTTTTGGACATACGTTTCCCTCGCTTGCTTAGTTAGTAAATGCTAACTTCCGTTTTTGAAAAAGGCGGTCCGCATTGTCGGAAACCGCCGGGGCAAGCCTGCCCTATATGATCCTGATATGCTTCGTGTTCCGCCGGTCTTACAGTTTTTCGTAGGTCTTATCCAGGAATTTCTGCTCCGCCACCAGGACCCGCTCATGGGTGCCCTGGCCGATCTCCCCCTTCTCGTCAAAGGCCCGGACCTGGAAGGTCAGCTTTCTGCCCTCCACGGCGGTGAGCACCGCCTCCGCCCGTACCTCCAGCCCCACGGGGGTGGCGGAGGTGTGGCTGATGTCCAGCCGGGTACCCACGGAGGTCTGTCCCTCCGGCAGGCAGGGCGCAATGGCCTCGCAGGCTGCCCCTTCCATCATCGCCACCATGCAGGGGGTGGCAAATACCTTCAGACTGCCGGAGCCTACCTCCTGGGCCGTATCCTGAGGCTCCACCAAAGAGGATACCTCTCCCCGGAGCCCTGCCTTTAATTCTTCCATATGGTCCTTCCTTTCCGCCGTTTCAGCCGATCCATGAGAAACGCCGATTCCAATTACGATTTCATTATACGCCGCGGCGCAACGCTTGTAAAGTATTATTCAAATGCGCCCGTGTTAATCCGGTGGGGCGAAAACGCTCCCCTCCGGGCAGGCGGACACAAAGGTCCGCCCTTCCGGAGGGGAGCTTGCTTTCGGTTCAGTGGGGGCGATAGCTACCCCCCTCAAAATCACTGCTGCATCAGGTTCTTCACAAAGCGCATCAGGATAGAGGCCACCTGGGCTCGGGTGGCGCTGCCCTTGGGATCCAGATAGGTGGCATCGCTGCGCTGGGTACCGCTGATGATGCCATTGGCGTTGGCCCAGGCCATAGCCTCCCGGGCGTAGCCGCTGATCTCCTCCACGTCGGGGTACTCCTCGACGAAGCTGCCCGCGGTGATCGTCAGGCCCTTGAATCTGGCGTAGCGGTACAGGATCGCCGCCATCTGCTCCCGGGTGATCCTGCCGTCGGGGTCAAACCTCCCGCCGCCGATCCCGCTGACGATCTCATTTTCTGCCGCCCAGGTCACGGCTTCAGTGTACCAGGTGCCCTCTGCCACGTCCAAGAACGGATTCTTGGCCGCAGTCTGGGGCCGGCCCTCCAGGCGGTACAGAACGGTGACCAGCATGGCCCGGGTCATCTCACCGTTGGGCGAGAAGGCGGTATCCGACGTACCGTAGAACAGGCCGGACTTCAGCACGAAGTCAATGCCCACATGGGACCAATGGGTCACGCCGGGAACGTCCGTATAGGCCAGGCTGGGGCAGCCGCTGCCGCCGTCGCAGGAGGTCAGCATGGGGATCAGGCTTTCCTTTTTGGCATTGCACACGGTGCAGCTCTGCACCAGCTTGCCGGTCTCCGTCAGAGTTGGGGCCGTGGTGACCCGGCCGCCATCCCACTTGTGGCCGCCCTCCACAATGGAGTCCAGGAAGCTGTTGCCGCAGGCATCACAGGTGTGGGTGGTATAGCCCGCGCTGTAGCAGGTGGGCTCCGTCACCGCATCGGTATAGGTGCAGTCAAAGGTCTCACCGCAGAGCAGGCAGGTCCTGTCGTGGAGGCCGTCCGCGCCCACAATGCAGGAGCCCAGCTGGTGGGCATGGTCCGGGTCCAGGATCCATTTGGCGAAGAGGGTGTAGCCGCCGGTGGCGTCCGCGGGGATGCTGTCAATGGGCTCCGTAAAGCCCTCGTCCGTGAACCAACCGCCGAAGAGGTAATTCTCCCGGGTGGGTGCCTCGAAAGCCGCCACACCATCGCCCCGGAAATACCCCGCCGGGTTGGAGGCCGCATTCTGTCCGCCGTTCAGCACATAGGTAATGGGGAAGGTATTCGACGTCAGCTTGCCATACACCAGGGTGTTGTCATAGATGGGCTGCGAGAAATCAAAGGCCGTGGTGTAATCCTCATCGGCGTACCACTCCACCAGATATTTATCCGGGGTCTGGAAAAGGGACGCATCTGCCGTGCCGCCCTGGGCCAGGTGCTGAACGACAGGACTGGTAAAGCCGGAGTCCAGCTTCGCCGCCACCGCCGCACCGTAGACAGGGTAGCCATCGTTCTTCCCGGGATCCACGATCCAGGATCGCATATCCAGGGTACCGTCTGTTCTCCAGGTATCCTCAATGTATCCGTTAAGGGCGTCCACCAGCGGCGTCTCATTGCCGTCAAATACGGTACCGGAGGCAGCCTGGGCGGTCGCTTTGCTGATATAGGTGCCGCCCTTATCAGAAGTGATGCCGTTCTGGTTGAAGCCCGCCTCTCCATAGCAGTTGTTGATCGGGACATAGTATGTCTGTGCGACAAAGGCACCGACCAAAGAGGCCTCTTCTCTTCCCTGGGACCAGACATTGCAGGCGCTGTAACAATTTTCGATCACGGCCTTCCCGTCGCTGAAATTGGCGGCAGTGCCCACCAGGCCGCCGGAAAAAGCCGGTCCCACGGAATGGATCGTCGTAACATCCGCAATGGCAAAGCAGTTGGAAATGATGCTCTGCTCTCTCATCTGACCGGCCAGACCGCCGGAGTACTGGGCAAAGGAACGGCTTGTGTCTCTGTACCGGCTGTAGACGCTCCCTACAAAGCCGCAATTCCGCAGGGTGCTGCTCAGCATGATCCCTACAATGCCGCCGGCACTGGTGGATCCTCCGCGACGGGGGATCTCATAGTAGACATTCCCCTCCACCGTCAGATCCGTTATCGCCGCATTTCGGATCCGGCCGAACAGGCCGACATCCTGCGGGATCTTTTCGCTGCCATAATAGCTTATGGAGGTAAAGCGCATTCCCGTGATCTTATGCCGTCCGCCCAGGAAGGTTCCCTGGAAGGACCGCTCAACAGACTGGCCGGAGGGAACATCAATATACTGGCCGATGGGGACCCACATGTGGCCGCTGAGATCAATGTCGGAAGCCAGGGTGATGGTGCAGCCGCTGAACGTGGAGCCGTCGGAGACCTTCTTGGACAGGGCCGCCAGGTCCGCTGCATCATAGATCACCCAGTCGCCGGGGTCCGAGGCGTACAACTCCGCATCGTAGTTCCCCTCGTCCAGCCAGCTGTCCCCGCCCTTCTGGACCTGGGACACAATGATCTCGCCGCAGACGGAGCAGTGCTTGCCCTCGGTCAGGGTCTGGGTTGCCTGGTCCTCCACGATGGTATGGCCCAGGGGCCAGACCAGCTCATGGCCCTCCGTGACCTGGCCGCAGACGGTGCACTTCTTGCCCTTGGTCCAGCCGCTGGAGGAGCAGCTGGCTGCCACGGCAGGAAGGGAAATCTCCTGGTGGGGCAGCTTTGCAATGATGCCTGTCACGTTCTCCTCGCCGCAGCGCAGGCAGGTGCCCAGCATCTCGCCCTCCTCGGTGCAGGAGGCCGCTTTCCGGACGGTGCCCGTGGGAACGTCATGACCCAGGGCCGGGATCTCGTTTTGCTCTGTGAGCACCGCGTCACACCGGGCGCAATGCTTGCCATCGGTGAGGCCCGTCTCCGTGCAGGTGGCCGCCCAGCCGGGATCCGTCACCTCGTCATGACCCAGGGGATCGCCGCTAACAAAGGTGGTCTCGCGCTCCGTTCCCTTGGAGCTCTCCCCGCAGACGGCGCAGGACTTGTAATACACCGCCGCCTCGGTGCAGGTGGCTTCGGATTTCAGATAAGCTCCATCACTGTTTTCCGCCGTGTAATTGTGCCGGCCCAGTTCGCCATATTTACTGCCGCAGAGGGCACACACCGCCTTGTGTTTGCAGTCCGCCGTGCCGCCGGAGCAGGAGTCGCTTTCGGTATGGCCGGCGTCCCGGGCGCAGGTTCTCGTGTGGGTGCCGTCGCCGTTGGAGGTCCAGGCGCCGAAGCTGTGGCCTAAGGAATTTCCACGGGTAAAGGTGGCCTCAAACGCCGTTCCCTTGGAGCTCTCCCCGCAGCCGGTGCAGGATTTGTAGTACACCGCCGCCTCGGTGCAGGTGGCTTCGGATTTCAGGTAGGTTTCTTCACTGTTCTCTGCCGTGTAATTGTGCTGGCCCAGTTCGCCATATTCACTGCCGCAGAGGGCACACACCGCCTTGTGTTTGCAGTCCGCCGTGCCGCCGGAGCAGTTGCCGTTTTCCTTATGACTGGCATCCCGGCCGCAGGTTCTGGTGTGGGTGCCGTCGCCGTTGGAGGTCCAGGTACCGAAATCATGGCCCAGAGGATTGCCGTTTACAAAGGTCTCCTCAAACTCCGTTCCCTTGGAGCTCTCCCCGCAAACGGCGCAGGACTTGTAATATACCGCCGCATCGGTGCAGGTGGCCTCGGATTTCAGGTACTTGTCCTCAACCGCTTCTGCTGTGTAATTGTGAGCCGCCAGGTCCCCATAGGCCCTGCCGCAGGTACCGCAGACCGCCCGCTCCGTGCAGGTAGCCTTTCCGCCGGAGCAGTCCTCATAGACCGCCGCCAGTGTGGCGTTGTCATAAGGCATGGTGCCGGAATATACGGCGTTCGTTCCCACTTCGGTGGTCTTGCCGCCCAGGGTCAGGTCCCAATGGGAGAAATGCTGTCCTGCGATGGCGTCCTTGGCGGTGTAGGTGATGGTGTCTCCGCCCATGTGGGAGGCGGAGCTTCCCTCCTTTACATTCACCAGGGTCAGGGTATAGGCCTCCACCTTGGCGATCCGCACATACTTGCTGCCGCCCAGGGAGTTGCTCAGGGTGGGCGACGGGATCCGCTGGGCGCTGTCCCGGTCCTTACCGGCCCAGACCCCGAAATCCGCGGGAATGGAGGTGTACATGGTATTGGCGGCCGCCTGGCTGGACTGGAGCTCTACCGTGCCGCCGGTGATCTTATAGGAGTTGCCCTCCGTATTGGGATCGATGTACACGGCGCAGTTGGCGGTGGAATTGCCCAGGACCTCCGCCCCGGCAAAATCCAGCGTGCCGCCGTTGGCCGCCCAGAAGGGATAGGAAGCGGTAACGGACACCTTACCTGCCGCCAGGGTGGCCGTGGCCCCGTTGGCAACAATGCCCCGAACGCAGCCCGTGGAGAGGATCTCGCCGCCGCTCATGGTAAAGTCCGCGCCCACGTTCATACCGAATTGGGAACCGGAGAGGCTGATCTTCCCGGCGGTGAGCTTCGTGGAAGAATTGGCCACCGTCAGATCCGTTTTGCAGCCCGTGAAATTTACGTTGGCGCCGCTGAAGGCTACCTCGCTGCCGGCCCAGATGCCCGTGGCGTTGGGGGTGTCGCCGGTATCATTCACGTTCAGGGTACCGCCGGACAGAGTTGCCTTTCCCGCGCCGGCCAGGACACTCAAGCCCGCATCCGTGCAGTTCAGGGTCAGTTTGCCGCCGGTCAGGTTCAGTTTGCCGCCCTTGCCCCTGGACAGCTGAATGGCCGTAGGGGCGTTGAATGTCACATCCGCCGTGTTTTCCACGGTCAAAGCTCCCGCCGCATTATCGGCGTAGCCCACGGTGGAAGCGGTCAGGCTGTGGCTGCCGCCGGAGAAAGTGGCCGTGTAGGTACTGACGTTTTTGACAGCGATGTCAACATCGGACACCGTGAGCTTACCACCGGAGATCTGGACCGGTCCTGTCATGCTGATACCGGCAGAATTCGCGGCGCCGGTGCCCCTCAGAGTCAGTTCGCCGCTTTGTAGCTCCAGCTTGCCGCCGGTGAGGAGGGCTGCGCCATTCTTCAACGCAGTGACGCTGACATTGCCGCCCCGAAGGACCACGCTGCCGCCCTGCTCCACCTGCAGGCCCACGTTGTTGGACTGGATCTCCACATTGGCGTTTTCAAAAGTCACGGTACCAGCCTCGGCGGCGCCCGCATACTTCTTCACCACAACGCCCATACCGCCCTTCAAGGTCAGCTTGCCGGAGCCGGTCACGGTGGTATTGCCGTAGGAATAAAGGGGATAATCCGCAGAAATAGTGCCGGTGCAGTTCTCTAAGCGGTTGGTCGTCCCCGCCGCCAGATTCACGCCGGAACTGTCGGTGCCGGAAAGGGTCACATTGAATTCCGTATTCTTTACGGTAGCTCCGGCGCCCTGTTCCATAAACAGACCGTAAATACAGCCGGAAGCCGTAAGGCTGCAGCCGCTGAACTCCACATTGCCGCCGCAATCCACAAAGCAGGCCTGCCCGCTGAGGCTCCCCGTGGTTGTGTCCGTCATGCTGAGGGAAACATTCGTCACGGTGAGCCGTTTCCCCGCCCCGGAGGCAATGCCCATGTGGGTAATGCCGCTCCCCGTGTGCTTGGAGCAGTTGGAGGTGATGGTGATCTTGTCCAGGGTCTTGTCACCGTGCTGGCCCCGGATCACCGTGTCTCCATTCAGTGCGAAGCCCATGGCTCCGGCGTTATCCTGGAAAGCAACCTGGTCCGTCAGGTCAATGACGGTCTCGCCGTCCACCACGATATTCAGCCCGTCGATTTTGCTGTAGATCACGGTATTGTATTCGTTCATTTTGACCCGGAGGCTTTTCAGCGTCAGGGTCTTGCTGCCGGGGTCGTAGACGGCGGAGCCGCTCTGCCCCGTATAGGTAAGACTGTTGCTGGAAAATTGGAAGTCGTCGATGTACAGGTCATAGTAGTCCACGGCAAAGGCCGCCATAGGCAGCACTGACAGGACCATGCACAGAATCAGCAGAATGCTGATCAACCGTTTTTTCATAAATGCCTCCTTTTCAGTTCAGGGATCTCTCTTCTCTTCTTCGGACGGGGTCAGGGAAAATTCAAACTTCATTGCCAAGGCGGCAAAGAGCTTCTGCATGACCTGGTCGGCAATACGGCACACGTCCAGCCGGGTCACGAAAGCAATAACGTTGTCCTGTTTTTCCTTTGGGACCTGATAGACGCCCAGGCTCATCCGCAGGAACCGCTCCAGCTTTCGCTCCAAGGTGAAATACAGATCGCATTTTCGGGCCATATAGCTGCTCATAATTCCGGCGGTGCCGATCTCCAGCTCATAAAAATCGCTGTCTGTACAGTCCGGCAGATAGCCGCCGAATATCTTCGCCAGGGTCGCCGCTGTTTTACGGTGGATCTGCTCTGAAAACTCCGGGTGAGAATATGCCTCCAGATAGATCGCCCGCAGCTTTTCGTTGCGTTCGGTAAGGGCCATCTGGATGGAGGTCTCCACGGCATAGAGCAGCACCGGGTCAGGGTCACCGCCGACGATCTGACCGGCGGTCTCAAATTGGTTTTCAAACATAAAGTCTACTAATTCCCGCAAAACACCGTCCTTTGTATGAAAAATATTATGGAATGTGCTGGATGAAACGTCCGCTTCCCGGAGCACATCGGTCACCCGGGTCTCATGGTATCCCTTCAGGATGAAAAGCCGGACGCAGGAGGAAAGGATCCTCCGCTTCGCATCCTCGCTGTCGTATCTGCGTGCCAAATCAGACGCCCTCTCAAATTAAAATTGGATTACAGTCCAATCATAGCATGGGACATTCGGAAATGCAATGGAAATTTATTTCCAGATTGTTCCTTATCCCCGGGCAATGGGGCAGTTGCCCTTATCCCTGTGCCGCAAAAAGCGGCGGAGGGAATCCTCCGCCGCTTGAGACTGTCGAAAAACCCTTTGGGCTTTTCCGATAAGAGATTGCCGCCCGCCGCGCACACTTACGAACTGATTTGTATTTTCTCCGGCGTACATGTCGCCGGTGAAAATGATCCCATTTTATTTGCCGCCTGCGGGCGGCGAACTCTGCGAGGCTTTTTGTCTAAAGAAATCTGCCGGTCAGGCTCTCGGCGCAGGCCCGCAGCTCCTCCGGGGTGCCCTGTGCCACGATGCGGCCGCCCTCTTCCCCGCCGCCGGGGCCCATATCCACCACATAATCGGCATTGCGGATCAGATCCAGGTCGTGCTCGATGACCACCACCGTAGCCCCGCTGTCCGTCAACCGCCGGAACACCTCCAGCAAGGTCTGCACGTCCAGCGGGTGCAGGCCGATGGTAGGCTCGTCAAAGACGAACACCGTATCCGACTGACCCTTTCCCATTTCGCTGGCCAGCTTCAGCCGCTGTGCCTCACCGCCGGAAAGGCTGGGTGTAGCCTCCCCCAGGGTCAGATAGCCCAGGCCCAACTCCGACAGAGTCCGAAGCCTCCGAGCCACCAAGGGAAGATCGCCGCAGGCCTCCAGAGCCCGGTCCACGCTCATTTCCATAAGCTCCGGCAGGGAGTCGGTGCCACCGTCCTTCCGAGTCCTGCCCACCAGGAAGGCATCCTTCCCGTACCGGCTGCCGCCGCAGTCGGGGCAGACAATCTCTACATCCGGCAGGAACTGAATGTCCAAGCTGATGGAGCCGGTGCCGTCGCAGGTAGGGCAGCGAAGCTTACCCGTGTTATAGGAAAAATCTCCCGCCTTGCAGCCTCTGGCCTTGGCCTCCGCCGTCCTGGCGTAGATCTTCCGCAATTCGTCATGGACTCCCGCATAGGTGGCCACGGTAGAACGAATGTTGATGCCGATGGGGGTGGCGTCAATGAGCTTTACCTGCTCGATGCCCGGGGCCGAGATCCTTTTCACATGCTCCGGAAGCGCCAGTCCCTGGATAGAGGCCTGAAGCCCCGGGATCAGGCTCTCCAGGATCATGGTGGTCTTGCCGGAGCCGGAAACGCCGGTGATCGCCGTCAGCCGCCCCTTGGGAAAGCGCAGCTCCAGGGGCTTCACCGTGTGAATGGGTCCCGTGGCCATTTCGATGGTCCCCAGGTCGAATATCCTGGCCGGGTCCGGTCTTACCTTCGGTGCCATGGATCGGGCGCCGGACAGGAAGGGGCCGATCCGGGAGGCCGGGTTTGTCGCCACCTCCTCTACGGTACCCTGAGCAATGACGATGCCGCCGTTCTCCCCGGCCCCGGGACCCATTTCCACCAGCCAGTCCGCGTCTTTTAGGATCTCCGTGTCATGATCCACCAGAACGATGGAGTTTCCGTCCGCCGCCAGATCCCGCATGACACCCCGCAGGCCCTGGATATTGGAAGGGTGCAGGCCGATAGAGGGCTCATCCAGCACGTAAAGCACGCCGGTGGTCCGGTTCCGCACGGACCGGGCCAGCTGGACCCGCTGGCGCTCTCCCGTGGACAGGGTCGCCGCCTCCCGGTCCAGGGTCAGATAGCCCAGGCCCAGCTCCAGGAGCCGGGCGGCCATGCCCCGGAAGGAGCCGCAGATGCTCTCGGCCATGGGCCCCATTTCCTTCGGCAGGGTCTCCGGCACCCCGTCCACCCAGGCTTTTAGTTCCCGCAGGGGCATACCGCAGGCCTCCGGCAGGGTAATGCCCCGGACCCTGGGGGCCCGGGCCCGATCCGACAGCCGGGATCCGCCGCAGGCCGGGCAGGGGCCCTGCTTCAAAAAGCGCTCCACCCGCTTCATGCCCTTTTCGTCTGTCACCTTCGCCAGGGCATTTTCCACGGTGTAGACGGCGTTGAAATAGGTGAAATCCATTTCCCCCGCGGCGCCGGTCTTGGAATTTTGATAGATCATGTGGACCTTGTCCGCCGGGCCGTGGAACACGATGTCTTTTTCCCGATCCGTCAGTTCCCGGAAGGGCACGTCGGTCCGGACCCCCTTTTTCTGGGCGATCTCCTTCATCAGGGACCACATAAGGGTCTGCCAGGGCAGTACAGCTCCTTCGTCAATGGAAAGGCTATCGTCTGGCACCAGGGTAGACTCGTCCACCACCCGGACAATGCCCGTGCCGTCGCAGTGGGGACAGGCGCCGGTGCTGTTGAAGGACAGTTCCTCCGCCGAGGGCGGGAAAAAACGGGCGCCGCAGACAGGGCACTCCAATTCCTGCCCCGCCGCCACCTTTAGGGAAGGCGGCACATAGTGCCCGTTGGGGCACCGGTGGCTGGCCACCCGGGAAAACAGGAGCCGCAGCACGTTGTTCAGCTCCGTAGAGGTGCCGAAGGTGCTCCGGATCCCCGGCACTCCCGGCCGCTGGTGCAGAGCCAGAGCGGCGGGAACATAGCGCAGATCCTCCACCTGAGCCTTCTCCGCCTGGGTCATGCGGCGGCGGGTATAAGTGGAAAGGGATTCCAGGTAGCGGCGAGAGCCCTCGGCGTAGAGGACGCCCAGAGCCAGGGAGGATTTTCCGGAGCCGGAAACCCCGGCGATTCCCACTATCTTGTGGAGAGGAATGTCCACATCTACATTATGTAGATTATGTACTCGGGCGCCCCGGACCTCAATGGCCTCGGGCGCCCCCTTTTTTCCTTCATTCATGGGCAAAATATGCCTCCTATTTTTTTCATTTTGCGGGATTTACAGGCGGTCAAACGGAAAAACGTCCGGTTTCGACCTTCTTTGCAGCCCCGTTTTGGACCGAAAATCTAAAATCCGAAGGGCTTTCTCCATCAATCCCTCTCGCCCTGCTCGCATTTCCCCCGGTCCGGCATTTTGATACCCCGGGCGGAAGCTCCGATCTCCACGGCCTGCACAGCGGCACATCCGGAATATATTATAGCAGTTTCATCCGGCCTTTTCCAATCTTCTTTTTCCGGGAAAAGGCGCAGCCGGACAAGGCCCTTAAGGCTCTGCCCGGCTGCATTCGCCGAAATTCAAGATCCGGCCCTTCCGTCCGGGAAGGATCCCGGGGTATTTACTCCTCCAGGTCCAGCTCCGTCCAGACCCGGTAGCCCTCCTTTTTCAGCAGGGCCGCCGTGACCCCGTCCCCCTGGACGGGCTTGTGGGTAAAGCTGCCGTCATAAATGACGCCGCAGCCGCAGGAAGGGCTCCGAGCCTTCAAAATGGCTCCGTCCACATCCAAGATCCGGGCCAGGGCCAAGACCTCCTGGGCTCCCTTTTCATAGGACGCCGTCACATCCGCCCCCTGGGCCGTCAGGACCTTTTCCCCCTTCCGCTCCGCCGGGATCCGAGGCGTTGGCAGGCCCCCCAGCTGCTCCGGGCACACGGGGATCAGGGTATGGTTGGCCGCCAGTGCCGCCAGGCCGGGGCAGTAATTATTTCCTCCGGAATGTTTGCAGTTCACGCCCAAAAGGCAGGCGCTGACCAGCAGCTTCATTGGTTTTTTCCCTCCATATAGTCCAGCAGTCCCTGGGGCTCCGAAAAGACCCGGAACAGGTCCAGCCCCGTTTTCTCCAAAAATCCTTCCTCCACCGCGTTTTGGAGCATGGCGGTGAGCGGGTCGAAATAGCCCCGGCAGTTCAGGATCCCAATGGGCATTTTGTGCCGTCCCAGCTGCTTCAGGGTCAGGATCTCAAAAAACTCGTCCAGAGTGCCGATGCCCCCGGGGGCCATAATGATACCTTCGGACAGATCCTCCATGCGCTGCTTCCGCTCCCGCATGGTCCCCGTCAGGATCAGCTCCGTGCAGTCCTCGAAGAGAACCCCGGGGGTGTGGAAGAATCGGGGGGCGATGCCCGTCATCTCCCCGCTTCTTTCCCGGACGCCTCTTGCCACGGCACCCATGACTCCGGTGCTCCCTCCGCCGAAAATCAGCCGATGGCCCCGGTCCGCCATGGCCCGGCCCAGGGCTCGGGCGCTTTCCAGATAAGCCCCGTCAATGGCGCTGCTGGCAGCGCCGTACACGCAAATATTCATGGCAGTTCCTCCAATTCCCGCCAGCTCCTGGGAAAGGCCTCCGGCGTCCCCAAGGGGTTCAGATCCTTTTGCAGATAGCGGATTCCAAGCCAGCGGCCCATTTTATAGCCGCAGTCCGGCAGCTCCGCCACGGTGCGATAGCCCATGGCCTCATGAAACCGGAGAGAAGCCTGGTTTTCCGCCGTAATGATGGCGTAGCAGATCCGGTAACCCTGGCGGGTCAAAATCTCCTCCAGTACCGTCAGAAGCTGCCGTCCCCGGCCATGTCCCCGGGCGTCCCGGCGGAAATAGATGGAAATCTCCGCGCACCAGCGGTAAGCCTCCCGGCCATAGGCCAAGCCGGCATAGGCATAGCCCAGGACCCGGCTGTCCTCCTCCCATACAAGCCAGGGGAACTGGCTTATATGCTCCAGAAAGCGGATACGAAATTCCGTCAGGGTGGGGGTCACATATTCAAAACTGGCGGTGGTCTCCTCTACGTAGGGCCGGTAGATCTCCAGCATGGCAGGAAGGTCCTCCTCCCGGGCCGGACGGATATTCATGGGCACCCACTCCTTTTGTGGCATTATACCACAATGACCCGGGAGGCCGCAATAAAAATTCCCGTTTTTTTCCGGACTTCCCCCGGCTTTTTCCCGTTGCGTCCCCGGTCCCCGCCGGGTATAATGGAGAAAAAGCGAAGGGAGGCAAGGCAATGCTGTATCTTGCGGGGGGAGCGCTCCATGGCCGGGACCCTCATGAGGCGGTCCGGCAGGAGCTGGCCAAGCTGTACAGAGCCGTCATGGGGGAAGAAATGCCCCCCTTGGCCCGGAGTCCCGGGGGCAAGCCTCAATTTTCCGCAGGGCCCCTCCACTGCTCCCTGACCCACACCCGACAGGCCGCCTTCTGCGCCCTGTCGGACCGGCCCCTGGGCCTGGACGGGGAGCCCCTGGACCGGCGGATCTCTCCGGCCCTGGCGGAGCGGATCCTGCTGCCGGAGGAGCTGACCGAATATCATAGGGCAGCAGATCCCCGGCGCTGCCTTCTCACCTTCTGGGTCCTGAAGGAGGCCTATGTGAAATACACGGGCCAAGGGCTGCCCGGTCTCATGACGGCGGGCCCCTTCACTTTGGCATCCCCGGAAGGGCCCCGGGGTCTCCGCTTCTCTCTGTTGACCCGGGAGGGGCATATTCTGGCCCTGTGCAGCCCCCTTACGGAAGCGCCCCGGCTTTTCTAGGGACAGTTTCTCCGGTTTTGGCGGGTTTCGGCTTGTACTTTCGGGAATCTATGTTATACTGTATCCATAAAATAATTCTGCTTATTTGAAAAGCGAACCGGGAGCGTTTTTATGAAACAGCTTTTACTAGTCATGAATCCATACGCCGGACTGCGCCGGGCCAACCGGTATCTGGCGGACATTATCGGTCTCTTTAACCGGTACGGCTGGGAGACCATCGTCCACATGACGGGGGGCCGGGGCGACGGCACGGAGATCACTGCCCGCCGGGCTCAGGACATGGACATGGTGGTGGCCGTAGGCGGCGACGGCACCTTTAACGAGGTGATCTCCGGCCTGCTGCGATCCGGGGCCAGCACCCCCGTGGGCTATATCCCCGCAGGCAGCACCAACGACTTTGCCAACAGCCTGCACCTGCCCACCGGGATCCTTGAGGCCGCCCAGGCCATTATGGATGGTGAGCCTACGCCCTATGACGTAGGGCAGTTCCAGAACGACCGGTATTTTTCCTATGTAGCCTCCTTCGGGGCCTTTACAAGAGCCTCCTATGAGACCCCCCAGAACGTGAAAAACGCCCTGGGCCACCTGGCCTATCTGCTGGAGGGAGCCCGGGAGATCTCCAACATCAAAGCGGAGCACCTCAAGATCGAGACGGACGAGCAGATCTTCGAGGACGACTATATTTTCGGCGCCATCAGCAACTCCACCTCCGTAGGCGGCATTCTGACCCTGGATCCCAAGGTGGTGGACATGGGCGACGGAAAATTCGAGCTGCTGCTGGTCCGGGCCCCCCGGGACATTATGGAGCTGGGCGACTGCGTCCAGTCCCTGATGGCGCAGCGGTACAATTGCAGCATGCTGACCTTCTGCCCCACCAGTCACGTGTGGATTGACGCCCCCCAGGATATGCCCTGGACCCTGGACGGAGAGCGGGCGGATGGCGCCGCCCGGATCGAGGCCAAGAACCTTCACCACGCCATCCGCCTGATCCAGAGGCCCGGCAAATGATCGACACCACCCTGTGCTATATCGTAAAGGGGGAGCAGGTGCTGATGCTCCACCGGGTCAAGAAGAAAAACGACCTGAACCATGACAAGTGGATCGGCGTCGGCGGCAAGTTCCTGCCCGGAGAGACAGCGGACCAGTGCCTGCTCCGGGAGGTCCGGGAGGAAACGGGCCTGACCCTGACGAAATTCAGCCTCCGGGCGGTGATCCGCTTCGAGTCCGACCAGTGGGAATCGGAGGACATGTACCTGTACCTGGGAGAGGAATTCACCGGGGAACTGATCGAATGCAATGAGGGGGACCTGCAATGGGTGTCCCGGGACTTTGTGTCCCGACTCCCCGCCTGGGAGGGAGACAAGCTGTTTTTGGAGAAGCTCTGGCGGGGGGATCCCTTTTTCCGGATGCACCTGCGCTATCGGGGGGACAGTCTCGTCTATGCCGCCGTGGACGGCAAGGCCCTGCCGGGCTATGAAGAAGCATAAAAAGCAGCGGCCTGTCGGCCGCTGCTTTTTATGCTAGAAAACTCTTTTGCTTTCCGACAAAGAAATTGATTCCACTCTGTTTGCCGCCTGCGGGCGGCAGGCTCTGCGAGACTTTTTAGATAAGGGCGGCAGCAATTGCCGCCCTTTTATGGGGTCGGTATTGTCTGGGCGGACGTGCAGAATCTTTGATCGTATCTCTTGTAGTAATCCGTATCCAGAAGCAGATTGGAAATGCTGATATACTCCATGGCGGTCTCGCTCATGGAATCGATGTAGTCCTGGGTCACGTCCCGGCCCGTGGTGTTCATAACGATGCCCCGCTCCGCGCTGTAAGCCACGCCCTGTGTGATCCAGCTGCCATCGGGGAAAATGGCATAGCCCGGATAGTTGGAATCGAAGGCATCCCGGCCCAGGTAGTTCTGGGTATCCGGGACCCCCATGAGATTCAGCACCGTAGGGAGAATATCCGAGGTGTTCACGGTCTTTTCCACGGTCATGCCGGGGCCGTCGGCGCTCCAAATGAAGAAGGGCGTTTTCTCCACCAGAAGAGGATCCGACACCCCGGACCGCTCCATGACCAGGTCCTGGTCCTTGACCCCGTAGGAGTAATGGTCCGTAAAGGCCACAATGACGGTATTCTGGAGTTCCCCATGGGCCTCCAATTCTTTTAAAAGCCGGGCGAACATGTCATCCACCAGCCGGGCCTTTAAGTACATACAGTCCTCTTCCTCGTTTCCGGTGAGGCCCCGGTACTCCGGGTATTTCTGGAGGCCCCAGTAGCTCAGAACCTCGTTGTACACGTAACTCAGATGGGCGGACCGGGTGATGATGAAGTTCAGCTTCTTACCCTCCCGGAAGAAGCTCTCCGACAGTTCCTCATTGTCAAAGAGGAACTGGTCGTCGTAGAGCCGGTCGTCCTCGGGGCTGTCCACGTAATCCTCATAGGAAATGTACTTTTCATAGCCCATGGCGGGAGAAAAGACACCGCGGCTGTAAAAATCCGGGCTGTTATAGTGGTAGGTCAGGGCGGAATAGCCCTGGTCCCGCAGGAGGTTTGCCAGAGATTGGCTGTAATTGTTGGTCACATAGTCAAAGGCGTAGCCGCCCTTGCTGGACAGGAACATGCCCGTATTGGCGCAGAATTCGGAGTTGAAGGTCCGGACGCTGCCGTAGCCCGGGGTATACATGTTGGTGAAGTTGATCCCCTCAGCCATGAGCTTGTTCAGGGTGGGAGTATTTTCCCCGAAGGCCCAGTCGTCCATGGACTCCATCAGAACCAGAATCACGTTCTTTCCCTCGAACAAGCCCATCATTTCATTGGGGGTGGTATCCGACTTCCGGTTGGCAAAGTAGTTCGTGATGGTCTTCGTCTCCTGCTCCTGCCGCCGAGCGTAGCCGGGGGTCAGAGGATAGAGGATGTTCTTCCCCAAATCCTTTACGCCGGTCTGGAACACGCCGCAGACCTCATAAACCCTGTGGGCATTGAACATGGTGGTGTAGGCCGCCTCCGCCGACTGGGCCCGGCCGTAGTCGGAGCCGGAATAGCGGATCTCCGCATCCCGCTGGAACACGCCGTAGGGCAGAAGAAAGATCCCCGCCAGGCAGGCCCCGGTGACGACGCCCTCCAGAAGGCTCCGCTTGAGCCCCCTGCTCCGCCGGGGGAACCGGACCAGGATGAAGATCCCCAGGACCAGCAGGCCCACCAGGAAGATCCACCAGCCCAGGGGGTATTGGAGCAGCACGTCAAAATAATCGGAGCCCTCGGAGGCGTAGCGGAAGTCCGACAGCCACATCATCTCCCGGAACAGGAGATAATAGCCGGTCTGGGCTACGGTGTAGGCGTAGAACAGGAAATAGGTAAGACCGTAGGCGATGCGTCCGGCGGTCCTGGGCAGCAGCCGGGTCAGGCCCCACAAGAGCCCCGCCCACAAAAGGCCGAAGGCCAGGGGCCAATAGTCTATCTGCCCCAGGGTGGCCAGGCTCAGGCCGTTGTTCCGAAGAAACACAAAGGCTCGCTCCTCCCCCACGGAGGAGAGAAAACAGAATCCGTAGAACTCAATGAGAAAATAGGACAAGAACACCGTCCAACCGGGAAAGGTCCGCCCTCTCTCCCGGACAGCCGCCCCGCAGGCTTCGGCGGCCGCTTTTCTACCCTTCATGGTACCATGCACCTTTCTGATCCGGGCAGGGCCCGGTTTTTTCAAAAGATTCTATGATTATACCGGAAAAGGCCCGGAAAAACAATATCTACACTTCTTAAGTTTTCTTAAGATTCTAAAAAGGCGGAAAGATCGCCGCCCGGGGGCGGCGATCTCCGCAAGGTCCTGCATATGCGAAAAGCCAGGGAAAGCCCCGGCTTTTCGTATCTTTTAATAGTTGATCTTCTTGGCGATGTAGTCCTTCAGCTCGGCGATGGGGATCCGGACCTGCTCCATGGTGTCCCGGTCCCGGACGGTGACGCAGTGGTCGGCAGGGGTGTTCTCGTCGCCCACGGTCTGGAAGTCCACGGTAACGCACAGAGGCGTGCCGATCTCATCCTCCCGGCGGTAGCGCTTGCCGATGGAGCCGGCATCATCGAAGTCCACCATGAAATCCTTCTGCAGCTCATGGTAGATCTCCTCGGCAGCGGGAGACAGCTTCTTGGACAGGGGCAGCACGGCGGCCTTGAAGGGGGCCAAAGCGGGGTGCAGATGCAGCACCACACGAACATCGTCGTTGCCCTTCTTGTCCTGGCCCACCACCTCTTCGTCGTAAGCATCGCACAGGAAGGCCAGCACGGACCGCTCCACGCCCAGGCTGGGCTCGATGACATAGGGGATATAGCGCTCGTTCTTCTCCTGATCGAAGTAGGTCAGGTCCTTGCCGGAGGTGTTCTGGTGCTGGGTCAGGTCGTAATCCGTCCGATCCGCCACGCCCCACAGCTCGCCCCAGCCGAAGGGGAACAGGAACTCGAAGTCCGTGGTGGCCTTGGAGTAGAAGCACAGCTCCTCGGGGTCATGATCCCGGAGCCGCAGGTTCTCGTCCCGGAGGCCCAGACCCAGGAGCCACTGGTGGCAGAAGTTCCGCCAGTACCGGAACCACTCCAGATCCGTGCCGGGCTGGCAGAAGAACTCCAGCTCCATCTGCTCGAACTCCCGGACCCGGAAGATGAAGTTGCCCGGAGTGATCTCATTCCGGAAGGACTTGCCGATCTGGCCGATGCCGAAGGGCAGCTTCCGCCGGGTGGTCCGCTGGACGTTCACAAAGTTGGTGAAAATGCCCTGGGCTGTCTCGGGCCGCAGGTACACCGTGTTCTTGGCATCCTCGGTAACGCCCTGGAAGGTCTTGAACATCAGGTTGAACTGCCGGATGTCGGTAAAGTTATGCTTGCCGCAGGTGGGGCAGGGGATGTTGTGATCCTCGATGAAGTCCTTCATCTCTCCCTGAGAAAAGGCGTCGATGGGCTTTTCCAGGGTAAAGTTCTCTTTGGCGCACCAGTCCTCAATGAGCTTGTCTGCCCGGAACCGCTCGTGGCACTCCCGGCAGTCCATCAGGGGATCGGAAAAGCCGCCCAGATGGCCGGAGGCCACCCAGACCTGGGGGTTCATGAGGATGGCCGCATCCTGGCCCACGTTATAGGGGTTTTCCTGGATGAATTTCTTCCACCAGGCCTTTTTGATGTTGTTTTTCAGCTCCACGCCCAGAGGACCGTAGTCCCAGGTGTTGGCCAAGCCGCCGTAGATCTCGGAGCCCGCAAAGACAAAGCCCCGGTTTTTACACAGGGCCACCAGCTTGTCCATGGTTTTATCCGTATTTTTCATTGTAAATCGTTCCCTTCCGCTTTCTGCGTTAGTCGGTGGATCAATTTAATAGTATAGGGGAAATGCGCCGAAAAATCAACTCTTTTCCCGGGCTTTTTCCGTTTTCTTCCCCGCTCCGGCGGATGGGTTTGGGAAAACGCGGAAAACTTCTCCCGGGAGGTGAGAAAATGCGGAAGGAAGAGGAGCCCATCCCCCTGTCCCAGGAGGTCAAGGACCCGCCCCTGCCGGAGGTCCGGGGGCAGGGATCCGGAGACCGAGCCGGAAGCGCACGGAATTTTCGTCACGAAGGGGAGCGTTGACGCATAGATTGTCGTGGGAAAGGTATTTCCCACGAAAGGAGCGATGACGATGTTCTTCGGAACCTGTAATTCCTGCGGGGATATGCCCAACGTGCAGATGCCCCAGTTTGAGATCGTCCGTCCCTGCTGCATGCGGCCCCGGGGCGGGATCTATCTGATCCGGCAGACCAACTGCGGCTGCGGCTGCCGGAACGGCCGCCAGAACGGCAATCAGAGCGGCTGCGACCGGCGGTAACCGGCGGGAGGGGCCTTTCGGCCCCTCCCGTTTTTTGTTTATGTAAACCTACGGAAGGAAACGTGCCGACCACGGAAACCGAAAACCTGCACAAAGGGGCGATGTGGGATCAGCCCCTACAGGTGCGAAAATCCCAGGTAAGCAGCTGAATATAGTGGTATTTTTAATCAAACAGCTGAATAGTAGGTGTTTCATAAGTGCTCTTTGCTGCCTCTAGAATCTTAGGCGGAGGGGCGATTCTGTTTACGAAATCGCCCAAATGTAAGGCCCAGACATCTTGCGGGTCTAGGAGGGTGGGGGCGCCGGGGGAGGGACGGCTACGTCGTCGCAAGCGCCATATCCCTCGCGGCGGTTTCCTACGGAACCCACCGCTCGCTCATTCTGCTGCTCCTCCTATCCCACCGGGAACCGCTTCGCTGGGTCCCCGGCGGGGCCCTATTTTTCCTCCCCCGGCTGCGTCTTTCCCCCATTTCTGTGCAATCAGAAATGGGGCCGTCGGAGACACGTTCTCTTGAAGGAATCTACCAAAACCGAGAATCGAAGAGAAATGATAAGAATCTTAAAGTCTCACCATGGAGACGAGCCTCCGGCGGGTGGCTTTCTGCTTGTGCAGAAAGTCACCAAAGACACAGTTAAGGGAGGGGCTTTTTACAA
>CAKTNP010000013.1 GCA_934589155.1 uncultured Oscillospiraceae bacterium | reverse complement strand
TTTGCGGGTGACTGCACGGGAAGATAGGTAACGCCAACACAGGCCGCCGATGGTTTCCATCGGCGGTTTTCTTTTATCCCTAGATGTGCCGCGGTTCTGTTAAAGACACCGCTGGTTTCTGACGGCTTTCCTGGGCTGGCCTCTGCATAGTGTAGATGGAAGTGTAGATGAATATGAAAACACCGGCCGGGGGGATCCCTCCAGGCCGGGGTTTTGGGAAACGTGAGTATGGCTTCCTTACCCTGCGTTTCCCTTCCGTATTTTATCATTTATTCGGCGGATCCTTCCACGCCAAACCAGATACTGACTGACCCAGACAATGGCAAAAACGCCCAGGAAAATCCCACAATAGGACAGGATCCCGCCTACGCTGTGCTCCATCCAGTTTGACACATAGGCGATAGGCAGCATAAGGCCGCAGACGGCGGCGAAATAGAGTCCGGTCTGCCGGGCAAGACTCCAGTGCTCCACTTTCCAGATCAGGGAGGCCATGGCAAAGCCGGAGCCCATAAGACCACAGAGAAGGGTCTGCAGGGTCATGGCCCGGAGCTCGCCGCCCATGGCCCGGGCAAAATCCGGGACCACCGGATAGTATATCCCGTCTCCAATGATCCAGGAAATGAGGAGCGTAATGGCGAGGCCCAGCGTAATGCCTACGGGAAAACCCAGAAGGCCCTGCAATATCAGCTTTTTCTTCATATTGTTCACCTCAGATACCCAATATTTTCTTGATTTTTCCCACATACCGCCGGGAAACATAGGTGCTTTCCCCATTGAGAAGCAGGACCCGGATGGTGCCCGTAAAGCTCAGGTCAAAGCCCTGGACCTTCTTCAGATTCAGAATCTCGGAGTTGGAGATCCGTGCAAAGCTGCGGGGATCCAGCCGCTGTTCCGCTTCATAGAGCCGGAGCCGCAGCTGATAGGTTCCTCGACCGGTTTCCGCAAGCACCTTCCCGGCCTGCGCATAAATCCGGAGAATTTCCCTCGGATCCAGGACCTCCGCCAGATCCTCCCGAAAGCCGGTGAGGGTATTTGGCGGCAGATCTCCCAGACGGCGGACCAGGTCCTGGATCTCCTGAGTCATTTGGCCCGTTAGGATAATGAGCTTAGGTTCCGTGCAGCCCTCTTCTACTCGGACTTCAATTCTCATGGTGCATGTCTCCTTCCTGTGTAGATAGTATAGAGAAACCGCCTGCCGATTTCTACCGATTTCCCATATGTGGTCGATTACCCGGCCTATGCGGTAAAAATTAACGGGCCGCAGGAACTTCCTGCGGCCCGTATACGGCTCCTATTACGGTCTACCCCCACAACCGGGGCAGCTCCCGCCAGTCTGTGATCTCCCGGGCGGTGTCCGGAGGCGCCTGTTCGGGCCGGTTCCGGACGTATTTGGTGTACCAGATGGGAGGAATCCCGGCGCCCTGGGCGCCCCAAATGTCGCATCGCAGGTTATCGCCGCAGAACAGAGCGTCCTCCGGCCGGCAGCCGGCCAGGGACAGAGCCAGGTCAAAGATCTGCCGCCGGGGCTTGCGATACACATAGTCGCAGGTGGACAGCACAAAGGCAAATTTCTGGCCGGGCAGGAACCGGTCCAGCCGCCGCTCCAGGGTCCGCCCGGAGTACATCAGGTTGCTGACCACGCCTATGAGGATGTCCTCCCGGCGCAGCTCCTCCAACAGGGAGATCACGTGCTCTGCAGGTTCCGCCGGAGCGCCGGCGGCCCAATAGCGTTCCTCCAGCTCCTCCTGGGGCAGTCGGCTCTTAAGACCCAGGATCCGAAAGGCGTATCGGAAAATGGCGGCGGCGGGGACCTCCAGAGCTTGCTGATTCCGGGAATGGGCCCCGAATTCGTTCAGAATATCGCCCTTTACCAGCTCCAGCCGGTCCGCCAGGTCTGGGGCGCTGACCTTTCTGGGATTTTCTTCGGCGCAGTCCAGCAGGGCTGCCGCCCCGGCCAGGGGATCCCAGGATATCTCATGGACCAGAGTCTGTCCGTAGTCGAATAGGATGGCTTTCGGTGGCATAGCGGGCCTCCTTGGGTGTGATTTGAAAAAAGTATAGCAGGATTTTGGAGAATTTGCAAGAGAACGGAAAATTTCCGGGATAAACCGGGGAAAGGCCGGGAAATCTTTCCTTTTTCATTGATTCCTGTCGGGGAATATGCTATAATATCCGCACTGCGGCCCGGGTACCGGGCACATAAACACCGAAATTTTCGGCTTTCAGGAGCCTTTTATCATTTCCAGGAGGAGAAAAATGGGTAAGAAACTGTTTGGAAATTCCTCGTCCGGCGGACGTTTTTCTGATCCCCGGCCCGGCACCTCCGGGACGGCCCGGCCCGTCTCGCCTTCCGCCGCCCGCCCGGCGGCGCCCACAGGCGGCCGAAACACCGCACAGCCCCGGCCCCAGGCAGAGCGCAGACCGGAGCCTCGGCGGGAGACGGAGGCGGCTCCCAAGAAGACCGGCAAGCGGAAGGGGCGCAAGGTGGCCATCGTGCTGCTGTCCGTCCTTTTGGCGCTGGAGGTTTTGTACTGCGTGGCGGTGTTTTCCAACATCCCCGGGATCAAGCGTCTGCGGGATATGTACATTCAGACCGCTATGACCACAAAGAGCCACCACTGGCTGGCCACGGCTTTCATTCCCTACGACATTGTGAAGGACGTGATGAACGACTACAAGGCGGCCCGGGAGAGCCAGATGGGCATTACCTCCAACTGGGGGACGGAACCCACCGCCGCCACGGAGCCTACGATGGACCAGGCGAGTGTGAAGCCCGTTGTCACCACGCCCACCACGGAGCCGGAAAACCGGGAGGAGGAAGCCTTTTATAAGCTGTTCCCCGAGATCGACCGGGTCAGCTTCGAGGCTTATCTGAAAGAGCACCCCAGCACCCTGGACAACGGCTGGGACAAGATCTATATCAACGAGGCGGGCTTGGACAAGGACGGCACCACCATTGAGACCACCGAGGGCGACCAGATCCTGGCGGTGGACGTGCCCAATGAGATCCTGCTGATCCGGGTCTCCGGCTCCGGCTATCGGGGCGTGCTGGCCATTGCCAAGAAGAATGATAAGCTCCACCTGTACACCAGCCGGTACATCGGCGGCTATGGCGAATTCATCGGGGACATTGCGGAGGCCAACAACGGCGTCCTGGCCGTCACCGGCTCCGGCTTCCTGGATCCCGACGGCAACGGCAACGGCGGCGACCTGGCGGGCTACTGCATGTCTGAGGGCGAGGGCTACGGGTATCACTACGGCTGGGGCTATAAGCGGCTGGAGCTTCACGAGGATCACCGGTTCTATATCACCGACGCCTACGACGACGTATCCGAGGGGACCACCGACGCCGTGGAATTCTGGCCGGCTATGGTGCTGGACGGAGAGATCGTGGTCAATGACGACTGGGGCGGCATCAACCCCCGGTGCGCCGTGGGCCAGACCAAGGACGAGGCTTTCCTCATGCTGATGATCGAGGGACGGCTCATTGACTCCCTGGGCACCGATGTGGCGGAGTGCTCCCGGATCATGGCCCGCTATGGCGCCTATCAGGCCATGAATATGGACGGCGGCACCAGCGCCATGATGTGGTATGACGGCGAGTATATCACCCGCTGCTCCAACACCTCCCTGCCGGAGGGCCGGTATCTGCCCAACGCCTGGGTCTACACGAAATAATATAAAACAACGTAAGGGCGCCGGTCATAGACCGGCGCCCTTTGATTGAAAGACATTTACCGTTGACAAGAAAACTGCTTTTTTGTTAAGATAAAAGAAAGCCCGCAAAAGCAGACGAAATAAGAAGAGGGGGGACACACGATGGAGATGAAACAGCTCGCGTCGATTCTGGAAACCACCATGCAGGAGACATGGTCCCGGGCCGGCACCGAGCCATCCCAGGCTCAGATCCTGGCGGTGGTCACGGAGCGGGGCCCCCGGTATTTTGAACTGGATTACCGCGATCCCGAGGCCCGGGGAGAGGATGCGGTCCTGGCCGCCCTGGCAGAGGACAGGAAGGTCCTGGCGGTCCTTTCCGTGTGGAAGGGCGGCTGCCTGGACATTCCGTCCATGTATTTCCGCCAGGGCCTTTTGGCCCTGGCCCCGGAAAACGGGGAGGCCTATGTGCTGCTGCAAGGAGAGGGACGGATCCTCACAAAAAAGCTGGCGGATACCCTGTAAAACCGAAAATTTCAATAGAAATGCCCCGCCGTCCGGCGGGGCATTTCTATGTCAGGACAGACTTTTCAAAAAGGCTTCCGCCTGGTCTCTGCTCTCAAAAACGTGGATCTCCTTCTGAGCATAGCGCCGGAGCAGTTCCTGGACCCGGGGCCTGCCTTGAACCGGGTAGTTCTTGACAAACTCTAAAAATTCCGCGTCTATTTCTCCCGGATCCTCCACCCAGGGCATATCCGGCCGGGGCTTCCCCCGGCGCTCGCGGATCCCCTTCAGGCAGACCTCCAGGGGATAGTCCAGAAAAAACACGGTGTCGCAGGCCCGGAATCGCTGCTCCATGGTGGCGCCGTAGTTGCCGTCAAGGATCCACCGGTCCTCCCGAAGGACCCGTTCCAGCCGTTCCTGAAACACCGGCCGGTCCACGTTGGTGCCGTCCGGGTTCCAATTCATCCGATCCAGGTGGAACAGGGGAATGCCGGTCCGCTCCTGGAGCCTTCTTGAAAATGTGCTTTTTCCGCTGCCCGGGCAGCCGATGACGATGATTTTTTCCATGGTTCCTCCTATGGCGTCCGGCGGCGCCGTCGGTGCGGATCTCCTTCCGGTACCGGTCCGCGGCGCCGCCACTACTCGGCATCAGACCGCTCTGGGCCCGCAGGGGGCCGGATTTCGGATGATTCGGGGGCAGGGGATCCATCCCCGTCATAGCGGCCCTTCTTTCCCATCGGCGGTCCACTGATATGCAATCCTGGGGCTGCCGTCCCGAAGCCGGATGATCCCGCATGGGATGAATCCCTGCTTTTCGGCGCACCTCTGCATGATCCGGTTGTCGGCGTGGGTGTCCACCCGGATGTTTCGGCAGAGCCCCCGGCAGTATTCGGCGGCGCAGGCGAATAGACCGTGGACCCGGCCGTCGCCGGCCATTCGATGGATGGTAATATAGGGCGCGTCGTTCGGCCAGCGGCCGCCCTCGATCCGGCAGTAGGTGGGGTCTGCGCCCTCAAACAGAGCGAACACCCCGTGTATGCCCTTTTCGCTGCAGATCACCCGGCAGGCACCCCCTTGAATGTCTGACAGAATCAGGGCCTCGTCCGGATAGGAGCGGCCCCACTGGGTGGGATTTCCGGACCGGATCATCTGCTCCCGGGCATACCGGTAGATCTCCTTGATCCGCGGAAGGTCCGCGGCGCCTGCGTTTCTGATATAGAGCATATGGCTCCCTCCATCGATCCGTGAATACGGAGATTATACCACCGGTCCCGGGGACCCCGCAAGAGCCCGCACATTGAACCTTCGGGAACTTCATGATAAAATGAGAGAAAATCAATAGGAGGAATCGCAATGAACGAAGTTTGGAAGAAAATGTATGATGCCGCCCGGGCGGTCCAGGGAGACCGGGAGCTGACGTCTATGATCAGCGCGGGCAGCGTGGCCGCGGCGGTGGAGTCGGACTCCGGGGAAATTTATACTGGTGTCTGCGTGGATACGGCCTGTACCCTGGGGGTCTGCGCCGAGCGCAGCGCCCTGTTTCAGATGATCACGGCGGGGGAGCGGTTCTTCCGCCGGGTGATCGCCGTAGGAGACGGCGGGAAGGCCGTGGCTCCCTGCGGGGCCTGCCGGGAGTTCATGGCCCAGCTTATGGCGGGCAGGACCGGGGATGTGGAGATCCTCATGGACTGGGAGGGGGAGAAGATCGTGACCTTGGGGGACCTGACGCCGGAGTGGTGGCTGTGACCCGGTCTTTCGGCACTCTGGCCGAAACTGGCCCCAAATTTCCGACCGTTTCCTCCATTTGTCCCCCGGGGAATCGTTGACAAAAGGGGCGCAAATCGGTATAATATCACTGGATTTCAGGGCGCAAGCCCCAATGCTTATCTGAGCCGGCGGCCTTCACCGCCGACCTCTCAAAGAAAGGAAATTTGCCATGCTTTATTCAGCAGAAGTTCAGAGTATGTGTCCCGTTGGTAAGGGCGCATATCACGGCCCGGCTCCCATTCCCGAAGAGGGCAAGTGGATCCAGGCAAAGGAGATCAAGGACATCAGCGGTTTTACCCACGGCATCGGCTGGTGCGCTCCCCAGCAGGGCGCCTGCAAGCTGTCCCTGAACATCAAGGACGGCATTATTGAGGAGGCCTTGGTGGAGACCATCGGCTGTTCCGGTATGACCCATTCCGCCGCCATGGCTGCCGAGATTCTCATCGGCAAGACCATTTTGGAGGCCCTGAACACGGACCTGGTGTGCGATGCCATCAACACCGCCATGCGGGAGCTGTTCCTGCAGATCGTCTACGGCCGCAGCCAGTCTGCGTTCTCCGAGGGCGGCCTGGCTGTGGGCGCCTCTCTGGAGGACCTGGGCAAGGGCCTGCGGAGCCAGGTGGGCACCATGTTCGCCACCCGGGCCAAGGGACCCCGTTACCTGGAAATGGCCGAGGGCTACGTAAC
The DNA here is from genome assembly GCA_934589155.1 of uncultured Oscillospiraceae bacterium. Classification (GTDB taxonomy): domain Bacteria; phylum Bacillota; class Clostridia; order Oscillospirales; family Oscillospiraceae; genus Faecousia. The sequence continues at coordinate 40,729 of CAKTNP010000013.1, read as the reverse complement.
CCGGATCGCCCTGAACAAGGACGACTTCATCACCGGTTATGAGTTTGTGAACCTGGGCAAGATGATGGACTTCATCAAGAAGGGCGACGACGCCAACGTGGCGCTGGACAAGGCCAAGGGTCACTACGGCCAGTTCGACAACGCCGCCAAGTTCATCGATCCCCGTAAGGAATAAGAGGAGGACTGCACAATGGCTCTGTTTGAAGGTTACGAAAGAAAAATTGACAAGATCAACGGTGTCCTGGCGCAGTACGGCATTTCCTCTGTGGAAGAGTGCAAGAAGATCTGCGACGAGAAGGGCATCGACCCCTACACCATCACCAAGAATATCCAGCCCATTTGCTTTGAGGATGCCGCCTGGGCCTACGAAGTGGGCGCGGCCATCGCCATCAAGAAGGGCGTAAAGACCGCCGCCGAGGCCGCCGAGGCCATCGGCATCGGTCTGCAGGCCTTCTGCATCCCCGGCTCCGTGGCCGAGGATCGTAAAGTTGGCCTGGGCCACGGCAACCTGGGCGCCATGCTGCTTCGGGACGAGACCAAGTGCTTCGCCTTCCTGGCCGGCCACGAGTCTTTCGCTGCCGCCGAGGGCGCCATCGGCATCGCCCGGAACGCCAACAAGGCCCGTAAGGAGCCTCTGCGGGTCATTCTGAACGGCCTGGGCAAGGACGCCGCCCAGATCATTTCCCGGATCAACGGCTTCACCTATGTGCAGACCCAGTTCGACTACTACACCGGAGAACTGAAGATCGTCAACGAGATCGCCTACTCCGAGGGCGAGCGGGCCTCCGTCCGCTGCTACGGCGCCGACGATGTCCGTGAGGGCGTTGCCATCATGCACCATGAGGGTGTGGATGTGTCCATCACCGGCAACTCCACCAACCCCACCCGGTTCCAGCATCCCGTGGCCGGTACCTACAAGAAGGAGTGCATCGAGCAGGGTAAGAAGTACTTCTCCGTGGCCTCTGGCGGCGGCACCGGCCGGACGCTGCACCCCGATAACATGGCCGCCGGCCCCGCTTCTTACGGCATGACCGACACCATGGGCCGGATGCACTCCGATGCCCAGTTCGCCGGTTCCTCCTCCGTTCCCGCTCACGTGGAAATGATGGGCTTCCTGGGCATGGGCAACAACCCCATGGTCGGCGCCACCGTTTCCGTGGCCGTGGCTGTGGAAGAGGCTATGAACAAGTAAGAAAGCCCTCTGCTTTTATAACAACATAGCAAGGAAGCACACCTTGCCGAACGATTCGGCAGGATGTGCTTCCTTTTTCCTATTTCGGGGTGCTTCTGAGGAAGAAAATGAGGATGTGCGTCCCCAAAGAAAAAGAGCGGATCGCTCTGCTCTAATCATCTGGAATATACTTCATGATGTCCCCGACGTCGCAGGACAGAATTCTGCAAAACATCTCGATCGTATGGGTACTGACGCTTTCATTTCGCTTTAGCCGCGTGATCTGTCCGGGGCTGATATTATACCGCTTGATCAGGGTATACTGTGTGATACCTTTCTCCTTCATGACAGTCCATAGATTATCGTAAGAAATCACGGGAAGCAGCCCCCCTTTCTTACTTGACATGATAACCGAATGTGGTATATAATAATATTAACCAATATCGGTTATTATTTTGCTCAAAGAAAGAAGGAACGCAAATGAAAAAGTCGATCGCTCTGCTCTTGGCACTTGCGCTGTGCCTGTCCCTGTGTGCTTGCGGCGGCGGGAATGATGCGCCCGAAACATCTGTCGAAACGACCGCGCCCGAGGAAGTAAAAATGTCAAAGGATGAAATGCTGAACGTGGCAATCCCCTTGACAAGAGACGATCTTGATAAGTCCATCAGCAATATTGCTTTTGCGAAAACGTTAATTGGAAATACCTACACCTTTGGCGGCGAAGTATATTCTGTTGCGGAAGATCATGCTGTCGTGACTTTTCATATCACCGATGAAAAGGGCGCTTACGGCACTGCCGCAAATGTGATGGTTGCGAATTTGTATCTTCCATTGGATGAACTGGTTTCTTTGGAAAACCAGCAGCGGCTGAACTTTGTCGGGCAGCTCGAAGATGTGGGCACACACGAAGAATTAATTCCGGACTGGGGAGCGCAGACCGTTACGGAGATGGTGTTCAAGAATATTGCCATTGCTTCGGACAGATTTGAAAGCACAGGTATTCTGCGCAGCCGAAACGCAAGCTATGGCGAAGACGCGTGGAATATCAAATTCCCTGACAGCGACTATCTTGGCGTTGTTCATTTCAGAGATGATGTGAGTGCTTATCAAGGTGAGGAGATAACATATTCCTACAAGATCACAAGCGACGGATGCGTGGATGCGTACATCATTGAATAACAAGGGAAGGGAGCGGAGATCCGCTCCCTTTCGTTCCTGCGATTTCCATAGAACGGTCTTTCGTAAAAAGCAGGGAGGGCTCTTGCGTATCATGGGAGAATTTGGTATTCTATCCCCAGAAGCTCCGCAGGGAGCAAAAGAGGAGGATGCGAAATGAAAAGAGAGAGCGCACAAAAACCGGACAAGAATTCACGGGCGTATCTGGAGGGGCAAGTCCGGTACGCCAGGAATATGGTCTTGATCATCCTGCTGATGACCCTGATCAATCTGGTGTTTCTTTTGTTGGAGTATGACCGGTACTTCCTGTTTTCTGCGTCGGTGCCCTATTATGGCGTGGCCCTGGCCCGGATCTTTGAGCTGGACATGACCCTGCCGCTGGTGCTGGCCGTGGTGATCATGGCCGGATATCTGATCTGCTGGCTCTTGGCAAAGAAAAAGTCCGGGGCCATCACGGCGGCGCTGGTGCTCTTCTGCCTGGATACTCTGGCCCTGCTGGGGATCGCCTTCGGTGTGATGGAGAGCCCCCTTGTGAATCTTCTGGACCTTGTGTTCCATGTGATCGGCATCATTGCGCTGGTCCAGGGCGTGGCCGCCGGGGCAAGGCTCAAGAAGCTGCCGCCGGAGCAGGTGCCGGAGGTCCCGTCCGCAGACGGCATCCGGTATCTTTGAGTTCTGGCATTTTTTGAAGAATTATGGTATAATGCTCCTGCTCCGCGCCCTGCGGAGCGGGAGTTTTTGTTTGAAGGAGAAACGTCATGATCGATAAAGAGGTCGCTGAGCTGCGCCGCCGGTACCGCTCCGACAAAAGTAATATTACCAAGATCCACGGATGCTACGTAAATCTGAAGGGGGAGATCGTCACCACCTTCTCCGAGTCTATGTCCCTGCTGCCGGTGGAGGAGCAGGAGAAGTACCTAGAGCTTCTGAAAAAGGCCATGTCCGGTTCCGTGGGCCGGACCCTGACCAACATCGAGTTTTCCACCAAGCAGGTGGCGGACAGCCCGGAGCACCGGCTTCTGTCCGCCCTCCGGTCCTCGGCCCTCAATGACGAGGAGGCCCGGAACAGTCTTTATGAAAAGATCGCCGGATCCCTGCATCTGCCGGTCCACTACCTGATCCTTCTGTCCTATGACAGCTACGACGTGCCCTATCGCTCCCGGGACGGGGAGCTCCAGCAGGACGCCGGGGACAGCCAGTTTTCCTATGTGCTGTGCAGCGTCTGCCCCGTGAAGGAATCCAAGCCCGTCCTCCGGTATGAGGGGGCCGAAAAGGCCTTTCACAACCGGGGCACCGAATGGGTGGTGGGGGCCCCGGAGGTGGGGTTCCTGTTCCCGGCCTTTGACGATCGGGCCACCAACCTTTACGGCGCCCTGTACTACACCCGGAACCAGGGGGCGGAGTACGATGAGCTGGTGTCCGCCGTGTTCAATACCAAGTCCCCCATGCCGCCCCTGGCCCAGCGGGAGAGCTTCCGGGACGTGCTCACCGATGCCTTGCAGGAGGAGTGCAGCGTGGAGACGGTGCAGACCGTCCGGGAAAAGCTCCGGGATATGGTCCAGGCCCACAAGGAGGCCAAGCTGGAGGAGCCTCTGGAGGTGACCAAGGAGGAAGTGGGAGGCATTCTCCGGAACTGCGGCGTGTCCCAGGAGAAAATGGCGGCCTTCAACGTGAAGTATGAGTGCGCCTTCGGCGTGGACTCCGCCGTGCCGCCTCAGAACCTGCTGCCGGGGAACCAGCTGGAGTACCGGACCCCGGACGTGGTCATTAAGGTGGCCCCGGACCGCCAGGACCTGGTGGAGACCCGGACCCTGGGGGGCGTCAAGTACCTGCTGATCAAGGCCGATGACGGCGTGGAGCTCAACGGCATCCAGGTGAATCTATAAAAAATACGGGCGGTGGGTTATCCACCGCCCGGTTCTCAGTGTGTCAAAAAAGCCTCGCAGAGTTCGCCGCCCGCAGGCGGCGAATCAAATGAGATCATTTCCTCCGGCGGCGTGTACGTCGGAGGAAATACAAATCAGTTCGCAAGTGTGCACGACGTCCGCTTTTGGCGGACGTCGCGTGCGCGCAGCGAGCTGCAATCTCCTTGTCGAAAAAGCCCAATGGGTTTTTTCGACAGTCTCCACCGCCCGATTCTTTATGCCTGTTCCTTCCATTCCAGAAAGAATCCTACCGCCATGAGCAGAGACAGGGTCAGCCCCAGATAGAAGGCGGGGTAGGCCAGCCGGAAGCTCATCCGCAGGCTGAAGGCCCCGGTGACGTTGGGAATGTGCCAGGTGAGGAATTCGTATAGCTCCGCGGCAATCATGCCCACCACACCGGCACCGCCCAGGATCCAGTTCCACTTGCCGCCCGGAGGGATCCAGATCCCCAAAAGAAAGACAATCAGGGAGAGGATCCCAATGGGATTCATGAGATTCACAAGACCGGAGACCTCCTGGACCCCCTGGTGTCCGCCGTACTGGACAAACAGCATGGGGATCAGGCTGGCGGCAAAGGCCAGGGTCAGGGCAAGCCGTTTCTTCATGAGGAATCATCCTTTATTTATGGAAATTGTGTTGTAAGTTATCATATCATGGACGTATTCCCAGGTCAAGCCAAAAGATTTGTTGCTTTTTGGCGAATTTCCGCTACAATAGAGCCATATAGGAGAAATATACACTTTAGGAGGAAATTATGAACAAGAACGATCGGCTCCACGGCTTTGTGGTGGAGCGTGCGGTGCCTCTGGCGGAGCTGGACGGCACCCTGTATGAAATGGTCCACGAAAAAACCGGCCTGAAGCTGTGCTGGGTGAAGCGGGCGGAGGAGAACAAGACCTTTGCCATTACCTTCCGGACCCTGCCCTGGAACAACACCGGCGTATTCCACATTCTGGAGCACTCCGTTCTGTGCGGCTCCGACAAATACCCCGTGAAGGAGCCCTTCGTGGAGCTGATGAAGAACTCCATGAACACCTTCCTCAACGCACTGACCTTCCCGGATAAGACTATGTACCCCATTTCCAGCCGGAATGACAAGGATTACCTGAATCTCATGCGGGTGTACCTGGACGCCGTGTTCTGCCCCGCCATTTACCACAAGCCGGAGATTTTTCGGCAGGAGGGCTGGCACTACGAGTTTGACGAGACCGGCAAGCCCGGCTATAAAGGCGTTGTGTTCAACGAGATGAAGGGCGCCTTTGCCGACGCCGACGAGCTGTATGTCATGCTGGCGGAGCGGGCCCTGTTCCCGGACACCCCCTATGGCTTCGTCTCCGGCGGCGACCCGGAGTCCATTCCCGACCTGAGCTATGAGGAGTTCCTGGGAGCCCACCGGAAATTCTACTCCCCTTCCAACGGCTTTGTATTCCTGGACGGCGACCTGGATCTGGAGGCCGTGCTGACCATTCTGGATCAGGAGTATCTGGCCAAGTTCGACCGGGGCCAGGAGATCCCCGTTCCCGCCCTGCAGAAGCCGGTGGACGGCGGCACCCAGACCGGCACCTATGAGATCGGGCCCGAGGAGGACGAGACCGGCAAGACCCGGCTGGGCTACGGCTTTGTGGCCGGGGACTTCTCGGAGCTGGAAAAGCAGACGGCCCTGAACGTGCTGGCCGATGTGCTCTGCGGCGACAATATGGCGCCCCTGAGCCGGGCCATTCTGGATCAGAAGCTGGCCGCCGCTGTGACCATGTTCGTGTCGGACTCCGCCCAGCAGCCCTGGGTGGCCCTGAACCTGCGGGATCTGGAGTCCCAGAACTGCGGCGAGGCGGAGAAGGTCCTCTTTGCCGAGCTGGAGCGCCAGGCGGCGGGAGCCCTGGACCACGACCGGGTGAAGGCGGCTCTGGCCAACTATGAATTTAAGATGCGGGAGCGGGACTTCGGTTATCCTCTGGGTCTGGTCCTGGGCTTCCAGGTCATGGACAGCTGGCTCTACGGCGGCAGGCCCGAGGCCAAGCTGGAGGTAGGCGACCAGTTCAAAAATCTGCGGAAGAAGCTGGAGGAGGGCTATTTTGAGAGCCTGATCCGGGAGACCTTCCTGACAAATCCCCACAAGTGCAAGGTGGTGCTGGACCCCAGCAAGCAGGCCGGCGAGGCCCGGCGGCAGCGGGAGGCGGACCGGCTGGCCCGGGAATCCGCCGCCTGGACCGAGGAAAAGAAGCAGGAACTCCTGGCCCAGCAGGAAAAGCTGGAGGCCTGGCAGCACAGCGAGGACGCGCCGGAGGATCTGGCGAAGCTCCCCCGGCTGACTCTGGCGGACATCCAGGGGGACCCGGAGGACCAGCCCACGGAGGTTTTGACCCTCCACGGCACCCCCGTGCTGCTGCACCGGGTGGAGACCGGCGGCATCAGCTATGTGAACCTGTATTTTGATGCGCCCGGCTATGGGGAGGAGGACCTGTCCCGGCTGTCCTTCCTCTGCGAGCTGCTGGGTCAGGTGGATACGGAAAAATCCACGGCGGAGGAGCTGGCCAATCGGATCCGGCTGCTCTGCGGCAATCTGGGCTTCCGGGTCATGCCCCATCGGAAGGAAGGCGGCGGCTTCGGCGTGAACCTCTGCGCCGGATTCAGCGCCCTGGATCAGAACCTGGACAAGGCACTGGACCTGGTGACGGAGATCTTGACCCAGACCCGGCTGGAGGGCCAGGAGAACATGGTCCGGGATCTTCTGCGGCAGGCCAAGCTCCAGCAGTTCCAGTCCATTGTCATGGGCGGCCATGTGGTGGCCAGAGAGCGGGCCGCTGCCCAGCTCCATCCCTACCACGTGGCCCAGGAGTGTGTAAGCGGCTACGAATATTACAACTGGCTCCGGGCCCAGGATAACGATTGGAATTACGGGGCCTTGACGGAGACCCTGACGGCTCTGTACCGCCGGGTAGTGAACGGCGCCGCTCTAACCCTGAGCCTGACGGGCCGGGATGCCGGAGCGGAGATTCTGGCCAAGGGTGCAGAGGCCCTGCCCAGAGAGAAAGCCCCTGTCTGCGATGAAATTTTGAAGCCCTGGGGCCTCCGGCGGGAGGGCATCGCCATTCCCGCGGACATTGCCTTTGCCGCCCGGATGGGCGATCTGGGCCGGTACACCGGCAAGGTGGCTCTGGCTACCAAGATCCTGGATTTGAGCTATCTGTGGAACGTGATCCGGGTCCAGGGCGGCGCCTACGGCGCATGGATGCTGTCTGCCAGAGACGGCCTTGCGGGCTGTCTGTCCTTCCGGGATCCCAACGCCAAGGCGTCCTTGGAGAAATACCTGCGCTGCGGCGACTTCCTGCGGCAGTTCTGCCGGGGGAACCCGGACCTGACCGGCGCCATCATCGGCACTGTGTCCGATGCTTCCCCTCTGCTGACGCCTCGGATGCGGGGTCAGGCGGCGGACCAGCACTACTGGGAGGGCCTCACTTATGAGACCCGCTGCCGCCGCCGCCGGGAGCTGCTTTCCGCCACGGCGGAGGACATCCTGGCTCTGGCGGAGCCTCTGGACCGGGCCCTGGAGAACAGCGCCGTCTGCGTGGTGGGCGGCCAGAACCAGCTGGCCTCCTGCGGCCTTGACCAAATTCTGACAATTTAAGGAGAAGACATGGACGAGAGAATTTATCGGGAATACTGTGAGATCCTCCGGGAGGAGCTGGTCCCGGCCATGGGCTGTACGGAGCCCATCGCCGTGGCCTATTGCGCGGCTTTGGCGAAGAAGGCTCTGGGGACCCTGCCGGAATCCGTGACGGTATGGGCCAGCGCCAACATCATTAAGAATGTAAAGAGCGTGGTGGTGCCCAATACCGGGGCCCTGCGGGGTATCGCTGCCGCGGCTGCCGCAGGCATTGTGGTGGGAGATCCGGAGGCGGAGCTCCAGGTCCTGGCAAACATCGATCCGGAGCGGATCCCGGAAATCGGCCGGTATCTGGAAACGGCGGAGATCCGGGTGGTGCCTTCGGAAAAGCCCTATGTGTTCGACATCCAGGTGGAGGCCCGGGCCGGAGGCCATCGGACCTTTGCGGAGATCGCCGGGTTCCACACCAACGTGATCCGCCTGGAGCGGGACGGGGAGTCCCTGGTGCTTCAGGAGTATGAGGAGAAGGAGGCCCACCACACGGACCGGAGCCTGCTCACCGTGGAGCGCATCGTGGAGTTCGCCGATGCCGTGAAGCTTTCCGACGTGGCGGAGGTCCTGGACCGGCAGATCCAGTGCAACATGGCCATTGCGGAGGAAGGCATCCGGGGCAATTACGGGGCCAACATCGGAAGTATCCTCCTGAAATCCTACGGTATGGGGGTCCACAACCGGGCCAAGGCCTATGCCGCCGCCGGCTCCGACGGCCGGATGAACGGCTGTGAGCTGCCTGTGGTCATCAACTCCGGCAGCGGCAACCAGGGCCTGACGGCCTCGGTGCCTGTCATTGTCTACGGCCGGGAGCTGAATGTGTCCCATGAGACCCTGCTGCGGGCCCTGGTGGTGTCCAACCTTGTGACCATCCACCTGAAGACCGGCATCGGCCGCCTGTCGGCCTACTGCGGGGCCACCAGCGCCGGCTGCGGTGCGGGGGCGGGTATTACCTATCTCTACGGCGGCCGGTATAAGGAGATCGCCCATACCGTGGTCAACGCCCTTGCCATTGACTCCGGCATGATCTGCGACGGCGCCAAGGCCAGCTGCGCCGCCAAGATTGCCTCCGCCGTGGAGGCGGGCCTTCTGGGCATGCAGATGCAGATGCACGGCAGCGAGTTCTTCGGCGGCGACGGTATCGTTCTCAAGGGCGTGGAGAATACCATCCGCAACGTGGGGGACCTGGCCCGAATCGGTATGCGGGAGACGGATAAGACCATCATCCAGCTTATGACCGGAGGGAGCCTCTGCGTCTGAGCCCAATATAAACCCCGTCCCGGCACGCCTTTCGGCGTGCCGGGACTTACTTTTCTGAATAGGCCCTTCGGGTTGGCTTTTTGCGGAGACAGACGGCAAAACGCCCGCCCCGGAGACCCGGAGCGGGCGTTGTTGGGATCTTCAGATCTCTCGGTACATGGCCGCGGCGTCGTCCTTCCGGACGGCCTCCGCCACCTGCAGGACCTCCACCGCCAGGGTGCGGGAGCCCAGACCGATCTCGATCTTGTCTCCGGCCTTGACCTCCTGGGAGGCTTTCGCCACCTTTCCGTTGACCAGGACCCTGCCGTTGTCGCAGGCTTCATTGGCCACGGTCCGGCGCTTGATGAGCCGGGACACCTTCAGATACTTGTCCAGACGCATTTTATTTAGCCACGGTGTCCTTCAGGGCCTTGCCAGCCTTGAACACGGGAGCCTTGGAAGCGGCGATCTCCACGGTTTCGCCGGTCCGAGGATTCCGGCCGGTGCGGGCCTGACGCTCCTTGACCTCAAAAGAGCCAAAGCCTACGATCTGGACCTTGTCGCCCTGGGCCAGGACCTCGGCCACCTGATCCAGCATGCCGGAAATGGCCTTCTCACAATCCTTCTTGCTCACGCCGGTCTTCTCGGAGACGGCGGCAATCAGTTCGGTTTTGTTCATAGTTCGAGTTTCCTCTCTTTCCATAGTTTAGGGACCTCGCATAATCTACCACAGATCTCCTGGTAATGCAAGGCTTCTATGATTAATTTTCGGAGATCTTCAGGAATTTTGCGATTTTTTCGCCCTTTGGCAAAAGAATACAGTCCTCATAGGTAAGGATTCCCATTTTCAGCACGATCCATCCATAGCACAGGACGCCCAGGGCCAGGGGGATCATGCACAGGAAGATCCGGCTGGCGGTGAACCGGGAAAGTCCCAGGTAGGCCCCATAGCAAAGGAGTCCCATGACTCCGGCGGCGATGGCGGGCTTCACCAGATTCCGGAGGATCCGGGGGGCGCATTTTACCGTCCGGCTCATGGCGAAGAGGTTCAGGGCGGCGATGGCCATAAAGCAGCACAGGGTCCCCACCGAGGCCCCCAGAATGTTGATCCGGGGATTGCCCACCAGCACGTAGTTCACCCCCACCTTTACCAGACCTCCGGCCAGCATGTTGAGCACCGGCAGTCCCTGATGTCCGTGGGCCTGCATAATGGCGTTGGTCAGGAGCACTACGCCGTTTGCCACCACGCTGAGCCCCAAAATGGCCATGAGCCCGGCGGCAGTGATCAGCTCCTCCCCCTTGTAGCCTCCCAGCAGGGCCATAATGGGCCGGGCCAGGGCAAACAATCCCAGGGCGCAGGGCAGGATAATGAGACCCAGGACCCGGGCGGCAGATTCCTCCGTGGCCCGGACTCTGTCCGGGTGGCCGCCGGTCATCTGGGCGGTAATGGCAGGGATAATGCTCACCGTCAGGGGCACCACCAGGGACACGGGCAGGTTGAAAATAGTCTGGGCAAAGTTATAGATGCCCTTGAGCTCGCTGGCGGCGAACTCCGTGTAGCCGCAGGCATCCTGGAGCCGGTGCAGGGTCAGGGTGGTGTCGATGAGGTTGATGATCTGCAGTCCCGCCGCCCCGATGGTGATGGGCACCGCAATGGCCAGAAGGTCCCAGGCAGTCTTGCCGCAGGATTCCGGGGTGTCGCCGCTTTGAGGCAGACGGGCTCTGGCCCGGCCGCAGGAGATCCCCGTAAACAGGGCCGCCGCCAGGGCTCCCACGGACACGCCCAGAATGGCGCCTCCGGCGGCCAGGGGAATGTCTCCGTAGGCCTGCACCAGCCACAGACTGAGTCCCAGACCGATGATGAGCTTGCAGGCGGCCTCCAGCACCTGGCCGAGAGAGGTGGGGCGCATATTGCCCTGGCCTTGGAAAAAGCCCCGGAAGGCGGAGGTCAGGCACAGCAGCAGGGCGGAGGGCCCCAGGGCCGCTATGGCATACCAGGCGTCATTCTGGCCGATGGCCTGGGCCAGAGCCTTGGGAAAGGCGCACATGAGGACCGTTCCCGCAGCCCCCAGGAGAAAGAACATCACAAGCGCGGTACGGAAGATCCGGCGGAGCTGGTTGTACCGGCCCTGGCTATCCGCCCGGGCGATCATGCGGCTCATGGCCACGGGCAGGCCCGCGGTGGAGATCATCAGCAGTACGTTGTAGATATCGTAGGCGGTGTTGAAATAGCTGAAGCCTGCATTGCCAATGATGTGCTTGAGAATGATCTTAAAGGGAGCGCCGATGAGCTTGACCACAATGGTGGCCCCGGCCAACAGGGCCGCTCCGTGGAGGAAGGTTTGCTTGTTTTCGCTGGGTCTTTCCATGGAAACTCCTTTCCCTCCGGCGTTTGCCGGGGAATTCCGGGCAGGGCCCGGCGGGGTCAGTCTTGGCTCTCGCCCTTGTCGGCCCCGAAGACCCGGGGCATGGCGTATTCCGCCAGCTCCCGGACCACGGCGTCCAGGTCGATGGTAGTGTATTTCCCGGCGGCGTAGAGAACCTGACCCCGGACCATGGTCATGACAACGTCGGAGCCCCGGGCGGTATCCGCCAGGCAGGTCAGCACGTTGTGGCAGGGCATGAGCCGGGGACTGGTAAAGTCAACCAGGATCAGGTCCGCGTCCATACCGGTTTTCACCATGCCGCACTCTTTTTCCCGGCCCTGGGCCCGGGCTCCGCAAACCGTGGCGGTCATGAGAGCCGCGGCGGCGGGTACGGCCTGGCTGTCTCCCGTGGCCCGGCGTGCGTCCCGCCGCAGGAGGGCCATGGCCTCAAACAGGTCCATGGAGCCCTGGCTGGGACAGCCGCTGCCCAGAGCCACGTTGATGCCCGCCTTGGCCAGGGTCAGAAGGTCCGGGGAGGCAAGGCCCAGGTTGGGCTCCGCCGAGGGACACAGTACGGCGCTGGCCTTCCGGCGGCCGATGAGGGAGAGCTCTTCGGCGCCCGCGCCGTAGAGCCCCGTGAGGCAGGTGTTCTTTCCCAGAGCGTGGTGGCAGTCCATGAGCTCCGCCGGCGTGAGGCCCGTCCGGTCCAGGATCTCCTCCCGTTCCTTGGGGCTCTCCGTCAGGTGGTATTGCAGGCCAAGGCCCTCGGATGCCGCGTAGGCCCCCATGGCTTCCCACAGGTGATAGTTGGAGGTGGCGGGGCTCCGGAACCCGGCGTCGATCTTCACCCGGCCGCCGTCATAGCCGTGGCGAGTCTCCCGGAGCCTTACCAGCTCGGCGCAGCCCGGATCGTTTTCCACGTCGAAGTCCTCCTCCTCCGCCTCGGGCAGGGTGGCGGCCCGGCAGAGGTTGGCCTTGATGCCGGATTCCGCTGCCGCCTCCGCCACGGCGTCTGTGAAGAAATAGTGGTCCGAAATGCAGGTGGTCCCCAGCCGCAGGGCCTCGGCGATGGTGAGAAGGCTGGCGGCCTTCACCGTCCGCTCGTCGAATTTCGTCTCCGCCTTCTGCCGCCATTGGAGCTGCTCTTCGTTCCAGCCGTCGGCATAGCCCCGGAACAGGGACCCTGCCAGGTGGGCGTGGCAGTTGTGGAGCCCCGGCATGAGGACCATGCCCGTGCCGTCGATGATTTTCTCCGGCTGATCGGCGGGGGCCTTTTTGGCCAGGTAAGAGATTTTCCCCTTTTCAATGCCCACAAAGCCGCCGAAGATCACGTCCATGCTCTCGTTCATGGTGACCACGGTGACATTTGAGATCAGTGTATCCATGTGTTATTCCTCTTTTCCGTCCAAACGGGCGAAAAAGGCCCGCTTCTTTTCCAAAACCGTGTCAAGATCCTGGATGTATTCCTTGGGGAACTTGGGATTGTGGAACCGCTCCAGGCGGCCGCCCGGCAGATTAACCTTGCTCATGCCGCCCCCTCCCAGGGACAAAATGGAGTGGATCTCCTCCATCATATAGATGTTGTACAGACAGGCGGAGCCCTCCCGGCACCAGCCCACGTTTTCAAAGCTGCCGGACATGTATTTCTGCCGGTAGAGGTAGTAGGGATGATAGCCCCCGGCCCGCAGGAAGGTCCCGGCCCCCTCTACCATGGCCTCCACCTGCCCCGCCGTCAAAAGGCCGCCCCGCTTTTCGTAGAGGTCGGCGCCCTTCTTGATGGCCAGTGTGTGGACCGTGATGTTGCTGGGCCCCAGAGCGGCCACCTGGGACAGGGACCGGGCGAAACCCTCGGGGCTGTCTCCGGGCAGGCCCGCAATGAGATCCATGTTGATCTCCGAAAAGCCCGCGTCCTTTGCCCAGCCGAAGGCGCGAACCACGTCCGCCGCCGTGTGGCAGCGTCCCGCCAGACGAAGGACCCGGTCCTCCATGGTCTGGGGGTTGATGCTGATCCGGGGTATGTGGTGATCGTAGATCACCCGGAGCTTCTCCGGGCTCAGGGTGTCGGGCCGGCCGGCCTCCACGGTGTATTCCGCCGCCCGGCTCAGGTCGAAGTGCTCCTCCACCGCCGTCAGCAGCCGGTCCAGCTGCTGGCAGGACAGGGTGGTGGGGGTGCCGCCGCCAATATATATGGTACGAAGATTGTGGGGCGAATTCGCCAGCAATTCGCCGGTGTACCGGATTTCTTTCAGCAGAGCCTGCAGATAGGGCTCCAGCAGATTCCCCATGGCCCCCACAGTCTGACTCACAAAGCTGCAATAGGCGCACCTTGTGGGGCAGAAGGGGATGCCGATGTACAGGGAAATGTCCGTGGGCGCAAGGTGCTCCATGGCCTTCACCGTCTCCCGGGAGGCGTCCAGGCACAGCTGCCGCCGCAGGGGAGAGACAAAGTAGGTGTCCCGCAGCTCCCGGTCCGCCTGGGCCTCCGTGGCGCCGGAGAGCAGGCTCCGGGTGGAGAGCTTGGTGGGCCGGACCCCGGCCAGGGCCCCCCAGGCGGGGGCTTTGGGCAGCAGCTGCACCGCCGCCAGATAGTAGCTCTGCTGCAAGATTCTGCGCCGCAGGCTGACGGTCTCCCGCTCTGTGGGGATCCGCCGGGCGGCGGTAACGGTCCTGTCGCCCAGGGTGATAGTGGTCTTGGCCGTGAGCCAGGTTTTCCCCCGGAACAGGGCGGATTCCGCCCGATTTCCCGTAAATTCCTCAAATTGGGCCTCCATGGGCTCCTCCGGAAACAGGCTCAGCTGCAGCTGCTCCAGGGCGTAGCGTTCCTCATGGCCCCGTAATTTCAGTTTCATAGCGCTCCTTGTAAATAGGGATTGGTCTGCCGCTCCCGGTCCAGGGTGGTGGCGGGACCGTGGCCCGGATAGACCCGGTAATTTCCGGGCAGAGCCGCCAGCCGGCGGAGGGAGGCCATCATGTCCCGGCCGCTGCCCCCCGGCAGGTCCGTCCTGCCGCAGGACCCGGCAAACAGGGTGTCCCCGGCGAATATGGCGTCTCCGGCTATGAGGCACAGGGAACCCGGCGTGTGGCCCGGGGTGGACAGGACCCGGAAGGTCACGCCTCCCGCCGTGACGGTGTCCCCGTCTTTATAAGTTTCCGTATAAAACAGGGGCCCGTTGGTGATCTCCGGCGGCAGGGACAGGTCCGGCTCCCCGATGTAAACGTCGCAGTTATAGATCTGGGCCAGCACCGGCACCGCCCCCACGTGGTCAAAGTGGCCGTGGGTCAGTAAAATGGCCTCCGGGGTCAGGCCCAATTCTTGGAGCTTTCCTTGGATGATCTCCGGAGTGTAGCCCGGGTCGATGAGGGCGCAGGTTTTGGACCCCTCCGCCCAGATGAGATAACAATTGGTCTGATAGCTGCCCAGGGGCAGAGTCTCGATACGCATAGGCTCCCTCCTACATGAGCTCGTCGGTGTCCAGGATCAGGGTAACGGGACCGTCGTTGACGGACTCCACCTGCATGTCGGCCCCGAAGCGCCCGTGCTCCGGGGGATAGCCCATCTCCCGGCACAGCGCTAAGAACCGCTCATACATTTCGTTTCCCAGCCGGGGCTCCGCGGCTCCCGTAAAGCTGGGCCGCCGCCCGTGGCGGCAGGAGCCGTATAGGGTGAACTGGCTCACCACCAGCACCTGGCCCCCAACCTGCTCCAGTCCCAGGTTCATTTTCCCGTTCTCGTCCTCAAAGACTCGCAGGCCCAGGGCTTTTTCCGCCAGGCGGCGGCATTGGGCCTCTCCGTCTCCGGGGCCTACCCCCAGGAGGATAAGGAATCCTTTTCCGATTTTTCCTGCCGTCTGGCCCTCGATGGTCACGCTGGCGGACCGGACCCGGGTCACAACTGCCCGCATAGAATCGCTCCCTCCAAACTCAGTTCTGGCCCCGGCGGGTGCTGATCACGTCCCGGACGTTCAGCACCCGGCCCCGGATGGCCTCCAATTCCTTTACATTTTTCACTTCAAAGGTCACGGACAGGATGCTGCGCCCGTTGGGCAGATCCTTGCCGGAGAATTCCTTCACCCGTACCCGGGAGGTGGTCATGACCGTGGCCACGTCCAGGAACAGGCCGTCTCTTGTGGTGCACTCGATCTCCAGGGTGGTGTCGAAGGGCTTTTCCTCCTCGTCCACGTCCCAGCTTACATTGACCCACCGGGCCGCCTGCTGGGGATCCGACCGGTTCTTGGCGTTGGGACAGTCCGCCCGGTGAATGGACACGCCGAAGCCCTTGGTGATAAAGCCCACGATGGGATCCCCGGGCACGGGGGTGCAGCATTTGGAGAACTTGATCATGCAGGAGTCGATGCCCTCCACCCGGACCCCGCCGGCCTTGTGGCGGTTCCGCCGGGCGTCCTCCACGCCGTCGGTCTTCAGGGGGTTCTGGTTTCTGGGCTGCGTCTTTTCCTTGGTGGCCTGGAGCACGTCCTCCCGGATCCGGTTCACGGCCTTCACCGCCGTCATGCCGCCGTAGCCGATGGCGGCGTACAGGTCGTCCAGGTTGTCGAAGCCCAGCTTTTTCAGGAGCTGGGGCTGCAGGTCCTCGTCCTGCAAAATGGCGGGACTCACGTTCAGCCGCTTCAGCTCGCTTTCAAAGCTGGCCTTGCCGTGGACGATGTTGTCCTCCCGCTTTTCCTTCTTGAACCACTGCTTGATCTTCATCCGGGCCTGGTTGGACTTACAGATGTTCAGCCAGTCCCGGCTGGGACCCTTGGCGCTCTTGGAGGTCAGCACCTCCACAATGTCGCCGTTGTGGAGCACCGCGTCAAAGTTGGCGATGCGGTTGTTGATCTTGGCTCCCACCATGGCGTTGCCCACTCCGGAGTGGATGGCGTAGGCAAAGTCGATGGGGGTGGACCCGGCGGGCAGGTTGATGATGTTGCCCTTGGGGGTAAAGACGAAGACCTCGTCGTTGAACATGTCGATCTTCAGAGAGTGGACGTAATCCTCGGCGTCCGTATCCTGCTGGCTCTCCAGGAGCCTGCGGACCCATTCGAAGTTCTTCTCGTCGCCGCTGCCCGCGCCGTTCTGCTTGTATTTCCAGTGAGCGGCGATGCCGTACTCCGCCGTTTCGTGCATTTCCCAGGTCCGGATCTGGACCTCAAAGGGGATGCCCTGGGAACCGATGACCGTGGTGTGCAGGGACTGGTACATGTTGGGCTTGGGGGTGGAGATATAGTCCTTGAACCGGCCGGGGACCAGGTTGAACAGGTCGTGGATGTGCCCCAGCACGTTGTAGCAGTCGGGGATGGTGTCCACAATGACCCGGAAGGCGTACAGGTCGTACAGCTCGTCGATGGTCTTGCCCTGGGCCTTCATCTTCCGGTAAATGGAGTATACGTGCTTGATCCGGCCGTAAATGACCCCGTGGATGCCTACGGAGGCCAGACGGGTGGTGATCTTGGACTGAATGGCCTTCATAAAGGCGTCGGCCTCGGCCTGGTGGGCGTTCAGGTAGTCCATGAGCTCCGTGTAGCCCTTGGGATCCAGGTACTTTAAGCTGGTGTCCTCCAGCTCCCACTTGATCTTCTGCATGCCGAGCCGGTGGGCCAGGGGAGCGTAGATGTCCATGTTCTCCTGGCATTTGGAGATCTGCTTTTCCGGGGACTGGTACTGCATGGTCCGGGTGTTGTGGAGCCGGTCGGCGATCTTGATGAGGATCACCCGGATGTCCTTGGACATGGCCATGAACATCTTCCGCAGGTTCTCCATCTGCTGCTCCTCCCGGGTGGAGTATTCCACACGGGTCAGCTTGGTGACGCCCTCCACCAGCTCTGCCACGGTCTGGCCGAAGAGCCTGGCAATGTCGTCGTGGGAGGCATCGGTGTCCTCAATGCAGTCGTGGAGCAGGGCGCCCAGAATGGCGTCGGTGTCCAGACCCATTTCCGCCACGATCTCCGCCACGGCCAGGGGATGGATGATATAGGGGGATCCGTCCTTCCGGATCTGATTTTTGTGCTTCTCCCGGGCGTAGTCCACCGCCCGGTCAATGAGCGCCATATCCGCCCCGGGCATACACCGGGCAATGGTGCGGCGCATGGATTCATAATGTTCGGCAAAGGTTTCCATGGTCAATCGTCTCCTTTAAGACGGCACAGGGCCTGCATGGTGTCGGTCTGGGACAGGTCTTTTTTCTCTCCGGCCTCCAGCAGGGTGATATTCAGGGTGTTCTGCTGCCGCTCCAGCCGCAGAAGACCCGCTTCGGCAAAAATATCCAGGCAGACCATCATCTGGGACAGGCTCAGGGCCCGGCCCCAGCGGCGGACGGCCTTCCGGCACAGGCATACGGGGCTTTCCCGAACGGGTCCTGCCTGCTGGGCCAGATACCGCCACAGGTCTCCCAGCTGCTGACGTTGGGGGATCAGGGCCACGGCCTCCTCGGCGGTGAGACACCCCCGGCGCAGCCGCCGGTAGGGGGTGGGATCCGGGGGACACAGGTCCTCGCTGGGACAGCTGGGCCGGATGTCCTGGACCGTCAGCTGCACCGACTCCACGCCCCGGAACTCGTTGCGCTGGGCGGTGCAGGCCACGTCGATGAGATCCCCCTCGGCAATGGAGGCGGATTCCGCCGTGGCGGAAAAATAAATGGCGTTCAGTTGACACTTGCCCTGACGCAGCCGCAGCCGCAGGTGGCGGCCGCCGCCCACCGGGGCCATGTGGACGATCTGGGCCTTTTCCAGCACCAGCAGGGGCCGGGGACAGCCGCAGCCGCAGGGCTCCAACAGATCCAGGGCCATGACGTTTTTCAGGGTCAGCAGCTCCGCCGGCACGGCGCAGTCCGCCGCGAGACAGGTGCCGGGGCTTTCTTCGTAATACTGCTCTGCCAGAGAACAGACCCGGCGGCGGAACTCGTCGATGTTCTCCCGGCTGATGGTGAAACCCGCCGCCAGCTCATGGCCGCCGTAGCTCTCCAAAAGGGGCGCCAGCTCCGTCAGAGCGGCGAAGAGGTTAAATCCGCCGTAGGACCGGGAGGAGGCCTTGCCCTTGTCCCCGTCCATGCAGATGAGGAAGGTGGGACAGCAGAATTCCTCCGCCATCCGGGAGGCTACCACGCCGACTACCCCCTGGTGCCAGTGTTCTCCCGCCAGGACGATGGCCGCCGGGGGCTTGCCGGGAGGCAGCATGGAGAGAGCCTCGTCGTAGATCCGGGACTCCACCTCCTGGCGCTTTCGGTTCAGGGCGCAGAGCCGGGCGGCCAGCTCCCGGCCTTTTTCCGGGTCCTCCGTCAGAAACAGCTCCACGGCCAGGTCGATTTCCCCCATGCGCCCGGCGGCGTTGATCCGGGGGGCCAGCACATAGCCGATGGTGGTGGCGGTAATGGGCTGCTTGTCGCAGCCGCACTCCCGGATCAGGGCCGCAAGCCCTGGCCGCTTGGTGTTTTGCAGGGCCTCCAGGCCCCGGGCTACGAACCGGCGGTTTTCTCCCACCAGGGGCATGACGTCGGCCACGGTGCCGAGGCAGACCATGTCGGCGTATTCCGCCAGAACTTCCTCCTGGCTCCCGGCCAGGGCCGAGGCCAGCTTAAAGGCCACCCCCACGCCGGACAGATTCTGGTGGGGATAGGGGTCTCCGGGCCGGTGGGGGTCCACGACGGCCACGGCCTCCGGCAGAATTTTTTTACATTCGTGGTGGTCGGTGATCACCAGATCTATCCCCAGCTCCCGGCACAGGGCCGCTTCTTCCACGGCGGTAATGCCGCAGTCCACGGTGATGATGAGCTTGACTCCCCGGTCGTGAAGGCTGCGGATGGCCATGGGGTTCAGACCGTAGCCCTCCTCCAGCCGGCCGGGGATATAGGCCAGACAGTCCGCTCCGTTCTTCCGGAGAAAATCCGTCAGCAGGCAGGTAGAGGTGATGCCGTCCACGTCATAATCCCCGAATACCGCCATGCGCTCGCCCCGCAGCAGGGCCTGGGCAATGCGGCCCGCGGCGGGCTCCATGTCCCCCATGAGATAGGGCTCCGGCATGTCACATTCGGTGCTGAGGGTGCTTTTGGCCCGCTGGGGATCCCGATAGCCCCGGCCCGCCAGGACCATGGCGGTCAGGGGGGGATAGCCTGCCCCCACCAGAGCGTTCACCGCCTGGGGCTCCGGCCGGGGGATCTTCCAAATTCCGTATTTCACTGCAATGCACATCCAAATTCTTTTATTTCAGAATATTATAGCAAAATTTCCGCCGCAGTACAATATGCAATGGCGGAAAATGGCCCCGGCGGCGATCCAAACGGGGATTTTTTTCGGCGGGGGACAAAAAGGTGTTGAATTTTACAAAAACCTCTGCTATAATGACTGTCACAAAGCGGCTTCGCCGCGGCATATGCGGGTATAATTCATCGGTAGAATGCGACCTTCCCAAGGTTGATAGGTGGGTTCGACTCCCATTACCCGCTCCAAACCCCAGCTCCCGGCGGTAGCCGGGAGCTGTTTTTGCATATCGGGCCCGCTGAAACACCGATCCTTTCCTGGGGACCGATGCTTGGCGGCTTACCGTGCGCTGTCCGCTCCGGACCTCCGCTGCGCCGGAACGGGCTGTTGATGGTTAGGAGAGACTATCTTCCGGAGAGAGTACAAAAAATTTTACCTGGATTTAAGAAAGGTCAAAAAGACGGAACCTGGTACACAAAGTCTCTGAAACCCCGGGATTTTCGGCAGAAACCCCAAGAAGCACATAAATAACGCCGCCTCACTTGTTCAGAACGGAAAAACCCGCCGGAGATTTTTTTGCAATTTGACTATTCCATAATTGGGTGAAATATGGTATGGTAAGCATGGAAAGCTATAGACAGCCTGCCCATCCCGGGACGATCCGACAGGATCCGATTGTATTCGCCCGGCCTTTGACGTACCATTTTCTACGGGCGGCGGTTTGAAAGGAAAAAATTATGGACAAAGATCTGGCGCAGTTTTTATGGACCTATCACAACGGGACCTGTATCCGTGCCTATGAATATCTGGGCTGCCATCCGGAGACCCGGAACGGTCAGCCCGGCTATGTATTCCGGGTCTGGGCCCCCCGGGCCGCGGGGGTCAGCGTGACAGGCGCCTTCAACTTCTGGAATACGGAGGACCTGCCCATGGAGCGGATCTCCCAGGGAATCTGGGAGGCGTTCTCCGTTTACGCCCGGCCCGGCCAGCCCTATAAGTATTATATCCGCCACGGGGACGGCTCCGCCACCTATAAGTCCGATCCCGTGGGCTTTGCCATGACCCGGCTGCCGGACACCTCCAGCCTGGTGCCGGAGGCGGAGGAGTACCGTTGGCATGACGCCAAGTGGATGGCGGAGTCCGCGAAAAAGGACATCC
Organism: uncultured Oscillospiraceae bacterium; assembly: GCA_934589155.1. Lineage (GTDB taxonomy): Bacteria > Bacillota > Clostridia > Oscillospirales > Oscillospiraceae > Faecousia. The sequence goes on along the minus strand of CAKTNP010000013.1, from coordinate 19,850 downwards.
TCCGCAGCCCCGTGAACATCTATGAGATGCACCTGGGCTCCTGGCGGCGGAAGGACAGCGGCGTGTGCTATTCTTACCGGGAGCTGGCGGAGTGCCTGCCCCAGTATGTAAAGGACATGGGCTATACGCATGTGGAGCTGATGCCCATCAGCGAGTATCCCTATGACCCCAGCTGGGGCTATCAGGTCACGGGCTATTTTGCCCCCACCGCCCGGTACGGCGGCCCCCGGGACTTTATGTACCTGGTGGACAGCCTGCACAGAGCCGGCGTGGGCGTGATTCTGGACTGGGTCCCCGCCCACTTCCCCAAGGATGAAAACGGCCTTTTTGAATTCGACGGCACCTGCACCTATGAGCTGTCGGATCCCATGATGAACGAGCACCCCGACTGGACCACCCGGATCTTCGATTTCGGCAAGCCGGAGGTCAAGAGCTTCCTGGTGTCCAACGCCGTGTACTGGCTGGAAAAGTTCCATGTGGACGGTCTCCGGGTGGATGCCGTCAGTTCCATGCTGTATCTGGACTACAACCGGCAGCAGTACAAGCCCAACCGGTTCGGCGGCAAAGAAAACCTGGAGGCCATTGAGCTTCTGCGGACGGTGAACCGAGCGGCCTTCCAGGTCCGGCCCGAGGCCATAATGATCGCCGAGGAGTCCACGGCCTGGCCCATGGTGACAAAGCCCGACTTTGACGGGGGCCTGGGCTTCCTCTTCAAGTGGAACATGGGCTGGATGAATGATACCCTCCAGTATATGTCCGAGGATCCTCTGTTCCGGAAGTACAAGCACAACAACCTGACCTTCTCCATGACCTACGCCTTTTCGGAAAATTTCATCCTGCCCCTGAGCCACGACGAGGTGGTCCACGGCAAGAAGTCCCTCATCGATAAAATGCCCGGCGAGTACGATCAGAAGTTCTCCAACCTCCGGGCCCTGTATATGTATATGATGTCCCACCCGGGCAAAAAGCTTCTGTTCATGGGCTCCGAGTTCGCTCAGTTTGTGGAGTGGCGGTATGCCGAGCAGCTGGACTGGATGCTTCTGGGCTATGACCGCCACCGCCAGATGCAGGAATTCGTCCGGGATCTGAACCACCTGTACCTGAAGTCCGCCCCCCTGTGGCAGAACGACATGGATTGGAACGGCTTCCAGTGGGTGGAGCCCGATGCCGGTGACGTGAGCATCCTGGCCTACCGCCGGATCGATAATCGGAACCGGGAGATCCTGGCGGTGTGCAACTTCACCCCCGTGGCCCGGCATAGCTACCGGCTGGGGGTGCCCCGGCCCGGCCTGTATGCGCCCCTTCTGAACTCCGACGAAGAGAAGTACGGCGGCACCGGCATGGAGGTCCCCACCGTAAAGGCGGAGCGGGTGAACTTCCGGGACTACAAATATTCCGCCTGCTTCGAGATCCCGCCCATGTCCTGCGTTTACTACGTGCGAAAGACCCCCAAAAAGTCCAAATGACCCCAAATCCCGTCAAACCTCCCCACCGGGGAATTGAGATAAAGGAGTAGAGAGTATGTACACTCAGAAAAAACGCTGCGTCGCCATGCTCCTGGCCGGCGGTCAGGGCAGTCGACTGAAGGTCCTGACGGAAAACACCGCCAAGCCCGCCGTTCCTTTCGGCGGAAAATATCGGATCATCGATTTTCCCTTGTCCAACTGCGTGAATTCCGGCATCGATACTGTGGGCATCCTGACCCAGTATCAGCCGCTGGAACTGAACGAATACATCGGCAACGGCCAGCCCTGGGGCCTCAACAAGAGCCACTGCTGCGCCCAGATCCTGCCTCCCTACGCCCGGAGCAAAAAGTCCGAGTGGTACAAGGGCACGGCCAACGCCATTTACCAGAACATCCCCTTTATCGAGCGGTACGATCCGGACAATGTGCTGATCCTCTCCGGCGACCATATCTATAAGATGGACTACGCCGCCATGCTGGCCTACCACGAAAAGACCGGCGCCGACTGCACCATCGCCGTTCGGTCCGTTCCCTTGGAGGAGGCCAGCCGCTTCGGTATCATGAACACCCGGGAGGACAACTCCATTTACGAGTTTGAGGAGAAGCCGGAAAAGCCCAAGAGCACCAACGCCTCCATGGGCATTTACATATTCAAGTGGAGCATCCTCCGGGAGTTCCTCATTGCCGACGAGGAGGACCCGAACAGCGACAACGACTTTGGCAAGAACGTGATCCCCAGCCTCTTAAATTCCGGCCATAAGCTTTACGCCTATGCCTTCCAGGGCTACTGGAAGGATGTGGGAACCATCAACAGCCTGTGGGAGGCCAATATGGATCTGCTGGGCCGGGAGCCTGCCTTCAACCTCCGGGACGATGAGAAGATGAAGATCTCCGCCCGGAACTACGCCCTGCCTTCCAGCTACATTGACACCGCCGCCAAGACCGTGAACTGCTTCATTGCCGAGGGCAGCGAGATCTACGGCGCCATCACCCACTCCATCATTTCCACCGGCTGCCAGGTGGGGGAAAACACCCTCATTGAGGACAGCGTCATTATGCCCGGGGTCCGGGTGGAGTCCGGGGCCATTATCCGCCACGCCATTATTGGCGAGGGCTGCACCGTAAAGCGGGGCGCCGTCATCGGCGGTACCTTCGGCAAAAACGAGCGGAAGAAGATCAGCGTGGTGGGCAAAAACACCGTCATCGACGAAAACCGGGTGGTCCTGCCCGGAGAGATCGTATAAGGGAGGGCCAAGACTATGAACGCAATGGGCATTATCTTCGCCAATATTTATGACAGCTCTCTGGGAGAGCTGACCAACAAGCGGACCATGGCGTCCCTGCCCTACGGCGGCCGGTATCGCCAGATCGATTTCACCCTGTCCAATATGTCCAACTCCGGCATCCGCCACATCGGCATCATTTCCCGGTATAATTACCAGTCTCTTATGAACCACATCGGCTCCGGTCAGGAGTGGGACCTGGAGCTGGAGGAGTTCGGCCTGGAATTTCTGACCCCCAACTCCAACCAGCCCAGCACCGTCCAGGTTCGGGGCAAGCTGGAGGCCCTCTATGCCTCCATCGACTATCTGGAGCGGGCCAATGCCGAGTATGTGGTGCTGGCGGACTCCGGCGTCCTGTGCAACATGGATATGAAGGACCTGCTGGAAAAGCACATCGCCTCCGGCAAGGACCTGACCGTGGCCACCAAGGCCGGCATCGCCAACGGCAAAAAGCAGCTGGACCTGGCTCTGAAGCTGAGCCCCAAGGGGGAGGTCAGCGACCTGACCGTGGACTACTGCGCCGACAGCAACTATCTCGCCAGCATGGACATTTTCGTCATCGGCCGGGAAAAGCTCCTGCACCTGGTCCGGGAGAGCGTGGCCCGGAACCTGTACCGGCTGGAACGGGACCTTATCATGAAGCAGTATTATGACGGCAACCTGACGGTCAACGTCTACCAGTTCGAGGGTGCAGCCCTGTTCAACGAAAGCACCCTGGAATACTACCGCAACAGCCTGGCCCTGGCGGATAAGAGCGTGCGGATGGACCTGTTCTACGGCAAGCACACCATCTACACCAAAGTCCGGGACCGGGTCCCCACCTACTATGGCGAGGACGCTCAGGTGAACAACTGCGTGGTGGCCGACGGCTGCCGGCTGGAGGGCTCCCTGGGGACCTCCGTCCTGTTCCGCCAGGTGACGGTGGAGGAGGGCGCCCAGGTCCAGGACTGCGTTATCATGAACGACTGCGTCATTGGTGCCGGGGCGGAGGTCCGCTGCGCCATTCTGGATAAGAACGTGGTGGTCCGGCCCGGCTCCCGGCTCATCGGCACCCCGGATAATCCTGTCATCGTGAAAAGAGGAGACATTGTATGAGGATTGCCATGGCCGCGTCGGAGGCGGCGCCCTTTGTAAAGTCCGGCGGATTGGGAGATGTGATGCAGGCCCTGCCTGCGGAGCTGTCCCGGATCCCCGGCAACGAGGTGGTGCTGTTTCTGCCCTATTACAAGAAAATGAAGGAAAACCCCGAGCTTCAGACGGAATTGGAGGCGGAGTTCAACGTAGGCGTGGGCTGGCGCAAGCAGTACTGCGGCATCCATAAGCTGAAATCCCGGAAGAAAAAGCTGCGGATCTACTTTCTGGATAACGAATACTATTTCTGCCGGGACGGGGCTATCTACGGCCACGGCGACGACGGGGAGCGGTTCGCCTTTTTCTCCCGGGCGGTGCTGGACGCTCTGGCGGTGCTGGACTGGACTCCGGACGTGATCCAGTGCAACGACTGGCAGACCGCCATGATCCCCGTGTACCTGAAGAGCATGTACGGCTTCCGCTTCGGCAAGACCAAGTGCGTGTTCACCATTCATAACATCGAGTACCAGGGCTGGGCCAACCCGGACTTCTTCGACAACGTGCTGGGCCTGCCCGAATATATGCGGGGCTTCATGACCCTGGGCGAGGGCGGCGGCATCAACATGATGAAGGGCGCCATCGAGACGGCGGACGCCGTGTCCACCGTGTCCGAGACCTACGCACAGGAGATCCTGTATCCTTACTATGCCCACGGCCTGGACGGGGTCCTGTCCGGCTTCCGGTATAAGATCTTCGGCATCACCAACGGCATCGATACCGAGGTGTTCAACCCCGCCACGGATAAGGCCATTGTCTGCCGTTATGACAAGGATACCTTCAAGGAGGGAAAGGCCGAAAACAAGCGGGCCCTCCAGGAGGAGCTGGGCCTGCCCCAGCGGCCGGACGTGCCCATGATGGCCATGGTCACCCGACTGGCGGGCCACAAGGGGCTGGACCTTCTGTGCTACACCGCCCGGCGGCTTTTGGAGCAGGACGTGCAGCTGGTGGTGGTGGGTACCGGCGAGGAAAAGTATGAGTATTTCCTCCGCTGTCTCCAGGCGGACTACCCCAACAAGGTCTCCGCCCAGCTCTGCTTCAACGTTTCCCTGGCCAGCCGGGTCTATGCCGGCGCGGACATTTATCTCATGCCCTCCAAGTCCGAGCCCTGCGGCCTGAGCCAGATGAACGCCATGCGCTACGGCACCGTGCCCGTGGTCAACGCCACCGGCGGCCTGAAGGACACCGTGGCCCCCGTGAATTCCATTACGGGAGAGGGCCTGGGCTACACCTTCCAGAGCTACAACGGCGACGATTTCTACGGCGCCATGGACCGGGCCCTGGGCCTGTACCGGTTCGACCGAGCTGGCTGGGATGTGCTGGTCCGCCGGGACATGGAGCAGGACTTCAGCTGGAAGATCCCCGCTCAGAAGTACATGGCCATGTTCTGCACCGTCTGTTCCTGGCAGTAAAGCATTCAAAGCGGGGACGCCGGAACCGGCGTCCCCGTATTTTCGATTAAAGGAGTTTTTTCATGCGTATTTTGTTCTGCAGCCGGGATTCCCGGTATAAGGATCCCGTGGGGACCCTGGAGCCGGGGGAGGACTGCCGCCTGCGGCTGGATATTCCCGCCTCCTGTCAGACCCGGGAGGTCTCCTGCGTCTTTGAGCAGGAAAACGGCCGCCCCGCCTTTTCGGTGTCCCTGACCCTGGCCCGGACCGATGGGCCCTATGAGATCTACGAGGGCAGCTTCCGGATCCCGGAGCCCGGCCTGCTGTTTTATTATTTCCGGATCACCACCGCCAACGAGTCCTTTTCCCTGTTCCGTCAGGGAGAGGACACCAATATGGAGGCCGGGGACTGGTGGCAGGTCAGCTGCATCCCGGCGGACTTTGAGACCCCGGACTGGGCCAAGGGCGCCGTCATGTACCAGATCTTCCCGGATCGGTTTTATAAGTCCGGGGACCCGGACCTGACGGAAAAGCTCCGGCCCTATACGGTGCACCGGAATTGGAACGAAGAGGTGTCCTGGCAGCCCACCCCGGAGGGACTGGTGCTGAACAACGATTTCTACGGCGGCAACTTCCGGGGCATCCGGGAAAAGCTGCCCTATCTTTCCGATATGGGGGTGGAAATACTCTATCTGAACCCCGTTTCCAAGGCTTTTTCCAGCCACCGGTATGATACCTGTGACTATAAGACTCCGGATCCCATGCTGGGTACCGAGGCGGACTTCGCGGAGCTGTGCCGGGCGGCCCACCACCGGGGCGTCCGCATCGTCCTGGACGGGGTTTACTCCCATACCGGCTCCCGGAGCATTTATTTTGACAAGAACCACGAATTCGGCGGCGGCGCCGTGTCGGATCCCAACTCCCCCTACCGGAACTGGTACCAGTTCCACCACTACCCCGACAGCTACAATTGCTGGTGGAATTTCGACACCCTGCCCTGCGTGAACAAAATGGACCCGGGCTTTCTCGATTATATCATCGACGGGGAGGATAGCGTAGTGGCCCACTGGTTGAAGCTGGGAGCCGACGGCTTCCGGTTGGACGTGGCCGACGAGCTGCCCGACGAGTTCATCCTCCGGCTGAAGCGCCGGATCCGGGCCATCCGCCCCGACGCCCTGCTCATCGGCGAGGTGTGGGAGGACGCCTCCAATAAGATCGCCTACTCCCGCCGCCGGAGATACTTTGTGGACGGGGAGCTGGACAGCGTCATGAACTACCCCTTCCGCACCGCCATTCTGAATTTCATCAAGGCCGTGGACGACGGCCGGGGGTTAAAGGAGACCGTGCTGTCCATTGCGGAGAATTACCCGCCCCAGGTGCTGCCCTGCCTCATGAACAGTCTGGGCACCCACGATACCCCCCGGATCCTCACCGCTCTGGTGGACGATTTCGACGGCAGCCGGGCGGAAAAGGCGGCCCGCCGTCTGTCCATGCAGCAGATGATCCTGGCCAAGGAGCGGCTGCGGATGGCCTCCTTCCTGCAATTCACCCTGCCCGGCTCCCCCTGCGTGTACTACGGAGACGAGGCGGGCATGGAGGGCTACGCCGATCCCTTCAACCGCCGCCCCTACCCCTGGGGCGCCGAGGACGGGGACCTTTTGGAGCACTACCGGCGGCTTACGGCCCTGCGCCGGGAGCTTCCCGCCCTGCGCCGGGGCGAAATTCAATTCTTCCAGGCCAAGAACCGGATGGTGGGCTTCACCCGGGAACTGGAGGGCCGGCGGATCCGCATTTATATCAACCGGAGCCACGACAACTGGGACATTGAGCCGGGCAGGATCCTGCTGGGCCACAATCTGGAGCTGGCGGCCCGGGACCGGATCCGCCTGGCACCCATGGGCCTGTGCGCCGTGGAGGATGAATCATAAATGGAAAAAGAGACCTTCCTCACCGGCTTCTGCCGGAATCAGGACGCCACCCGCATGGTGGCGGTGGAGTATGAGGAAACGGGATCCTGCGTGACCCTTCTGGAGGCGGACTGCGATTATGAGACCTGCGTCCACCGGGGCTCCTGCCGGGTGGGCCTGTCCATTGACCGGCTCCTGGGCCGGAACGGCTAAGAGATATGGAGCATTTATAGTTGAAAATGGACAATCATGCTCGTTGAAGGAAGAAGATTTTCCATTTATACTGGTCGAAGCAGAGAAAAGATCCAATTTTGGCGGCGAGGAGAAAACATGCTAAAACAGGAATTTATACAGGAATTACAGGACAGCTTGTATGTCCACCGGCCCCTGCCCCTGCACCGGGAGCGGAGCCTGGAGGCGTCCTTCCCCCATAAGAAGGTTCTGGCCTCCCGGGTGCTCTACGGCCGGGAGGAACAGGCGGCAAAGCCCCGGGGCGCCGGCCTTCTTTCCATGGAGGAAAAGGACGGCGTGATCTCTGCCGCGGCGGCCCTCCGGGCGGACCATTGGCCGGAGGGAGCGGCTCCCGACGGGGACTATGCCAACTTCGGCACCGCCAAGGTGTATTTTGACCTGCCCCGGGAGAATTGGGAGGGCTATAATCGCCTCCGGTTCCGGGTTAAGCCCCGGATCCTGGGCGCTCGGATCCTTCATCTGAACGTGGCGGTGGAGAATGTAGGGAAATACCCCTTGCCGGACCCCTACTTCCGGGAGGGCGCCACGGTGTTCGACCTCCAAAACGGGCAGTGGAACGACTGCATCTGGGAATTTGCCGCCATGCCCCGGGACGCCGTTACCAAGCTGACCTTTTACGTCTTTTGCAGCGGCCATGACGTGGCCGGCGGCGACACCATGACCTATGATTATGGAGACATTACCTTGGAGCGGGTGGAGGCTCCGGAGCATGAGCGGGGCTGGCAGAACGATGCCCCCGGCATCCGTCTGTCCACCGTGGGCTATTTCCCGGACGGGAAAAAGACCGCCGTGGCCGCTGTCTCCGCCGACACCTTCCGGCTGGCGGACGAGAGCGGAAAAACGGTCTATGAGGGCAAGGTCCGGACCGTGGACAACCCTCGGGGTCATTTTCAGGTCCTGGATTTCTCCGACTTCACCGTCCCGGGCCGGTACTTTCTCCAGGCCGGGGAGGTAAAAAGCCCCGCCTTTGACATTGCCGGAGACCTGTGCACGGAGACTCTGTGGAAGGTTCTGAACTTCTTCTACTGCGAGCGCTGCGGCACTCCGGTGCCCGGCAAGCACGGCACCTGCCACCAGGACATCGTGGCCCACCATAACGGGGTCACCATGAGCTTCGGCGGCGGCTGGCACGATGCGGGAGACGTATCCCAGCAGGCGGCCCAGACCGGCGAGGTGGTCCAGGCTATGTTTGAAAACGCCCGGCGGATGAAGGACAAGGACCGGCTCCTGTACCTCCGGCTCATGGAGGAGGCCCAGTGGGGCCTGGACTTTGTGCTGCGGACCCGGTTCGGCGACGGCTACCGGGCCACCAGCGCCGGCGCCACCCGGTACACGGATAATCTCATCGGCAACTTTGACGATGTGGAGACCCGGGTCCACAACCATTCTTATGAGAACTTCCTGTTCTCCGGCGTCGAGGCCTACGCCGCCGCGACCCTTCAGGGTTATGATGACGCCCTGGCCGCCGGCGCCAGGAAGGCAGCAAAAGAGGACTTTGACTTCGCCGTGGCCCGGTTCGCCGAGACCGGGGTGGAACCGGCCATCATGTTCGAGCATACCTACAACAGCGGCCTGTCCCAGTATTATGCCGTCATCGTCTGGGCCGCCAGCTGCCTCTTGGAGGCCACGGGAGAGGAGAAGTACGCAAAAACCGCCCGGGAGTACGCGGGTAAGCTCCTGGCCTGTCAGGAGACCCGGGAGGGAGATCCCGCCCTGTCCGGCTTTTTCTACCGGGACGAGAGCCATAAGGCCATCGTCCACTTCAACCACCAGTCCCGGGACCATCAGTTCATGCAGGCTCTGGCCGCCCTGTGCCTGACCCAGCCGGAGGCTCCCGAAAAGCCCCGGTGGGAGGCCGCCATGCTGCGCTACGGCCGGTATCTGAAGGCCATCGCCGGGAACACCGCTCCCTACGGCATGATCCCCGCCGGCGTTCACCGCCTGGACGAGCCCGAGGATCAGGACACCTTCCCCTGGCTCCACCTGGCCTGCACCTATGAAACCGAAAAGCAGAACTATATTGACCAGCTCTCCCGGGGCACTCGGCTGGACGACATGCACGTGCTGCGGAACTTCCCCGTCTGGTTCTCCTTCCGGGGCAATGCTGCGGTGCTGCTGTCCACCGGCAAGGCGGCCTCCATTCTGGGCCGGTATTTCCACGATAAGGAGCTTTTGGAGATCGCCCGGGAGCAGCTGTACTGGATGTGGGGCAAGAACCCCTTCGGCCAGAGCCTGGTCTATGGCGTGGGCTCCGACTACTGCCGCCAGTACGCTGTGCTCTGCGGCGAGTGCGTAGGCGAGGTCCCCGTGGGCGTGGAGACCTGGGGCAATGAGGATGTGCCCTATTGGCCCCAGAACAACAACGCCACATTTCGGGAGGTCTGGGTCGGCGCGGCCTGCCGTCTGCTTTGGGTCTGCGCCGACTGCACGGAGGAAGTATAATGGAGCAAAGAGAGACTTATATCGCCGTGGACCTGGGGGGCACCAAGCTGCTGCTGGGGGAGATTGACCGGCAGGGCAATGTGCTCCGGACCAAGCGCTGGCCCACCGGTGCCCTGACCCAGAGCCAGGCATTGGAGCTGATCGAATCCGCCCTGGACGAGTTCCTGGGGGAGGAGTCCCCGGAGCACCGGCCCCTGGCCATCGGCTTAGGGCTGGTGGGCCGGATTGACGGCAAAACCGGCCGCTGGCTGGAGATCGACCACGACCGGAAGGAAGAAATTCCCCTGGGGGAGATCCTGGAGGCCCGGTATCATCTGCCCTGCTTCGCGGACAACGATGTCCGCAGCGCCACAAAGGCGGAGATGCTCTTCGGCCGGGGGCAAGACACCCGGCACCTCATTTATATCAACGTGGGAACCGGCATCGCCGCGGGCTTCGTCACCGATGGAAAGCTGATCCGGGGCGGCAGCTGCAACGCGGGGGAGGTGGGCCACACTGCCTCCGGCATCGACTTCCACGCCCCCTGCGCCTGCGGGCGGCCGGACTGTGTGGAGCCGGTGGCCTCGGGTCTGGGCTTCGACACCAGCGCCCGGATCCTGGCAAAGCGGTACCCAGATACCAAGCTCATGATCCCAGAGGGCGCCCGGGTCAGCGCCGCCGACGTGTTCGCCCTGTATGACACGGACGAGATGTGCCGCGTGCTGGTGGACAACGCCGCCCAGGCCCTGGCCAACCTCATTATGAACCTGACCCGGGTCACGGATCCGGAGACCGTTGTCCTGGGGGGCGGGGTCATGTCCGGGGGCTTTTTGTATGAAAAGATCCTGCCCCGCCTCAACGCCCACACCATGCGCTTTGTCACCGGCGGCGTGGTGCGGACCACCCTGGATCCCCGGTATATCGGGCTTCTGGGGGCGGGCAGCAATGCGATTTATGGACTGGAGGAAGAAAAAGAATGAAAATCACAATTGCCAAGAACGAACATGAATTTGACGTGATCGCCGCCTGGCGGATCATCGGCCAGATGCTGTCCAAGCCCGATTCCGTCATCGGCCTGTCCACGGGCCAGACCACCAAGAATATGCATGCCATCGTCAGCGACATTTACAAGCAGTATCCCTTTGATACCAGCCGGGTGACACTGTTCAATGTGGACGAGCTCACCAACCTGCCCCGGAGCTATGCCGGCTGCTGCTACACCATGATCCAGGAGCAGATCGCGGGCCCTCTGGGCATCCCCGAGGACCGGTTCATCATGCCCAGGACCATCTCCGACGACTACGAGGCCGAGTGCCGGAACTTCCAGAAGGCTTTGGAGGACCGGGGCGGCATCGATCTGCAGATGCTGGGCCTGGGCTACAACGGCCACATCGGCATCAACCAGCCCGGCACCCCCTTCGGCAGCGAGACCTGGGTGTCTCCCATGGATCCCATTTTCGAGGCCCGGGTCCGGAAGGAGACCGGCGTGGGCCCCGACCATGAGCTGGGGGGCCTGACCCTGGGTGTCCGGACCATCATGCACGCCCGCCGCATCGTCCTCATCGCCAAGGGCGCCCACAAGGCCGAAATGGTGGAGAAGATGCTGAAGGGCCCCGTTACCGAGGACATCCCTGCCTCCGTCCTGCAGCTCCACCCCAACTGCGAGTTTCTGCTGGATGCCGACGCCGCCAAGTATGTGGCGGACATGGCCTGATTCCGACTTTCGTTTTCTCCCCCGGCAGCGTTCTGCCGGGGGTTTTGTGCCCGGAGCGTAAATTCACCCTTGATTTTGGTACGAAATGGTACGATACCGACAGTGCGGCATCGTACCAAAGAAGAAAGCGATTACGGATATTGATACAGACGGGGCCCCGGCAAATGCCGGGGCCCTTTCGTTATTCCAGCTCGTCCAGGTTTTTGGAAAATTCCGGGAGAAAATGGAGCATAAAGTAGTCCAGCTCTGGCAGATGCATGCCGCACAGGGCCTGCCTCGTCTGTCGGGCGGCGGAATCGAACTCGGTGTTGCCCGCCTTCTGCTCCTCCAGACACTTGATGTGGGCGGAGAGCTTGTCCGCTGCCTTCACAATGGGCAGTACCGCCTCGTCGTCCTCAAAGACAAAGGGGGCGTAGCTGTCCCGCAGCTCCGGCGGCAGCATCTGGAGCAGCTTCTCCCCGGAGATCCGCTCCACCTGCTTGTAGGCGTCCTTGATCTCGGGGTTGTAGTACTTGATGGGGGTGGGAAGATCTCCCGTAAGAATTTCGGAGGCGTCGTGATACAGGGCCGCCACGGCGCAGCGGTCCGGGTCCGGGCCGGGCAGACCCAAAATATCCCGGCGGATCAGGGCCAGGCCGTGGGCCAGCACCGCCACCATGTGGCTGTGCTCCTGGATGTTTTCGGAAAAGGTATTCCGCATGAGCCCCCAGCGCTTGATATAGCGCATCCGGGAGATCAGGGCGAAGAACTGATTGGCCATAGTAAACTCCTTTCCCGCCCGATTTTAGGCGGCACAGCACCATTATACCATGGTTCTTCCTACTTTTCCATTGCTTTTTTTCTGCGGCGGTGGTATAATGCCTTAAAGTATGGCTATTTTGAAAGGAGGGGGATCCCGTGCGCCGTTTGGCTTTGCTTCTGTGCTGCATTCTGTTTTTGTGCCTGCCGGTGCCGGCGGCGGAGGAGAACGGCTCCGCCGGGGTCATCACCTCCTATGAGATGACCGCCGTGGTAGGCAGCCAGGCCGCGGCCCAGGTCTCCGCCGTGGTGAATCTCCATCTGAACGAGAGTACGGCGGAGCTGGTGGTCCCTCTGGGGAAAAACGCCTCCAACTGCGTCATCAACGGCGTCCGGGTCTCCGTCCGGAAGGTCAACGGGGTCCCCTCCGTGGTCCTGCGGAACGAGGCGGGCTTTCTGGGGGACCTGCAGATCAATATGACCTATCAGCTGGGCAAGTGCGTGTCCAACCTGGGGGTTCTGGAGCTGCCGGTGCTGGCCAGCAGCTACGCCTACCCCATTGAAAATCTGTCCTTCCATGTGACCCTGCCCGGGGAGTTCGGCCCCGGCCCCACCTTCCAGAGCGGCTATCTGGGGGAGGATGCGGACAACTATCTGGACGTGCAGGTGGACGGTCCCGTGATCCACGGCAAGCTCCTGGAGCCCATGCGGGACCATGACAGCCTGACGCTGTTTCTGGAAACGCCGGAAACCATGTTTGCCCGCCAGGCTGAGGGGGGCACTCTCCTGGGCCGGTGCCAGACCGCCGTGGCGGTGTTCGGGGCCCTGATGGCTCTGTATTGGTTCCTGACCCTGCGGTGGAAGCCGGTGTGGCCCGGCTTCCAGTACAGCGCCCCTCTGGGGGAGACGGCGGGGGAGAGCTGGTCCCTTCTCACCGGCGGGAACCTCAGCTTTTCCCTTATGGTGGTGTCCTGGGCCCAGATGGGCTACCTCACCATTGTAAAGGACCGGGATGTGACCCTGCACCGCCGCATGGACATGGGCAACGAGCGGTCGGAGCTGGAGATCCGGGCCTTTCGCCGCCTGTTCCGCCGGAACCGGCCCGTGTCCGCCACCGGCGGCGAGTTTCAGCGTCTGCGCCGGGAGATGGACAGCCGCCCGGTCCGGGCCCACGGCATGTGGGACCCCAACAGCGGCAGCCCCGTGATCCTGCGGGGCCTGGGGGCCCTGGCCTGCCTCTGCGCCTCCGTTGCCCTGGGGGACTGCGCCCTGCCTGTGATGCAGGCCCGGTTCCTGCCCCTGATCCTCTTCGGCCTACTGGGCCTTTGGGCGGGCTGGACCGTCCAGTCCGGTGTCCATGGCATTTGGGGCCGGGACCGGGGGCCTGTGATCCGGGGCGCCGCCGCCGGACTCCTGCTTCTGATCCTGGGCATTGCGGCGGCGCAGCCGGTGCTGGCCCTGCTGTGTCTGGGCCTGGAGATCCTGGCGGGTCTTGCGACGGCCTTCGGCGGCCGTCGGACCGAGGACGGACGGCGTCTGGTCCAGGGCGAGCTGGGCCTGCGGCGGTTCCTGCGCCGGGAGTATAAGGAGCGGCACCAGTCCGCCCAGCATCAGAACCCCTCTTATTATTACGATCTGGCGCCCTATGCCCTGGCTCTGGGTGTGGACGGGGCCTTTGCCCGCCGGTTTGAGAAGATGGAGCTGCCCCCCTGCGCCTATCTGCGGTGCCGGGTCCCCGGCGGCCGGGCCGTGGATTTTCAGAAGATCCTGCGGGAGACCGTGGATCTGATGGACGGACGGCCCACGGGGCTGGAGCGGAGCTTTTTGGGACGGATGCTGCTGGCGGCCACCGCCGCCAGGCGTCGGCCCGCCCGCCGGACTCCCGCCCGGGGCAGAAGATAAAGACGGAAACAGAGAGAAGATCCCCGGCTTCGGCGTGCCGAAACCGGGGATCTGTGAAATTTTGCAAGGATCGTGGTGGGGTATGGATCATTTGATGTCCTTTACCTACGGCCAGCGGCCCGGGGACGTGCTGTGCTTCATGGTCCTGGGGGCGGTGCTGTGGGGGTATCTGAGCGCCCGGTTCGGAAAGGGTCGGGCCTGGCGGCCGGTGAACGGAGCGGTGCTCCTTATCATGGTGGGAGCCATTCTCCACGCCACCCTGTTTTGGGGCCGGGAGCCCGGGGAGCGGCTGGCCCTGATGGAGCCTCTGCAGACCCTGCGCCTGGCCCGGCTCTACCCGGAGCTGTACCGGGAAATGCTGATGAACGTGTTCCTGTTTTTCCCCCTGGGCCTGGCGGCCTGCCAGCTCATGCCGGAAACCTGGCACCCGGGAGCCCGGGCCGCCGGGGCTTTGGGGTTGGGGCTGGCCCTGAGCCTTTGCGTGGAGACCGCCCAGTACCTCTGGGGTCTGGGCATTGCGGAGACCGATGACGTGCTGTGCAACACCCTGGGCACCGCCCTGGGGACCCTGAGCCTGGGGACCGGGGTACTGTTCCGAAAGGGAAAGGAGGATGGGGAGAAATGACGCTGACCAAGCTGGAAGTGGATTTCCTGACGGCCTTGAGCGCGGGGCTGGCCGGAAAGACTGCCGCCCCGGAGAGGGCCGATTACGGGGCCCTGTTCGCCCTGGCCGAACAGCAGAAGCTCCTGCCCTTCGTCTATGAGGCCCTTCACGAGAACGGTACGGAGGAGACCGCGCCTCTGTTTGCCCAGGCCAAGGCACGGGTCCGGACCCAGGTCCTGGGGCAGACCCTGCGCTCCGCCGCCTTTCGGGAATTGTACGGGCAGATGCGCCGGGCGGGGCTCCACCCCGTGGTGGTGAAGGGCCAGCTCTGCGGCGGCCTGTACTCCCGGGAGGATTTCCGCCTCAGCGGCGACGACGATCTGTGGCTCCCAGAGGAGGAAATGGAGTCCTGCCATCGGTTCCTGACGGACCGGGGCCTGGTCACGGACGCCCCGCCGGAGGAGCGGGCGGCCCGGGGGGAGATCACCTACCGGGACCCCCGGGGCTCCGTATATCTGGAGATCCACCGGCGGCTGTTCGAGCCGGAGCGGAGCGGCCCGGATCTGAACGGCTTCTTTGCCGAGGCCCTTCGCCGTCCCGTGGAGCTCCGGGGCTTTTTGTCCATGGCCCCCGGGGACCATCTTCTGTATCTGATCCTTCATGCCTTTAAGCACTTTGTGGCCCGAGGCGTGGGTCTCCGGCAGCTCTGCGACATGGGCCTCTGGGCGGCGGCCTACCGGGACGCGGTGGACTGGGCGGCCCTCTATGAGCGGTGCCGCCGGGTCCGGAGCCAGGATTTCGCTGCGGCGGCCTTCGGGGTCTGCCGGACCTATCTGGGCATGGACCTGGACCTGCCCGCCCCCTGGGACCGGCCCGTCCCCCTGGAGCCTCTGTGCCATGACGCCCTGTCCGGTGGGATCTACGGCTCCGCCGACGGGGACCGGCTCCGGGCCTCCACCCTGACCCTTCAGGCGGCCTCCGGCGGGAAGAAGCTGCCCCTGGCGACCCTGTTTCCGCCCAGGTCCAGCCTTGTGGATCGGTTTCCCTATCTCCGCCGGCGGCCCTGGCTTCTGCCCTGGGCTTGGCTCCGGCGGCTGACCCGGTACGCGGCGGAGGATCATAAAAACAACTCCCCCGCCGGGGCGGTGAAGTTGGCCCGGCAGCGGGTGGCTCTGCTGCGGCAATACGGCGTCATAGAGCAACCGTAACGGAAAATCTGGGCATTTTCGTGCAAAAAGAAACCGGAAGAGGCTTAAAACTCTTCCGGTTTTTTTCGTGCCAGCTCCAAAAGCGCGGGCATTTTTGCAAGAATCTTGTCGTAATTTTCTCTCCGATGGGGCACGGTACAGGCCGAACAGTCCTTGATCCCGTTGGAAAGATAGGTAAATCCGCCGCCGCACCGGTCTCCCAGGGCGTACAGGGGACAGTAGCAGAACAGACAGGAAAAGTCCTCCTCCGGGACCCCCTTGTGGCAGGGAAAGAATTCGCACTTCCGATTCTGACAAAAGGCATAATGTCGGGTGGTTTCCGCCATAAAAACCCCTCCTTTTTCCTTATTATACCGCTTTCTCCGAAAAAAGCAAGAAAAACCGGCCCGGATCACCGGACCGGCAGGGCATGGCTCCGGACCCATAAACTGCGGGACCAGGATAAAAGATCTTTCGGGAAAACGCTGGGGAATCCGGGAGAAATTTTCCAAAATCCGGTTTTCTTCCCGGCAAAACCGTGGTACAGTAAAGGAAAGGAGGCTTGACCATGGCGGAATATGAGCTGGTCCGGGAAATCAAAAACTGCTGTAAAAACAATCAAATGCGGGACGTGTTTTTTGAAGAGGTGGAAACGGAGGATCCCATGGCCTACGTCCGGGGCTGTCTTCATGGGAAGGACGTTGAGCTGAGCCGGGAGGACGGCCCCGGCGGCGCCGTGACGATCCACGCCGTCTGCGACGGCCTGATCCAGAGATTCCTGTTTACGCCCCTGTGATACGACAAATCTCTCGTTGAAAATCCTAGAAATTTTTACAAATTTCGAGAAGATTTTGGTTGAAATCAGGCGTATCCTGTGTTACGATATAGAAGTATCGATAGGGGGAGTGCGCCCAGCCGGGCACCTTCTCCGGACCGCCTCGGGCGGCAATTATATAGGAGGTAACTTAACTATGAACGTTGCAGAAATCATGGAAACCCGCGACACCTTCTCTTTCGAGGTATTCCCTCCCAAGACGGACGTGGGCATGGAAAAGCTCTGCGGTAAAGGCGGCGTGCTGGAGCAGCTGTACACCCTGAACCCGGACTATATTTCCTGCACCTACGGCGCCGGCGGCACCAACGTAGGTAAGAACCTGGAGGTCCTGGAGAAGATCGCCAAGGACGGCAAGTGCACCCCTGTGACCCACTTTACCTGCATCGGCAACACCAAAGAGGGCATCAAGGAGCAGCTCCAGAACTACCTGGATCACGGCATCAACCACATGCTGGCTCTGCGGGGCGACCTGCCCTTCGGCTGGAAGGGCACCGGCGGAGACCTGCACTACGCCACCGAGCTGGTGAAGTTCGTCCGTCAGGAGTTCGGCGACAAGTTCACCATCGCCGTGGCCGGCTCTCCCGAGGGCCACATTTCCTGCCGCAGCCTGGAGGCCGACATCGCCTTCCTGAAGCAGAAGCAGGACAACGGCGCCGACTACATCATGACTCAGCTCTGCTGGGATATGGATCAGTTCCGGTACTGGCTGGACGCCATCCGGGCCGCCGGCATCTGGATGCCCGTGGATGTGGGTATCATGCCCATTCTGGACCAGGCTGCCACCATCAACATGGCTCTGTCCCGGAACGGCTGCGTCATGCCCCGTGAGCTCTGCGAGATCATCTCCAAGAACTGGATCTTCCCCAACCCCTTCTCCGTGGGTCTCAAGACCGCCAAGGGCGACGAGGCTTGCTTCGACGCCGATGTGGAGGGCAAGAAGGCCAGCTTCAAGGAAGCCGGTATCGAGTACACCATCCGTCAGATCGACGAGTACCGCGCCTGCGGCATCAACGGCATCCATCTGTACGCACTGAACAAGTACGACGATGTGGCCCGGATCGCCAAGGAAGCCGGCCTGCTCAGCGAGGTCTAATTTCCAAACTATCAGCCCGGCGGGGTCTCCCGCCGGGCTCCAAGGAGCGTTATCTATGGCTACACATACCATCGCCGTAGCCGGCAA
The DNA here is from genome assembly GCA_934589155.1 of uncultured Oscillospiraceae bacterium. Taxonomy (GTDB): domain Bacteria; phylum Bacillota; class Clostridia; order Oscillospirales; family Oscillospiraceae; genus Faecousia. Next base: position 1,843 of record CAKTNP010000013.1, on the reverse strand, counting down.
GGGCGGTGTCGGGAAGACCACCATCTGCGGTCTCATGATCCGCTATCTCACCGAAAAGAAGCAGGGCCCCATCCTGGTGGTGGACGCCGACGCCAACTCCAACCTCAACGAGGTCCTTGGCGTGGAGGTGGAGACCACTCTGGGCGACATCCGGGAGGAAATGACCAAGGCCGAGCTGCGGCCGGGCACCATCCCCTCCGGCATGACCAAGGCGGACTACGCCGAAATGAAGTTCAACGACGCCCTCATTGAGGAGGACGACTTTGACATGCTGGTCATGGGCCGGACCCAGGGCAAGGGCTGCTACTGCTATGTCAACGGGGTCCTGAAGACCCAGGTGGACAAGTACGTCAACAACTATAAATATATGGTGGTGGACAACGAGGCCGGTCTCGAGCACATTGCCCGGGGCACCCTGCCTCATGTGGACACCATGCTGCTGGTTTCCGACTGCTCCCGCCGAGGCATTCAGGCCGTGGCCCGCATCGCCGAAATGGTGAAGGACCTGGAGCTAAAGCCCACCCGGATGCAGCTCATCGTAAACCGAGCCCCCGGCGGCGTTTTGGACGACGGGGTTAAGGAAGAGATCGAAAAGCACGGCCTGTCTCTGGCCGGTGTTCTGCCCCAGGACGAGGCGATCTATCGCTGCGACTGCGAGGGCAAGCCCAGTTCCCTGGTGCCGGACGGCACTCCGGTGAAGCGGGAGCTGGCGAAGATCATGGAAGAATTGGGCTTCTGAAGCGGCAGCACCCGCGAAAGGCTCATTCAATCACATACACACTAACACACAAGGGGGATACCATCATGTCTTTTGTTCCCAAGACGCAGGCGTACTCCGCAAAGATCAACGAGGTCACCATTGGTACCGGTGACAAGGCCGTTGTTCTGGGCGGGCAGAACGTTCTGCCCTTCTACACCTTCGATGCGCCCATTGCCAACGCACCGAAGATCGGCATTGAGATTTCCGACCTGGCCAGCGAGTGGACCGCTCCTGCCCTGAAGGAATTCTATGCCGGCTGCACCACCATGGCCGATTACGCCAAGAAGGCGGAGACCATGCCCGGCGCGGATTTCCTGGTCCTGCACTTTGAGTCCGCAGATCCCAACGGCGTCAACCGCTCCGTGGAGGAGTGTGTGGCTGAGGCCAAGGCCGTGGCCGACGCCGTTACCATGCCTATCGCCGTGATGGGCTGCAAGAACGTGGAGAAGGACGGCGAGCTGTTCACAAAGATCGCCGAAGCACTCCAGGGCAAGAACATCCTTGTTCTGTCCGCCCGTGAAGAAGATTACAAGTCCGTGGGCGCATCCGTGGGCCTGGCTTACAACCAGAAGCTGGGTGCCGAGTCCGCCGACGACATCAACCTGGCCAAGCAGCTCAACGTTATGCTGACTCAGCTGGGCGTTTCCGCCCAGTCCATCGTCATGAACGTTGGTACCGCCGCCGTGGGCTATGGCTATGAGTACGTGGCATCCACCCTGGACCGGGTCCGCGCCGCCGCTCTGGCCCAGAGCGATGTACAGCTCCAGATGCCCATCATCGCCCCCACCTCCACCGATACCTGGAGCGTGAAGGAAGCGGTCATGGCCGAGGAAGATATGCCCGAGTGGGGCAATCAGGAGGAGCGGGGCATCGACATGGAAGTCGCTACCGCCGCCGCCAACCTGACCGGCGGCGCCGACGCTGTTGTTATGCGCCATCCCGCCGCGGTTGCCACCATCAAGAAGTTCATCACTGAACTGATGTAATCGGGAAGGAGAGATATACAATGGCTTTGAAAGGTCTGGATATTTTTAAGCTGTCTCCGAAGAAGAACTGTAAGGAGTGCGGCAGCCCCACCTGTAT
>CAKTNP010000012.1 GCA_934589155.1 uncultured Oscillospiraceae bacterium | reverse complement strand
TGAAGCCTACCATGATTTCCGTAGGCGTGCTGGAGATCATGTGGGTCTGGAATGACTACCTGCTGCCCTATCTGGTTCTGGACCGGAAGAAGTATATGACCATTCCCATCCACATCCAGTACCTCCAGGGCAGTTACGGCTCCGTGGATCTGGGTGCCGTCATGGCCCTGATCATGATTAGTATTCTTCCCGTCATTGTTTTCTATCTCTGCTGTCAGAAGCACATTATCCGAGGCGTGGCCGCCGGCGCAGTGAAGGGTTAAGTATCTTGACGGCCTGGGGGAACGTGGTATAATCTTCCTGATGTAAGCGGAAGTGAGGCGATTCTTTGACAATCAAGGATTTGGCGGCCAGGACCGGTTATTCCGTGGGGACCGTGTCCCGGGTGCTCAACAACCATCCCAATGTCAGCGAGCCTGCCAGACGGGCCATTTTAGCGGCGGTGGAGGAAAGCGGCTTCGTCCTTAATGCCACGGCAAAAAATTTGAAGCAGCAGCATGCCACCTCTATACAGGTGGTGGTAAAGGGCTCCTCAAACGAGCTCTTCGGGAGTCTGCTGGAGTCCATTCAGGGTATCCTGAGTAAGACCCAATATCCCGTCAGCGTGGACTATTTGGATGAAGATGACAATGAGGTCCACCGGGCCTTGCAGATTTGCCGTGAAAAAAAACCCTTGGGTATCCTGTTCCTGGGGGGCAACCTGCGGGATTTCGAGGCGGAGTTTCAGAAGATTGATCTGCCCTGTGTCCTGGTGACCCGGGACGCCTCGGAGCTGGCAATCCCCAATCTGTCCAGCGTATCCTCCGATGACCGCCAGGCGGCGGCCCGAGGAATCGAGTGCCTGATCCGCCTGGGCCACCGGCGCATTGCGGTGGTGGGGGGCTGCCGGGAGCTGTCCGATGTGAGCTGCCTCCGATATGAGGGCTGCATGGACACCTTCCGGAAAAACAGCATTCCCTTTGACCCGGACCGGGATTATGAGGGCGTCCGGTTCTCCTATCAGGACGGCTATCGGGCTACCCAGGCTTTGCTGTCTCGGACTGAGGGGATCACTGCCATTTTTGCCATGGCCGACGTCATGGCCATCGGAGCGATCCGGGCCCTGCGGGACAATGGCCTGCGGGTGCCGGAGGATGTGTCCGTCATGGGCTTCGACGGCCTGAATTTGGGGAACTATTATGTGCCCAAGCTGGCGACCATTGCCCAGAACGTGGAGGAAATGGCAAAGAAAAGCGTAGAGATTCTGTTGGATCAAATCGAAAAGGGCGGGAAGGCCCGATATGAACTGGTGCCCGTGGCCGTCAAGTGGCGGGAAAGCACCCGGGCCATTGATACTGGAGTGTGAGACCATGCGAGCAAGCGGAATTTTGATGCACATTTCTTCACTGCCGGGGCCCTACGGCATCGGCACCCTGGGGAAAAATGCCTATGAATTTGTAGATTTTTTGGAGGCGGCGGGCCAGAAGTACTGGCAGATGCTGCCCCTGTGCCCCACAGGCTACGGGGATTCCCCATATCAGTCCTTCTCCACATTCGCCGGGAACTACTATCTCATTGATCTGGACCGGCTGATGGAGCAGGGGCTGCTGACTCGGGCGGAGGTCGAGAGCGTGACCTGGTGCCGGAGCGAGGAGAAGGTGGACTACGGCGCCTTGTATGAGAATCGGTGCCGAATTTTACGCCTGGCCTACGGGCGCTTTGTCCCCGATGGGGAGTATGAATGCTATCTCCGGGAGAATCGGTCCTGGCTGCCGGATTATAGCCTGTTTATGGCCCTGAAGGAGGCTTATCCCGGCGGAGACTGGCTGTCCTGGCCTAAGGCCCGGCGGCTCCGGGAGCCGGAGGCCCTGGCGGAGGCCCGGGAGACCTATGGGAAGGAAGCGGATTTCCACTGCTTCCTGCAATATCTGTTCCATTGCCAGTGGGAGGCCCTCCGGTCCTACGCCAAGGGCAAGGGCATCGGCATCATCGGCGACGTGCCCATTTACGTGCCCCTGGATTCCGCCGATGTGTGGGCCAATTATGAGCTGTTCCAGCTGGACGAGGAGCGCCGGCCCAGCTTCGTGGCGGGAGTTCCGCCGGACGGCTTCACCGCTGACGGCCAGCTCTGGGGCAACCCCCTGTATGACTGGGAAAAGCTGAAGGATACCGGCTACGATTGGTGGCTCCGCCGCCTGGGCGCCGCCGCCAATATGTACGACGTGGTCCGACTGGACCATTTCCGGGGCTTTGAGAGCTATTGGGCGGTGCCCGCCCAGGACGATACCGCCAAGAACGGCCATTGGCTGCCGGGCCCGGGCTGGGATTTCGTCAAGACCCTGCGGGAGCGGCTGCCGGAGTTGTCCTTCATTGCCGAGGATCTGGGCTATCTGACGCCGGAGGTGAAGAAGCTCCAGAAGGACTCCGGCTACCCCGGCATGAAGGTTCTGGAATTTGCCTTTGACGCCCGGGAGCCCAGCGACTATCTGCCCCACAGGTACACCCCCAATTCCGTGTGCTACCTGGGGACCCATGACAATATGACGATGCAGCAGTGGTTTGATGAGGCCAAGGAGGACGATGTGGCCTATGCCAAGGAGTATATGGGCCTGAACGAGGAAGAGGGCTACGTCTGGGGCATGCTCCGGGGGGGCATGAGCTCCGTGTCCGAGACCTTTGTGGCCCAGATGCAGGATTACCTGGGCCTGGGAGCCAAGGGGCGGATGAACTTCCCCGGTACCCTGTCCGACGCCAATTGGACCTGGCGGGCCAAGGCCGGTGTGTTTACGCCGGAGCTGGCGGCCCGGATCCGGGCAATGACCAAGCTCTACGGCAGAATGTAACAAAAATGCACCCTGTTTTCTCGAAAAACAGGGTGCATTTCTCTTGCCGTTTTTCCGCTTTGGTGCTAAAATGAAACCGTGGGAAGGGCCGGGACAAAACCCGTGCGGTCCCTTGGTTTTGCACAAGTAGTTAGAAATAACTAACCATCAAAACAAATAGAAAGGACGATCGATATGAAACTGGTGTTGCTCCGCCACGGAGAGAGCGAGTGGAATCTGGAGAATCGCTTTACGGGGTGGACCGATGTGGACCTGTCGGGAAACGGCCGGAAGGAAGCCGCGGCGGCGGGCCGGACCATGCTGGAAAACGGTCTTGATTTTGACCTGTGCTATACCTCTTATCTGAAGCGGGCCATTCACACCCTGAGCCTGGCCCTGGATGAGATGGACCGGGCCTGGCTGCCGGTCATCAAGAGTTGGAAGCTCAATGAGCGGCACTATGGCGCCCTTCAGGGCCTGAACAAGGCCGACACGGCGGCCAAATACGGTGAGGAGCAGGTTCTGGTCTGGCGCCGGTCCTTTGATGTGCGGCCCCCGCTGCTGGAGGCGTCCGATGACCGGAACCCGGCTCTCCAGGCCCAATACCGGTGGGAGGACCCCAAGGAACTGCCCCTGGGCGAGAGCCTGAAGGACACCATCGCCCGGACGGTGCCCTATTTCAAGACGGAGATCGTTCCCCAGATGCGGGCGGGCAAGCGGGTGCTCATCGCCGCCCACGGCAATTCCCTCAGGGCTCTTGTCATGTCCTTTGAGAGACTGACACCTGAGGAAATCATGAAGGTGAACCTGCCCACCGGCGTGCCCCTGGTCTATGAATTTGACGACCGGTTCAACGTCCTGTCCAAGGGCTATCTGGGAGATCCCGACGCCATCGCCGCCAAGATCAATAAGGTGGCCGGCCAGGGTAAGGCAAAAACCTGAAAAGTCCGGAAAAGCAATGCGATTATAAAAAACGAACTAATATTGCATGTGAAAAATTAAAAAAGCTATTGACAATCGGGGAACATGGTGTTAGACTATCGGCAGTTGAGGGATCGGACCCGATCGAAATCGGGTGCGGTCCCACACTGCATTTTTGGGGATGTTAGCCTGCGTTAAAATCCCCGACCCTGCGGCCCCTTGGGCCATCCATAATTTAGGAGGTACTTATTATGAACTGGAAGAAATTTGGCGCATTTGCTGGCGGTGTGCTGTTTGGTACCGCCGGTCTGAAGATCCTGTCCAGCAAGGACGCGAAGAAGGTTTACACCCACACCACCGCCGCCGTGCTGCGGGCCAAGGAGTGCGTCATGACCACCGCCACCAACATCAGGGAGAATGCCGAGGACATCCTGGCCGATGCCAAGCAGATCAATGAGAACCGTGCCGCGGCGGAGGAGACCCAGGTCATTGATGACGCCGTGGAGCCTGCCGAGGAGAAAGCTGCGGACTGACCATGAAATGCCTGATCCTGCATGAGAGCAGGGGCCGGATCCGCATCCGGGCCAAGCAGGGGAGGATGACCCTTTCCCAGGCGGATATTCTGGAGGCTTACCTGCGGAATGTCCCCGGCGTTCTGGATGTGAAGGTCTATGACCGCACCTGTGACGCCGCAATTCTATATATCTGCCCCCGGGACCGGATTACCGAGGCCCTGGCTCGGTTCTCTTACGAGAATAGCCTGTCCCTGGCCCCGGAGCACAGCAGCCGGGCCCTGAACCGGGAGTATGAGGACAAGCTGGTCTTTTCCGTGTGCCGCCGGGCTTTCTGCAATCTGGTCCTGCCGGTGCCGGTGACTACGGCCATTACCCTGGTGAAATCCGTCCGGTATCTGAAGCGGGGCCTTGGGTGCCTGCTGAAGGGCAAGATCCAGGTGCCGGTGCTGGACGCCACCGCCATTACCGTGTCCATGGTCCGGGGCGACTTTGCCACCGCCGGTTCCATCATGTTCCTGCTGGGCATCGGCGACACCCTGGATGAGTGGACCCATAAAAAGTCCGTGGCGGATCTGGCCCAAACCATGTCCCTGAATGTGGACAAGGTCTGGCTGGAATCCGAAGAGGGCAGCCGCCTGGTCCCCGTCAGCGAGGTTCAGGTAGGAGACCGGATCGCGGTCCGCACCGGCGGCATGATCCCCCTGGACGGCAAGGTGGTTTCCGGCGAGGCCATGGTGAACCAATCCTCCATTACCGGCGAGCCTTTGGCGGTCCGCCGGATCCCCGGCGGCTATGTCTACGCCGGTACCGTGGTGGAGGAAGGGGACTGCACCATCCGGGTGGAGAAGGCCTCCGGCTCCGGCCGCTATGACCGGATCGTGAAGATGATCGAGGAGTCCGAGAAGCTGAAATCCGCCACCGAGGACAAAGCCTCCCACCTGGCGGACCGGCTGGTGCCTTACAGTCTGGGGGCCACGGGGCTCATCTGGCTCCTGACCCGGAATGTGACCAAGGCTCTGGCGGTGCTGATGGTAGACTTTTCCTGTGCTTTGAAGCTGTCCATGCCCATTGCGGTGCTGTCGGCCATGAAGGAGGCCAGCGGCTACCATCTGTCCGTGAAGGGCGGCCGGTTCCTGGAGGCTGTGTCCGAGTCCACCACCATTGTCTTTGACAAGACCGGGACCCTGACCCATGCCGCTCCCCGGGTGGCCCGGATCGTGACCTTTGACGGACAGAAGGAGGATGACATGCTGCGCCTGGCAGCCTGTCTGGAGGAACATTACCCCCATTCCATGGCCAAGGCCGTGGTGGCGGAGGCCGCCCGCCGGGAGCTGCGCCATGAGGAGCGCCACTCCAAGGTGGAATACCTGGTGGCCCACGGCATTTCCAGCAGCGTGGACGGTCAGAAGGTGGTCATCGGCAGCCACCACTTCGTCTTTGAGGACGAGGGCTGCGTGATCCCCCAGGGGGAGCAGGAGAAGTTCGAATCCCTGCCCGACCAGTATTCCCACCTGTATCTGGCGGTGTCCGGCGTGCTGTCCGCGGTGATCTGCATTGAGGATCCTCTGCGGGACGAGGCCGCCGACGTGATCCGGGACTTGCGGGCCCACGGCTTTACCAAGCTTGTCATGATGACCGGCGACAGCGATCGCACCGCCCGGGCCGTGGCCCGGAAGGTGGGCGTGGACGAGTATTATGCCGAGGTCCTGCCCGAGGACAAGGCCGCCTTTATCCGCCGGGAGCATGAAGCCGGCCGGAAGGTCGTTATGCTGGGCGACGGCGTCAACGATTCGCCCGCCCTGTCCGAGGCCGATGCCGGCATTGCCATTCAGGACGGCGCCGCCATCGCCCGGGAGGTGGCGGACATCACCGTAGGCGCCGGGGACCTGTACAGCCTGGTGATCCTGAAGGAGATCAGCGACGGCCTCATGGGCCGGATCCACCGGAACTATCGGACCATCATCGGCTTTAACCTGATGCTGATCTGCCTGGGCGTAGCGGGCGTCCTGCCGCCGGCCACATCGGCCCTGCTGCACAACGCCTCCACCCTGGCCATCAGCCTAAAGAGCATGACGCCCCTCCTGGACGAGGCGAAGGAAGAGGAAAAACTGGAAAATGCCTGAATTCCCCGAAAAAAGTCCTTGCTTTTTGCCTGCTTCTATGCTATAATTTCAAAGTCTGCGAAGAAACAAAGGTGAGTCCTCTGCCGCCGCCGGACATAGGATCCGGGCAAACGGGGCATGAACGCCTAACTTGAAGGAGGACAATACAATGGATCTGATGAAGGCTCTGACCAGCCAGTACATGAAGCCGGAGCTGCCCGAGATGCGGGTGGGCGACACCGTTCGTGTGCACGTAAAAATCAAAGAAGGTACTCGTGAGAGAATCCAGGTGTTTGAGGGCACCATCATTGCCCGCAAGCATGGCGGCATCGGCGAGACCATCACCGTCCGCCGTATCTCCTACGGTGTGGGCTGTGAGAAGGTTTTCCCCGTCCACTCTCCCCGGATCGCCACTGTGGAGACCGTTCGCAAGGGCAAGGTTCGCCGTGCGAAGCTCTACTACCTGCGTGACCGCCTGGGCAAGGCTGCCAAGGTCAAGGAGAAGGTTTGATTTTCAAATCCAAATAAAAAAAGAGGGGCGACCCTCTTTTTTTATTTGGATTTTCCGTGTATAATGGGCATTGAAACTGAAATTCGGGGGGATCTGCCCATGGATGAGGAAGAAAAAATTTCTGCGGAGGAGCCCGCTTCCCAGCCCTCTCCGGCGCCCCGGGAGGAGAAGGGGAGCCTGGGTCGGGACCTTTATGTCCTGCTCCACGACCTGGTATATATTCTGGCTTTTGTGAGCCTGTTTTTTGTGTTCTGCGTCCGTCTTGTCACTGTGGACGGCACCTCCATGTTCCCCACGCTGGAGGATAACGACCATGTGGCCCTGCTGAGCAACGTGTTTTACCGGGATCCCAAGCCCGGGGACATTGTGGTGGCCGTGAAGGCGGAGTTTGACTCGGAGCCCATCGTCAAGCGGGTCATTGCCGTGGCGGGCCAGACCGTGGACATCGATTTTGACCGGGGCATTGTCTATGTGGACGGCGTGGCCCTGGAGGAGCCCTATATCAACGAGCCCACCTATCGCCAGTTTTATGATCAGGGAGTCCGGTTCCCCCTGACCATTGAAGAGGGCCACGTGTTCCTCATGGGAGACAACCGGAACAATTCCTATGACAGCCGCTATGCTCTCATCGGCCAGGTGGATACCCGCTGTATTATGGGAAAGGTCCTTTGGATCCTGTTCCCGGGCCAGAGCGACAAGTACGGAACCACCAGAGATTTCGGGCGGATCGGAGCGCCCTGATATATGAACGAAGAAATGAACATTCAATGGTATCCCGGCCACATGACCAAGACCCGGCGGCAGATCGAGGCGGATCTGAAGCTGGTGGACGCGGTGTGTGAGATCCTGGATGCCCGGATCCCGGTGTCCAGCCGGAATCCCGATATTGCCGCCATCTGCGGCAATAAGCCCAGGCTTGTGATCCTGAACCGGATCGATATGGCGGACCCTGCGGCCACGGCGGCCTGGGCGGCCTATTTTAAGGCCCAGGGCCTTTCCGTGGTCCAGACGGACTGCAAGTCCCGCCAGGGCGTCGGCCAGTTCGTTCCCGCCGTCCGGGGCCTGCTCCAGGAGAAGCTTCGCCGGGACGCGGAAAAGGGCCAGACCCGTCCTCTAAAAATTATGGTGGTGGGCATCCCCAATGTGGGAAAGTCCACCTTTATTAACCAGATCGCCGGGCGGAAGGGCGCCAAGGCGGAGAACCGCCCAGGCGTCACCCGGGGCAAGCAGTGGGTCACGGTGGATCAGGGGCTGCTGCTTCTGGACACCCCCGGCATCCTCTGGCCCAAGTTCGAGGATAAGCGGGTGGGCATGTACCTGGCCTATACCGGCGCCGTGAAGGACGATATTTTGGACACGGAGGGGCTGGCCTGCCATCTTTTAGAAACCTTGTGGGCCCGCTACCCCGAGGCTTTGAAGGCCCGGTACAAGCTGGACCTGCCGGAGACCGCCCAGGGCTATGAGATCCTGGAGGCCGCCGGGCGAAAGCGGGGCTTTCTTTTGGCCCGGGGAGAGATCGATACCGAGCGCATGGCCCGGGTGGCTCTGGAGGAATTCCGGAGCTGCAAAATCGGGCGCTTCACCCTGGAAAGCCCGGAAACGGAGGAGATTTGACCATGGAAACCGTGAATTTGTGGGAGATCGAGCACCGGGCCCGGCAGCAGGGCTATGAGCTGATCTGCGGCGTGGACGAGGCGGGCCGGGGTCCCCTGGCGGGACCGGTGTGCGCCGCCGCCGTGATCCTGCCCTGGGACCTGGAAATCCCAGGCCTTAACGATTCCAAAAAGCTCACCGACGCCCGGCGCCGGGAGCTGTTCCCCATCATTCAGGAAAAGGCCCTGGCCTACGGCATTGCCTTTGCCGGCCCCCAGGAGATTGACGAGATCAATATTTTACAGGCCACCTTCCTGGCCATGGAGCGGGCCCTGGCTCAGCTGTCCGTAAAGCCGGACCTGGCCCTGATCGACGGCAACCGCAGCCGGGACTTCGGTCTGCCGGTGGAGACCGTGGTGAAGGGCGATGCCCGCAGCGCCAACATTGCCGCCGCCTCCATTCTGGCCAAGGTCACCCGGGACGATTACATGATCGAGCAGAGCAAAATTTACCCGGCCTACGGCTTCGAGGTCCATAAGGGCTACGGCACCAAGCGGCACTATGCCGCCCTGGAAGAATTCGGCCCCTGTCCCATTCACCGGGCCAGCTTTTTGAAGAAGTTCTATGGCCAGGACTGACCTGCTGGGCCCCTGGGGTGAGGCTCTGACGGCGGAGTATCTCCGAAAGCGCCGTTATGAGATCCTGGCCTGCAACTACCGCTGCCGCTTCGGCGAGATCGACATTATTGCGAAGAACCGGAAATACGTGGTTTTTGTCGAGGTAAAGCTGCGGAAAAACGACCGCTTTGCCGAGGCTTTGGAGTTTGTGGACAGCCGGAAGCAGCAGCGGCTCCGGACCACGGCGGAGCTGTGGCTCAGCGAGAATCCCACGGCCCTGCAGCCCCGGTTTGATGTGGCGGAGGTTTACGCCCCGGAGGGGCTGGAGACCCGCCGCCCCGAGATCCATTATTTGGAGGATGCGTTTCAATGAACTTTCCTGTTTTCGACCTGCACTGTGATACGGCCCTGGAGCTGACCTACCCCTACAACGGCAAGACGGAGAATCTGGTGTCCAATCAGGGCCAGATCGACCTGACCCGGGGCCGGCGGCTGCCGGGCTACGCCCAGCTCTTTGCCATTTACACCAGTCCCAATATGCGAAAGGGCATAGCCCCTACCAAGATCTTCGACGATACCCTCCGGAATTTCCTCCGCGTCATGGAGGAGCACCCGGACCTGATGGCCCAGGCCCGGACCGGGGCCGAGGCGGAGAAAATCATTGGGGAGGGGAAGGTGGCTGCCGTTCTGTCCCTGGAAGGGCCTGCGGGCATTGATTTTGACCCGGGCCGCCTGCCGGAGCTGGCGGAGCTTGGCTTTCGCATGACCACCCTGACCTGGAACGAGCAGAATCCACTGGCCGGGTCCCACAAGACCGGCGGCGGCCTGACAGAGAAAGGCCGGGAGTTTGTCCGCACCGCCCAGAAGCTGGGCATCCGCATTGACGTGAGCCACCTGAGCGAGCAGGCCTTCTGGAATATTATGGATATTACCGAGGGCCCCGTGTCCGCCAGCCATTCCAACAGCCGCATGGTCTGGGGCGTCACCCGGAACCTGACCGATGAGCAGTTCCGGGCCATTATGGAAAGCGGCGGTGTGGCGGGGCTGAACGAGTACACCGACTTTCTGGGGGGCGGCCCCGTGACCCTGGACACGGTCTGCGACCATGCCCTGCACTGGCTGGACCTGGGCGGCGCCAAGCACATCGCTCTGGGCGGGGACCTGGACGGCTGCGAGGAGCTGCCCCAGGGCTTTACCGGGGTGGAGAGCTACCCGGCCCTGGCGGAGGTCATGCTGCGGCGGGGGATCCCGGAGGATACGGTCCGGGATATTTTCTGGAACAACGCCGCCCGACTGTTTGACTGATTTTAGAAAGAGGGAAGCCATGGCGCTGTATGCGATCGGCGATCTGCACCTGTCCCTGGGCACCGACAAGCCCATGGACGTGTTTGGCGGGGCCTGGACCGGGTACATGGAAAAGCTCCGGGAAGGCCTGTCCGTCATCGGTCCGAAGGACACCACGGTTCTGTTGGGAGACCTGAGCTGGGCCCTGGACCTGTCCCAGGCCCGGGAGGATTTCGGCTTCATGGCCGCTATTCCGGGACGGAAGATCATTTTGAAGGGCAACCACGACTACTGGTGGACCACCGCCGCGAAATTTTATAAGTTCTGCGGGGAAAACGGCTTTGAGGACCTGTGGATTCTTAACAATAACTGCTATTTTTACGGGGATATCGCCCTGTGCGGTACCCGGGGCTGGTTCTTTGAGGAGGACCGCAGCGGCACCCATGACGAGAAAGTGTTCCGCCGGGAGCTGTGCCGCCTGGAGGCGTCCCTGAAGGCCGCCGGAGACCGGGAGAAATACTGTTTTCTCCACTACCCGCCAAGGTACCGGGGCTATGAGTGCCGGGAGATCCTGGACCTGCTGAAGCAATACGGCGTGACCCGCTGCTATTACGGACACCTTCACGGCGACAGCCACAAGCTGGCCCGGGAGGGGGAGTTCGAGGGGGTGGAGTTTCACCTGGTCTCCGCGGACTATTTGGACTTCCGGCCAAAACCCGTTGTTCTCGAATAATTTACAAGAAAAGTATGGACAATCCGTATTTTTTTTGCTAGAATAGGACGGATACTGAAAAAACGGTATATCATGACCGCTTTTTTGCGGCCTACCACATAGGAGGAAAAGAAAAATATGAACGTCAAGAGCATTGAAAGAGAAGGCAATAAGACTAAGATCGTGGTGGAGATCGACCACGACCTCATGAATTCCGGCGTGGAAAAGGCATATCAGAAGGCCCGTAAGAGCATCAGCCTGCCCGGTTTCCGGAAGGGCAAGGCCCCCCGCAAGCTCATCGAGTCCATTTACGGCGCCCATGTGTTTTATGAAGACGGCATCGAGGAGATCTTCCCCCAGGTCTACCAGGCAGCCGTCGTGGACCAGAAGGTGAAGGCCGTGGGCCGTCCCTCCGTCACCGGCATGGACATCAACGATGACGAGTCCGTGACTCTGACCATCGAGACCGAGGTCTACCCCGAGGTCACCCTGGGCCAGTACAAGGGCCTGGAGATCGAGAAGGCCGAGGCCACCGTTACCGACGAGGAAGTGGAGGCCGAGCTGGACCGGATGGCCCAGAACGTGGCTTCCGCCGAGACCGTGGATCGTCCCGCCAAGGAGGGCGACACCGTGGTCATCGACTTTGAGGGCTTCCTGAACGGCGTGGCCTTCGACGGCGGCAAGGGCGAGAACTACGAGCTGAAGCTGGGCTCTCACACCTTCGTTCCCGGCTTTGAGGAGCAGCTGGTGGGCATGTCCGCCGACGAGGAGAAAGAGATCAACGTGACCTTCCCCGAGAACTACAAGGCCGACCTGGCCGGCAAGGACGTGGTGTTCAAGGTCAAGGTCCACAAGGTGGACGAGACCCACGTGCCTGAGAAGGACGACGAGTTTGCCAAGGACGTGTCCGAATTCGACACCCTGGACGCCCTGAAGGCCGACATCCGCCAGAAGGCTCTGGACAGCAAGAATAAGGACATCGACTCCGCTTTTGAAAACGCCGCCGTGGAGAAGGCCGCCGAGAACACCACTGTGGACCTGCCCAACGGCCTCATCGAGGAGGAGATCGACCGCCAGATGGACCGCTTCGGCTATCAGCTCCAGATGAACGGCATCACCATGGACCAGTACGCCAAGATGTTGGGCGGCAACCTGGAGAGCATGCGGACCACCTTCCGGCCCGTGGCCGAGAAGCAGGCCAGAGTCAACGTGACCCTGGAGAAGATCGTGGAGACCGAGGGCTTCAGCGTTTCCGACGAGGAGATCGAGGAGGAAATGAAGAAGCTGGCCGAGTCCTACGACATGGAAGTGGAGAAGATCAAGGAAATGGTTCCCGCCGACGAGATCAAGGAGAGCCTGCTGACCCGGAAGGCCGCCAAGTGCATCACCGAGTCCGCCGTGGCCGTGGCCCCCAAGGCTGCCGAGGAAAAGACCGAGGAATAATTCCGATTCTCCGCGGTTAGAATGTTTCAGACCGTGAAAGGAGACTTGAAACCATGAGCTTAGTACCCTATGTGGTGGAGCAGACCAGTCGAGGCGAGCGCAGCTATGATATTTTCTCCCGGCTGCTCAATGACCGCATTATTTTCCTGTCCGAAGAGGTGAACGACACCACCGCCAGCCTGATCGTGGCTCAGATGCTGTATCTGGAGGCCCAGGATCCGGACAAGGACATTCAGTTTTACATCAACAGCCCCGGCGGCAGCGTCACGGCGGGCATGGCCATCTATGACACCATGCAGTATGTGAAGTGCGATGTGGCTACCATCTGCGTGGGCATGGCCGCTTCCATGGGCGCCTTCCTGCTGGCCGCCGGTGCCAAGGGAAAGCGCATGGCGCTGCCCAACGCGGAGATCATGATCCATCAACCCTCCGCCGGGACTCAGGGCCAGATCACCGATATGGCCATCCATATGAAGCGCCTGCAGACCATCAAGGACCGCATGAACCGGATCCTGTCCGAGAACACGGGCAAGAGCCTGGAGGAGGTCACCGCCGCCTGCGAGCGGGACAACTTCATGACCGCCGACGAGGCCGTGAGTTTTGGCCTGATCGACAAGGTGATCTCCAAGCACTAAAGGGAGCAGAAAGGAAATTTCCCAGACATGGCAAAACGTGACGAAAGCATCCGTTGTTCCTTCTGTGGTAAGCGGGAGACCCAGGTGGACCGCATGATCTCCGGTCCCAACGGGATCTATATCTGCAGCGACTGCGTCCGCCTGTGCGAGGACCTGCTGGAGGACGGCACCACCCGCCGTCCCACCAACAATCTGCGGATCCCCGAGACTCTGCCTACCCCCAAGGAGATCAAAGAATTCATGGACGGCTACATCGTGGGTCAGGATCAGGCCAAAATGGCCCTGGCCGTGGCGGTGTACAACCATTACAAGCGGGTCTATTACGGCAGCGGTTCCGATGTGGAGCTGCAGAAGAGCAACATTCTGCTGATCGGTCCCACCGGCAGCGGCAAAACCCTCTTTGCCCAGACCCTGGCCAAGATCCTGAACGTGCCCTTTGCCATCGCCGACGCTACCACCTTGACGGAGGCCGGCTATGTGGGCGACGATGTGGAGAATATCCTTCTGCGGCTTCTGCAGGCGGCGGACTTCGACATCGATCTGGCGGAGCACGGCATCATCTACATTGACGAGATGGATAAGATCGCCCGGAAAAGCGAGAATACATCCATCACCCGGGACGTGTCCGGCGAGGGCGTCCAGCAGGCCCTTCTGAAGATCGTGGAGGGCACCGTGGCCAACGTGCCGCCTCAGGGCGGCCGGAAGCATCCCCAGCAGGAGATGATCCAGGTCAACACCCAGAACATCCTCTTCATCTGCGGCGGTGCCTTTGACGGCCTGGATAAGATCATCGCCGGCCGCACGGACCGGTCCGCCATCGGCTTCGACTCTCCTGTGGAGAGCAAGAAGAACCGGGACGTGGGTAAGCTCCTGGCCCAGGTCCAGCCCCATGATCTTCTGAAATTCGGCATTATTCCCGAGTTGGTGGGCCGTCTGCCGGTGATCACCACCCTCCAGAGCCTGTCCAAAGAGGATCTGAAGCGGATTCTGGTAGAGCCCAAGAACGCTCTCTGCCGCCAGTACAAGAAGCTCTTTGAGTTGGACAACGTGGAGCTGGAGATCCAGCCGGAGGCCCTGGACGCCATTGCCCAGAAGGCCGTGGACCGGCAGATCGGCGCCCGCGGCCTGCGGGCCGTGATGGAGGAGATCATGCAGGGCATCATGTATGAGATCCCCTCGGACCTCACCATCCAGAAGGTCGTCATCACCCCCGACTGCGCCAACGGCGGCCAGCCGGAGATCCTTCGGGATTCCAACCACCCCCGTGCCAGAAAGCGCACCCGGGCCGGGGCCTGATGGGTTCCGCGCAATACAAATTGCACCAGGGGGCTTCGGCCCCCTTTTGCCCTATCTTCGGGGGGAACCCCGTTTTCACGGCATCCCATACTCATTCCTGCGAAAGGAGATGCTATTATGGATGAGATCATCGTATCGGAGCGTATGCCGGTGCTGGCCCTGCGGGGCCTGACCCTGTTTCCCAAGCAGAAGCTCCATTTTGACGTTGGCCGGGAAAAGTCCGCAAGGGCTATGGAAGCGGCCATGAAAAAGGACCAGCGGATCTTCCTGGTGACCCAGCGGGACATTCAGGAGGACGACCCCGGTCAGGCCGGTCTCTATGAGATCGGCACCGTGGGCCGAGTGGTCCAGATCCTAAAAATTCAGGGGGACCAGATCCGGGTCCTGGTAGAGGGCGAGTACCGGGCCCGGCTCCAGACCCTGTCCCAGACGGAGCCCTATCTTCTGGGTCGTGTGGAATCCGTGGCGGAGACCGCCGTCAAGGCCAATCCTGCCCGGGTGGAGGCTTTGATCCGGGAGGGCTGCCTGCTGTTTGACGAGTTCCTGGACCTGATGCAGAAGCCTGCCCCGGAGCAGCAGCTCCGGCTCATGAGCGTGAAGGATCCCGGCCTGTCCGCGGATATTCTGGCTCAGAACACCTCCATTTCCTTTGAAGATAAAGCCGGGCTTCTGGCCCAGCTGAACCCGGTGCGGCGGCTGGAGACTGTCTTGAAGTTCCTGCGTCACGAGTTGGAGGTTCTCCATCTGGAGGCCGAGATACAGGAAAAGACCCACGACAGCATGGAAAAGGCTCAGCGGGACTACTTCCTCCGGGAACAGATGCGGGTGATCCGCACGGAGCTGGGCGAAGAGGACGACGACGCGGAGCTTGAGGACTATAAGAAAAAGGTTCTGGCTCTGCACCTGCCCAAGGAAGACGAGGACAAGCTCCTGAAGGACGTGGTGCGCCTGGGCAAGCAGCCCTTCGGCTCCTCCGAGGCCGCCGTGATCCGGAACTATCTGGACACGGTGCGGGAGCTGCCCTGGAACACCGCTACGAAAGAGCGGCTGGACATCGCCGCCGCCCGGAAGATTCTGGACCAAGACCACTTCGGCATGGAAAAGGTGAAGGAGCGGATCCTGGAGACCATGGCCGTGAAGAAAATGGCCCCGGATATGCCCAGCCAGATCATCTGCCTGGTGGGCCCTCCCGGCGTTGGCAAAACCTCCATCGCCTACAGCATCGCCCGGTGCCTGAACCGGAAAATGGCCCGGATCAGCCTGGGCGGCGTCCATGACGAGGCCGATATTCGGGGCCATCGCAAGACCTACATCGGCGCCATGCCAGGCCGGATCATGACGGCCCTGACCCAGGCCGGGGCGAAAAACGCCCTGATCCTCCTGGACGAGGTGGACAAGATGGGCACGGACTACCGGGGGGATCCCTCGGCAGCCCTGCTGGAGGTCCTGGATGGGGAGCAGAACAGCGCCTATCGGGATCACTACATCGAGATCCCCTTTGATCTGCACGACTGCCTGTTCATTACCACCGCCAACACCACGGACACCATCCCCCGGCCCCTTTTGGACCGGATGGAGATTATCCGTCTGGATTCCTATACCGACGAGGAGAAGCTCCAGATCGCCAAAGGCCACCTGCTGCCCAAGCAGCTGAAAAAGCATGGCCTAAAGAAGTCTCAGCTTCGGCTCAGCGACGAGGTGATTCGGGAGATCATCGCCTGCTATACCCGGGAGTCCGGCGTCCGGAGCCTGGAGCGGAACCTGGCGGAGATCTGCCGGAAGGCGGATATGCGCTTCGCCGGGGAGAATCCTCCTGCCCGGGTCACCGTGACGGGAGCCAATTTGGAGGAGTTCCTGGGAGTCCGGCGGTTCCTGCCCGACGCCCTTCCCACGGAGGACCCCGTGGGCCTGGTGACGGGCCTGGCCTGGACTGCCGTGGGCGGAGAGACCCTGGAGGTGGAGGTCAGCGTCATGGAGGGCTCCGGCAAACTGGAGCTCACCGGCAACCTGGGCTCCGTGATGAAGGAATCCGTCCAGGCCGCCCTGACCTATATCCGGGCCCATGCCGCCGTGCTGGGGATCCCCGGAGATTTCTATAAAACAAAGGACATTCATGTCCACTTCCCGGAAGGCGCCGTGCCCAAGGACGGCCCCTCCGCCGGTGTGACGGTGTGCACCGCCATGGTGTCCGCCCTGACGGGTCAGCGGGTCCGGCGGGACATTGCCATGACCGGTGAGATCTCCATCCGGGGCCGGGTGCTGCCCATCGGCGGCTTAAAAGAAAAAACCATGGCCGCCCTGCGCCACGGCGTTAAGACGGTCATTATCCCCAAGGCCAATCTGCGGGACCTGGAGGAGATCGACCAGACCGTCCGCAGGAGCCTGAACTTTATCACCGCCGAGCAGGTGGGCACGGTGCTGGACACGGCCCTGATCCCTCTGCCCGTGGAGCAGCCCCAGGAGTCCCGCCCCCAGGACGGGGACTCCGCACCACTGCCGGTGAAAGAGAAGAAGCCTGGCCGGAAGCCGGCCATTCGCCAGTAAGGAGCCGGAATGAATCTGCACAACGCCGAATTTGTGATCTCCGCGGTCTCTGACCGAGATTTTCCCCGGGACGGCCTGCCCCAGATCGCCTTCGCCGGGAAGTCCAACGTGGGCAAATCCTCGGTGATCAATAAGCTGCTGCTCCGGAAGAATCTGGCCCGGGTTGGGGAGGCCCCCGGAAAGACCACCCACATCAACTTCTTCAAAATCGACGGCAGGGCATATTTCGTGGATCTGCCGGGCTATGGCTATGCCAAGGTGTCCCAGAAGGAGAAAGAGCGCTGGGCGGGCCTTATCGACGGCTACTTTGCCTCTTCGGGGCTTATCACCCTGGGTATCCAGATCGTGGACGCCCGGCATAAGCCCACGGCCCTGGATGTGAACATGGCGGACTGGTTTTTACAGACCGGCTGTCCCTTCCTGGTGGTGGCCAACAAGCTGGATAAACTCCGCAAGAGCGACATTCCCGGCAATCTGGCCCTGATCCGGGAGACCCTGGGCCTCCGGGAGGACTGCCCCGTGATCCCCTTTTCCGCGGAGAAGGGCACGGGCCGGGAGGAGCTTCTTTCCCACATTCTCTCCGCCTGCGGAGAAACCTATTAATTCTTGGCCGCTTCGGTACACCGAAGCGGCCGTTTTTTGGACTTCCCAGAATATTCCTTGCGAAATCCCGGGGATAATGCTATAATAATCTATCATGGGGCAGGAGGAGGCTTTGGAGGATGGAGAAGATCCAGACCTGGCTCAGCCAGCTGCAATGGGGCAATCTTTTGGAGCCTGCCGTGCTGATTCTGGCCTCTCTTTTGTGCATCACCGTTCATGAGACCTGCCACGGCCTGGCGGCTTACGCCCTGGGGGACCCCACCGCCAAGCGGGCGGGACGGCTGAGCCTGAACCCTCTGCGGCACGTGGACCTGCTGGGCCTTATCATGATGGCGATCTTCCGCTTCGGCTGGGCCAAGCCCGTGCCCATTGATCCCCGGTATTTCAAGAAGCCCAAGCGGGACATGGCCCTGACCGCCCTGGCGGGCCCCTTGTCCAATGTGCTGCTGGCCTGGCTGGCCGTCATGTGTTATGCTGCGGCCGCCTTTTTTTACGGCCGGTCTCCGTCGGAGGCTCTGTCCTATGGCTGCCTGTTTTTCCGGTATATGGCGATTTTAAGCGCGGGCCTGGCGGTGTTCAATCTGATCCCCATCCCGCCCCTGGACGGCTCCAAGGTCTTGCTTTCTCTGCTGCCCGGCCGGATCTATGCCGTCATACTGCGGTATGAGCGCTACGGCATGCTGGTCCTGATGGTGATCTTGTATCTGGGCTGGCTGGACAAGCCCTTGGATTTCTTGCGGAGCGGTCTGCTGTCCGGCCTGAAGGCCGTGGGCCTCTGGCCCTATTATCTGCTGCAAAAGATTTTCTCCTAGGAGCGTATATGGAAGAACCGAAGTACCACCTGCAGGGGGCATTAAAGGCCGGCACGGAAATGCCGGAGGATTTTGACGGCCCCCTGGACGTGATTTTACAGCTTTTGAGCAAAAATAAAATAGAGATCCAGAATGTGAGCATTACGGCCATATTGGAGCAATACCTAGCCTATCTGGACGAGCGGAAGCGGCTGGATATGGAGATCGCCAGCGAGTTCATCACCATGGCCTCTTATCTCATGCTCATCAAGACGAAAATGCTGCTGTCCGCCAGCGAGCAGGCCGAGGCCGAGAGCGAATTGGACCTGCTGCGGAAGACCCTGGTGGAGCGCCAGCGGAAGGAGGCCTTCGACCGGATCAAGACCGCCTCCCAGGCCCTGGAGCCCCGGAACGAGATCGGCCGGTGCCTGTTTACCAAGCAGCCGGAGCCTTTGCCCAAGGCCACGGGCTACCGTTACCAGCATGAGCCCATGGACCTTCTGCGGGCCGCCGCGGCCATGGCGGAGCGCACCGCCCGGCAGCTGCCCCCGCCGGTAAGCAACTTCGCGGGCATTGTTGGCGCGGAGCGATATCCCGTGACGAAAAAGGCCAAGGAGCTGCTGTCCCGGCTCCTCTTGAAGGGCGCTGCCCGGCTGCGCCAGCTGTTCCGGGGGGCAAAGAGCCGCTCGGAGATCGTGGCCACCTTCCTGGCGGTGCTGGAGCTTTGCCGCACCGATTCCGTGGAGCTGGAGGCCAATGTGGACGGTGATGACCCGGAGATCCGCTTCCTGCGGATGCCGGAGGAGATCAAAGACGAGGAGGCGGAATAATGGATGAGGAGACCTTGACAAGGGGCATTGAGGCGGTGCTCTTCGCCGCAGGAGAGCCGGTGGAGATCAAGCGCTTGTCCGACACTTTTGAGGCGGACCCGGACGAGATCGTTCGGGTGACGGATACCCTGGCGGATCGGTTGTCCTTTGACCGTCGTGGCGTACGGATCGTTCGTTTGGGGGAGGCTTACCAGATGTGTTCCTCCGGCGAAATGGCAGACTATGTGACCAAGGCCCTGGAGACCAGAAAGCCGCCGAAGCTGTCCGCCTCCCAGCTTGAGGCCCTGACGGTCATCGCCTATTACCAGCCCGCTACAAAGGCCGTGGTGGAGCAGATCCGGGGCGTGGACAGCTCCTATTCCGTGTCCGCCCTGTTAAATAAAAAGCTCATTGAGGAGGCCGGACGGCTGAACGTCCCCGGTCGGCCCATTTTGTATAAGACCACCCCGGATTTCCTGCGGACCTTCGGTCTCAAGAGCCTGGAGGACCTGCCGGAGATCGAAAAGGTGGAGCTTACCGTGCCGGAGGAGATCGCCCCGGAGGAGGCTTCCACCCCGGCGGAGAGCACCCAATGAAGGCCCTTTTGATCGTTCTGGGCATTTTGTTCCTTCTTGCTATCCTGCCCCTGGGGGGCGCCGTCCGCTACGACGGCGGCGGAGCCAGAGCCTACCTGGTGCTCGGCCCCATAAAGCTCCTGCTGTACCCCCGAAAGGCAAAGGAGAGCAAGCCCAAGGATAAGAAGGAGAAAAAGCCGAAGCCCGCCCGGGAGAAAGCGCCGGAGCCCCAGTCCAAGGAAAAGGAGAGCACCGGCGGCAGCGTGAAGAAGTTTATCCCCTTTGTAAAGCTGGGCCTGTCCTTCCTGAACGAGCTTCGCTGGAAGCTCCGGGTGAACCGGCTGGACCTGAAGGTGGTTCTGGCCGCCGAGGATCCGGCGGACCTGGCCCTTACCTATGCCAAGGCCAACGCCGCCCTGGGAAGTCTCTGGCCCTTGCTGGAGCAGTCCCTGCGGATCCGGAAGCGGAACGTTTCCGTCCAGTGCGATTTCGAGGCGGAGCAGACCCTGGTCTTCGCCAACGTAAAGATCACCATCACCCTGGGCAGGACACTGGCTCTGGCCGTGAAGTACGGCATCCGGGCCCTGATCCAGTTTATGAAACTAAAAAAACAAGAAAAGGCGGTGCAATCGACATGAGTCATCCACTTCCCAATATGCTGGAAACCACCATGGAGAAGATCAAAAACATGGTGAACGTGAACTCCGTCATCGGCGACCCCATTACCACCCCCGACGGCGTCACCATCATCCCCGTGTCCAAGATCAGCTACGGCTTCGGCGGCGGCGGCTCGGACTTTACCACGAAGAATTCCGGTGCCACGAATCCCTTCGGCGGCGGCACCGGCGCCGGGGTGAAGATCACGCCCATTGCCTTCCTGGTGATCCGGGAGGGGAATGTGCGGATGCTGCCCGTGACCCAGCCTGCCAGCACTACGGCGGACCGGGTGGTGGAAATGGTCCCCGACGTGATGGACCGGATCTCCTCCTTTGTGGACAACCGGGCCGCAAAAAAAGAGGAAGAATAAGTTTTCCGTCTCCGGGCAGACTACTGCCGGTGATGTGAAATGAAAAAGCGTTTTCTGCGGGCGGCGGCAGCATTTCTTGCCGCCGTTCTGCTGTTCCCCTGGCCCGGGGCCAGGGCCCTTTCGGCAGACCATGCCATTTTGCTGGACGCCCAGTCCGGCCGGGTCCTGTATGAGAAGGACGCCGACGCCCGGAGCCTGATCGCCAGCACTACGAAGATCATGACGGGCCTTCTGGTGGCGGAGCGGTGCAATGTGATGGACCGGGTCCGGATCCCGGCGGAGGCCGTGGGGGTGGAGGGCTCATCCATGTACCTCAAGGAGGGAGAGGTCCTGACGGTCCAGGAGCTGCTCTACGGTCTCATGCTCCAATCCGGCAACGATGCCGCCGTGGCCCTTGCCATTTACTGCGGCGGCACGGTGGAGGGTTTTGCGGAGCAGATGAATGACAAGGCCCGGACCCTGGGCCTGACGGGTACCCATTTTGAGAATCCCAACGGCCTGGACGGTCGGGAGCACTACTCCACCGCCCGGGACCTGGCGATTCTCACGGCCTACGCCATGGAGAACCCCATTTTTGCCAAAACCGTTTCCACCAAGACCGTAACGGCGGCGGGCCGGGTGCTGACCAATCATAATAAGCTCCTGTGGCGCTATGACGGCGCCGAGGGGGTCAAGACCGGCTACACCCGGGCGGCGGGACGGATCCTGGTGTCCAGCGCCCAGCGGGGCGGGCGGCGGCTCATCGCCGTGACCATCAACGCCCCGGACGACTGGCGGGACCATGAGGCTCTGCTGGATCTGGGCTTTTCCCGGTACACCTCCAAAACCATCGCCCTCCAGGGTCAGATCCTGGCTCAGGTGGAGGTGGCGGGCGGCCGGGGCGGCACCGTGGACCTGGTGGCCTCGGAGGACTTTTCCTACCCTCTGGCGGAGGGGGAGAAGGTGAAGCTGTATCTGCCAGGCCCGGGCTTCGTCTATGCCCCCGTGGAGAAGGGGGACAGCGCCGGCGCCGTTTATGTGGCCGTGGACGGCAAGACCGTAGGCACCATCCCTTTGGAGTACCGCTGGTCCGTGGCGGCCAAGGAGCCGGGGCGCCGGGACCGCGCCCGATCCCGGGCCCTGTTTTAGGAGAAACTGCAATGGAACGACTGCAAAAGATCATAGCGGACCGGGGGCTCTGCTCCCGGCGAAAGGCGGAGGAGCTGATCCGGGCCGGTAAGGTCACCTGCAACGGCAAAACCGCCTGCCTGGGGGACCAGGGGGACCCGGACCGGGACGAGATCCTGGTGGCGGGTATGCCCTTGCCTCGGGCGCCCCGGCGGATCTGCATCATGCTGAATAAGCCCCGGGGCTTCGTGACCACCCTGTCCGACGACCGGGGACGGCCCACCTGCGCGGAGCTGGTGCGGGACTGCGGAGCCAGGGTTGTACCCATCGGGCGGCTGGATATGGATTCCGAGGGCCTGCTGCTTCTGACCAACGACGGGGACTTGTGCAACCGGGTTCTGCACCCTCGGGGCGAGGTGGAAAAGTGCTACCTGGTCTGGGTCACGGGCTTTTCCCGGGAAAAGCTCCGCAGACTCCAGGAGCCGGTGACCCTGGACGGCTATACCATCCGGCGGCCCCAGATTCGGGTGAGGCGGACCGGGGAGGACCGGGCCCTTTTGGAGATTGTGATCCATGAGGGCCGGAACCGGCAGATCCGCCGGATGTGCGCCCTGGCGGGCATGGAGGTCCGGCGGCTCATGCGGATCCGGGAGGGAAAGCTCGCCCTGGGAGACCTGGCCCCCGGCGCCTGGCGGCCTCTTTCGGAGGAAGAGATCCGTGCCCTGCTGGACTGACGCGCTACATACCCATGGCAGTGCCTTCTTTTGAAAGACACTGCCATTTTTTGCAATATGGCTCACATTCCCTTGCATTTTTGGGGCGGACTTGCTATAATACCCGGGAATGTGCGAAAGTTTGAGAGAGTGTGGAGGCGCAGCGTGACGAACGACATTTTGGGTACTTTGCAATCCGGCTTTACGACCTTTTCCAAGGGACAGCGCCGGATCGCCAAGTATATTTTGGATTCCTATGACAAGGCAGCCTTTCTGACCGCCAGCAAGCTGGGTAAGACCGTGGGGGTCTCCGAGTCCACCGTGGTCCGCTTTGCGGTGGACCTGGGCTTTGACGGCTATCCCGCCATGCAGAAGGCCATGCAGGAAATGGTCCTGAACCGGCTCACCGCCGTCCAGCGGATCGAGGTGGCCAACGACCGCTTCGGGGACCAGGACGTGGTGTCCCTGGTGCTCCAGTCCGACGCAGAGAAGCTCCGCCAGACCGAGGAGACCGTGGACCGGGAGAGCTTCCGGAAGGCGGTAGACGCCATCGTGTCCGCCAAGCGGATCTTCCTGGTGGGGGTTCGGTCCTCGGCGCCCCTGGCCAATTTCCTGGGCTACTATCTGAATTACATGTTTGACAACCTGCATCTGGTGACGGCCTCCGGCACCAGTGAGATGTTCGAGCAGGTGGTGGGGGTCAAGGCTGGGGACGTGGTC
This sequence comes from uncultured Oscillospiraceae bacterium, assembly GCA_934589155.1. GTDB lineage: Bacteria > Bacillota > Clostridia > Oscillospirales > Oscillospiraceae > Faecousia. The sequence continues at coordinate 28,578 of CAKTNP010000012.1, read as the reverse complement.
CTGACCATCAGCTTCCCCCGGTATTCCACCTCCACGGCCCGGTGCGCGCAGTACTGCCGCAGCACCGGCGCCACCATCATTGCCCTGACGGACAGTCTGGATTCTCCCGTGGCGGAGAGCGCGGACCTGACCCTCATCGCCAAGAGCGACATGGTGTCCTTGGTAGACACCCTGGTGGCTCCCCTGAGCCTTATCAACGCTCTGATCGTGGCCATTTCCGCCCGGCGGGAAAAGGAGATCACCGCCACCTTCAACGACCTGGAGCGGATCTGGGACCAGTACGACGTGTACAAGAAGCAGGAAAATGGCAGCGCAGTATGATGTGATCGTGGTGGGCGGCGGCCCCGCCGGAATGTTTGCCGCCATTACCGCCGCCGGGCAGGGGAGCCGGGTCCTTCTTTTGGAAAAGAACGACCGCCTGGGCAAAAAACTCCTGATCACCGGCAAGGGCCGGTGCAACGTGACCAACAACTGTACCCCGGACGAGGTGCTGAAAAATGTTCCCCGGAACGGCCGGTTCCTGTACAGCGCCATGGATCGCTTCGGCCCTGGGGACATCATGGACTTTCTGGAGGCTCATGGCTGCCCCCTGAAGACCGAGCGCGGGAACCGGGTGTTCCCGGCGTCGGACCAGTCGAAATCCGTGCTGGCCGCTCTGGAGCGGGCCCTGACCCTGGCCGGGGTCACCCGCCGCCAGGGAAAGGTCACAGGCCTTTTGACCCGGCAGGGCCGCTGTACCGGCGTGTCCACGGCGGAGGGGGACCTGACGGCCCGGGCCGTGATCTTGGCCTCCGGCGGCAAGTCCTACCCTCTGACCGGCTCCACGGGAGAGGGCTACGGCATGGCCGCGGCCCTGGGCCATACCATTGTGGAGCCTCGGGGCTCCCTGGTGCCCATGGAGTCTCCGGACCCGGCCTGCAAAAAAATGCAGGGCCTGTCCCTGCGGAACGTGGACGTGAAGCTCCTAAACGTCAAGGGCAAGACAATCTACCGGGATTTCGGCGAATTGCTCTTCACCCATTTCGGCCTGTCCGGGCCCACTATACTCAGCGCCAGCGCGCATATGAAACCCGGAGAGCCCTATCGGATCGTCATCGACCTGAAGCCGGCCCTGGACGAGGGCAAGCTGGACAAGCGCCTGCTCCGGGACTTGGAGCAGTACCAGAACCGGCAGATGGAAAACGCCCTGTGCGACCTGCTGCCCAGCTCCATGATCCCCGTGATCCTGGACCGCAGCGGCATCGACCCCACCCGGCAGGCCAATTCCGTGACCAAGGCCCAGCGCCGGTCCCTTTTGGAGCAGCTCAAGGGCTTTACCGTGGACATTTCCGGCCTGCGTCCGGTGGAGGAGGCTATCATCACCTCCGGCGGCGTGAAGACCGGGGAGATCGACCCCCATACCATGGGATCGAAAAAGGCCCCCGGCCTGTACTTCGCCGGGGAGATCATCGACTGCGACGCCTATACCGGCGGCTTTAATTTACAGATTGCCTGGTCCACGGCCTATGCCGCGGGCCTGGCCGCAGCTAATTTTGCAAAAGAGGAATGAATCATGAGTAAGAAGATCAGCATCGCGCTGGACGGTCCCGCCGGCGCGGGAAAGAGTACCATTGCCAGGCTCCTGGCCAAGGAGACCGGGTTCAAGTACGTGGACACCGGCGCCATTTACCGCACCGTGGGCTATTACATGAACCTCATGGGCATCGGGCCCAAGGATGTGGACGGCATCACCCGCCTCATTGACGAGGTGAATCTGAAGATCACCTACACCCCGGATGGAGAGCAGCATATGATCCTCAACGGCAAGGATGTGTCCGGCGAGCTCCGCACTCCGGAAATGGGACAGATCGCCTCTCTGATCTCCGCCCAGAAGGTGGTCCGGGACTTCCTGCTGGATATGCAGCGCCAGGTGGCCCGGGAGAACAACGTCATTATGGACGGCCGGGACATCGGCACCGTAGTTTTGCCCAATGCGGACCTGAAGATCTTCCTGACGGCCTCCGCCGAGGTCCGGGCCGCCCGCCGCATGAAGGATTTTGAGGAAAAGGGCATTGAGGAGCCCTACTCCCAGGTCCTTTCCGAGATCCGGCAGCGGGACGACCAGGATATGCACCGGGCCATTGCCCCCCTGAAGCAGGCCAAGGATGCCGTTCTTCTGGATACCTCCGACCTGGATATTCCCGGCGTGGTGGACCGGATCATGGGCCTCATGGGCCAGCGGGGGCTCCTGTGAGCGTCGTCGTTGCCAAGTACGCCGGGTTCTGCTTCGGCGTGAATCGGGCGGTGGAGCTGGTGGAGACTGCCATCCGGCAGGGCAAGCGGGTTCGGACCCTGGGCCCCATCATCCACAACCACCATGTGGTGGCCCATTTCGAGCGCCACGGCGTCCGGGTCATTGTCTCTCCGGAGAAGGCCCGGCCCGGCGATACGGTGATCATTCGCTCCCACGGCGTGTCACGGGCGGTGTTTGAAGCCCTGAAGGCCATGGATGTGGAGCTGGTGGATGCCACCTGCCCCTTCGTGAAGCGAATCCACGGCATCGTTTCCCAGGCGGAGTCGGAGGGCCGGAAGACCGTGATCATCGGCACCCGGACCCATCCGGAGGTCATGGCTATCTCCGGCTGGTGCAGGGATCCTGTGGTCTTTGAGACCCCCGAAGAGCTGGAAAATTGGGCTTTGTCCGGGGAAATCTCCAAGGATTTGCCGATTTGCATGGTTTCTCAGACTACATCCACAGAATTTTTGTGGAACATGTGCGTAAAAATTGCAAAAAAACAGTTTACTAACCTAAAAATATTTGATACAATATGCAAGGCGACCGAATATCGACAGAGCGAGGCGGCCAAATTGGCCGAATCGTGCCAGGCTATGGTGGTTGTGGGTGACGCAAACAGCTCCAATACCGGCAGATTAGCTTCGATTTGCAGGGAGTATTGCCCCAGAGTTGTCCTAGTGGATAACGCAGATGAGCTGGAGCCTAGCTTCTTTCGCGGTGCCTATCGCGTTGGAATCACGGCTGGTGCGTCTACACCGGCGTGGATAATAAAGGAGGTCAACAAGACTATGAGCGAACTGAACACTGTTGAGACTGCACAGGAGGAGAACTTTGCCGAGCTTCTCGAGCAGTCCATCAAGACTTTAAATACAGGAGATCGGGTCACTGGCATCGTTACTGGCATCAGCCCCACCGAGGTCCAGGTGGACCTGGGCACCAAGCATGCCGGCTACATTCCCTATGACGAAGTCAGCAACGATCCCTCTGTAAAGCCCGAGGATGTTGTGAAGGTGGGCGACGAGATCGAGGTCTTCGTGGTCCGCGTCAACGACCAGGAGGGCACCTGCCAGCTGTCCAAGAAGAAGCTGGACGGCATGAGAGTGTGGGACGAGATCAACGAGGCTTGCGAGAACAAGACCGTGGTCGAGGGTACCATCACCGAGGAGAACAAGGGCGGCCTGGTGGCCAATGTGAAGGGCATCCGGGTGTTCATCCCCGCCTCCCAGTCCGGCATTGCCAAGGGCGGCGATATGTCCCAGCTCCAGGGTCAGACCGTGCAGATGAAGATCACCGAGGTCAACCGTGCCCGCCGCCGCGTCATTGGCTCCATCCGTGCCGTGACCGCTGAGGCCCGCAAGGCTGCCGCCGAGAAGATCTGGAGCGAGATCGAGGTCGGCAAGAAGTATCATGGCGTTGTGAAGTCCCTGACCTCCTACGGCGCCTTCGTGGATATCGGCGGTGTGGACGGCATGGTCCATGTGTCCGAGCTGTCCTGGAACCACATCAAGAATCCTTCCGAGGTCGTGAAGGTGGGCGACGAGATCGACGTTTACGTCATCTCCTTCGACCCCGAGAAGCGGAAGATCTCCCTGGGCTACAAGACAGAGGAGATGAACCCCTGGAACCAGTTCATGAGCAAGTACTCCGTGGGCGACGTGGTCCCCGCCAAGATCGTGAAGCTCATGACCTTCGGCGCTTTCGCCGAGATTCTGCCTGGCGTGGACGGCCTGATCCATATTTCCCAGATCGCTGACCGCCGCATCGGCAAGCCCGAGGACGTGCTGAGCGAGGGCCAGGACGTGGAAGTGAAGATCATCGACGTGGATGCCGACAAGAAGCGTATCTCCCTGTCCATCCGCGCTCTGCTGGATTCCGAGAACGAGGACCAGGAGTAATTTTTGACCTACATACCGGGGCAGGGCACCTTCCTGCCCCGGTTTTGCTATCCGGAAGGAGAAGAGCCATGAAAGCAATCGTTACGGTGGTTGGTAAGGACCAGGTGGGCATTATTGCCATGGTCTGCGTGAAGCTGGCGGAGTACAACGTGAACGTGCTGGACATCAGCCAGACGGTGATGCAGGGATACTTTACCATGATGATGGTGGTGGAGATCTCCCAGTGCAGTGTGCCTCTGGATGAAATGGTGGAGAAAATGGCGGAACTGGGGAACTCCCGGGACCTGTCCATCCGGGTCCAGCGGGAAGAGATCTTCGACGCCATGCACCGGGTCTGAGGTGCCGCCATGCTGAATCAGAAGGATATTTTCAGTACCATCGACATGATCGACCGCCAGCACCTGGACATTCGGACCATAACCATGGGCATTTCCCTGCGGGACTGCGCCCATCCGGACGTCAAGGCCTGCTGCGACCGGATCTATGATAAGATCACCCGCCGGGCCGAGCACCTGGTGGAGGTGGGGGAGAGCATCGAGCGGGAGTTCGGCATCCCCATCGTGAACAAGCGGATCTCCGTGACCCCCATCGCCATGGTGGCGGAGAGCTGCGATTCCGACGATTACGCCCCCTTTGCCCGGACTCTGGACCGGGCGGCCAAGACCTGCGGCGTGAACTTCATCGGCGGCTATACGGCTCTGGTCCAGAAGGGCTTTACCAAGGGGGACCGGAACCTGGTGGCCTCCATTCCCGAGGCCATGGCCGGTACGGACCTGGTCTGCTCCTCCGTAAACGTGGGCTCTACCAAGGCGGGCATCAATATGGATGCCGTGGCGGAAATGGGCCGGATCATCAAAAAGACCGCGGAGCTGACCCGGGACAACAACGGGCTGGGCTGCGCCAAGCTGGTGGTCTTTGCCAACGCCGTGGAGGATAACCCCTTTATGGCCGGTGCTTTCCACGGCGTGGGCGAGCCGGAGTGCGTCATCAACGTGGGCGTTTCCGGCCCCGGCGTGGTGTACCACGCTTTGCGGGACGTGAAGGGCGCTCCCTTCGACGTGGTGGCGGAGACCATTAAAAAGACCGCCTTCCGCATTACGAGAATGGGCCAGCTGGTGGCACGGGAGGCCTCCCAGCGGCTGGATGTGCCCTTCGGTATTGTGGATCTGAGCCTGGCGCCCACCCCGGCGGTGGGGGACAGCGTGGCCCGGATCCTGGAGGAAATGGGCCTGTCCGTCTGCGGCACCCATGGCACCACGGCGGCCTTGGCCCTCCTCAACGACGCCGTGAAGAAGGGCGGCGTCATGGCCTCCAACCATGTGGGCGGCCTGTCCGGCGCCTTTATCCCCGTATCCGAGGATGAGGGCATGATTGCCGCCGCCCGGTCCGGGACCCTGACCCTGGAGAAGTTGGAGGCCATGACCTGCGTCTGCTCCGTGGGCCTGGATATGATCGCCGTGCCCGGGGATACCTCCGCAGAGACCATCTCCGCCATTATCGCTGACGAGGCCGCCATCGGCATGGTGAACTCCAAGACCACCGCCGTTCGGATCATCCCCGCCCCCGGGAAGAAGGTGGGGGATATGATCGAGCTGGGGGGCCTTCTGGGCTCCGCACCGGTGATGCCGGTCCACAGCGAGTCCAGCGCCGATTTTATCGCCCGGGGCGGCCGGATCCCGGCCCCCATCCAGAGCTTGAAAAACTGATCCGCAAACGCCGCCGGAATTCCGGCGGCGTTTCTCATGGTCTGCGGGCCTGCCAACGGATCGTCCGATGATTTGACACCGGCCCCAATATCGTGTATGATGGATCCGTTCTCTGAAAGGAGGGTGCCATGAAACAAAAAAGAAAGCTGCCGGCCTGGGCGGTGTGGACCATTGTCCTGCTGGCCCTGGGGTGCCTGGTGTATCTTTTTGCCGCCGCCTGTTCCTTTGCTGCCCTGGGCTTTTTCGGTCTGGGATGCGTGATTGGGATCTACGGCCTTTTATCCCGGCTGGCTCCCGCCCATCCCAAGGCCGCTGCAATCCTGCGGGGGATCTTTACGGCAGGGCTTTGCCTTCTGGTCCTGGCCATGGCCGTGACCCTTGGGTTTATTATAAATGCCGCCCAGGGAGATCCGGACCAGGATTGCGACTATGTGCTGGTCCTGGGCGCCGGGGTGGACGGCACTCGACCCAGCCGGTCTCTGCTGGAGCGGTTGCAGGCTGCCCGGGACTATCTTACCGTGCACCCGGATGCAACCTGCGTGGTCTCCGGAGGCCAAGGAGGGGGCGAAGACGTTACGGAAGCGGAGTGTATGTATCGCTGGCTCACCGAAAACGGAATCGAATCCGGTCGAATTGTTCTGGAAAGTCACGCTTCTACCACCGCGGAGAACATTTCTTTCACCCTGAATTTGCTGGAACAGGAGGGGGTCCGCCCCCGGAGACTGGCCATCGTGTCCAGCGAATACCACCTGTTCCGGGCCAAGCTGACGGCCCGCCGCCTGGGGGTGGAGGCAGTGGGAATCCCGGCAAAAACCGGCCTTCTTCCCTTGAAACTGACCTATTTCTTCCGGGAGATCTTCGGAGTTTGGTACTATTGGATATTTCATTGAAAAGGAGTAAAAATACCATGTTGTCTTATGATTATGCGAAATTTGCCGCGGAAAAGGCCATGGAGCTGCTGAAAATCGACAGCCCCACAGGCTTCACCCGGGCCGCCGAGGACTATGTGCTCTCCGCGTTCGAGGCCCTGGGCTATGCCGCCCGGCGTACCGTCAAGGGCGGGATCCTGGTGGATCTGGGGGGCGGGAATGAGAATGACGCCCTTCTGCTGGAGGCCCACGCCGATACCCTGGGAGCCATGGTGGCGGAGATCAAGAGCAACGGCCGCCTGCGGGTGGTGCCCTTGGGGGGCATGAACGCCAACAATGCCGAGGCGGAGAACGTCCGGGTCTATACCAAGGAAAACGGCGTGTTTGAGGGCACCTTCCAGCTCTGCAATGCCTCCATCCACGTCAACGGAGCCTACTCCGACACCAAGCGGGACTTCGACAGCGCCGAGGTGGTGCTGGATGAATTGGTCGGATCCAAGGAGGATGTGACGAATTTGGGGATCTCCGTGGGGGATATTGTCTGCTTTGAGCCCCGGACCCGGCTCACCTCCAAGGGCTATATCAAGAGCCGCTTCCTGGACGATAAGCTCAGCGTGGGCATCCTGCTGGGCCTAGCCAAGTACCTGAAGGACACCGGCATTACCCCCAGCCGCCGGGTCTATGCCCATATCACCGTGTATGAGGAGGTGGGCCACGGCGGTTCCGCCTCCGTGCCCCAGGGGGTCACCGAGGCCATTTCCGTGGATATGGGCTGTGTCGGCGATGGCCTACAGTGCACCGAGCGCCAGGTCTCCATCTGTGCCAAGGACTCCGGCGGTCCCTATTCCTATGAGGTGGTCCGGAAACTCATGGCCGCCGCCAAGCGGGAGGAGGCGGACTTCGCCGTGGATATTTATCCGCATTACGGCTCCGATGTGGAGGCCACTCTGCGGGCGGGATTCGACATTCGCCACGGCCTCATCGGCGCCGGCGTCTACGCCTCCCACGGCTATGAGCGCAGCCACGTGGATGGGGTCTACAACACTCTGAAGGTCCTGAAGGGCTATCTGGAGGTCTGACATGGATCTCCAAAGAAAACGCTATTGGATCGCAATTCTACTGATTACGGCACTTTTCGCCGCCGTCGCCATTCCGAAACGCCTGGAGCAGAAGGTTTGCAGCCGCTTCGCCGAGCCCCTTTACGCCCACAGTTTGCCGCAGGGGGCGGAGCTTGTTCAGCAGTCCTCGGCCAAGGGAAAGAGCAACGACTTCACAGCCGCACTGATCCTGGCCACGGATCTGACGGAGCAGGAGCTCTTGGATTGGTTCGGGGATACGGAGTATCCTCCGGCTAAAGAGGGCCAGACCGTGACCCTCCACGCCAAGGCTTTGGACGAGTCCAGCCTGGCGGCCCTGGACAAGGCGGGGCTTTACCAGGAGGGGAAAATCTACTGGTTCGTGTATATTTACAGCTGTAAATAAGAAAAATTCCCTGGAATCACGGATTCCAGGGAATTTTTTTATGCATTTTAGGAGTGCCGTTTTCCGACCCATCGGGACAGGCGGTAGACCAGCAGCCAGAAGAACAGGGAATAGGGAATGGCTACCAGAATGTCGAACAGGGAGTGCTGCTTGATGAACACGGTGGAAATGGCGATCAGCACCGACAGGGCAACGATTCCCCAGAGAAGCCAGGGCCGCCTGCGGATCTTTTCGCAGTCAAAGGCACCGATGATGGCGGCGGCAGACCCTACCACATGGAGACTGGGGCACACATTGGTGTTGGTGTCCACGGCGTAAAGATTGCCGACGAGCCAGGTGCAGAAATTCTCCCGGGGAAAGGTCTCCGGCCGCAGGGGCTGCATGTTGGGGTACAGGGCGCAGTAGACGATGAAGGTCATAAAGCTGAGGCCGATAAAGGTCATATACCGCTTGAATCCCTCATGGTTCCACAGAAGCAGACAAATTCCGACGGCCATGAGCAGGGGATACCACAGCTCATAGGGAAGGACGAAGCCCTCCAGGAAGGGGATCTTGTCGTCAATGGGCATATAGGACACCCAGCAGTCCTCCACCTTCACCAGCCGCTCCTCCACAAAAAAGCAGATCAGGTAAATGGGCAGGATCAGAATATACCAAAGGTACCGGTTTCCCTTCCGCAATAGGAAGGGCTTTTCCTCGTTTGGTTTGTTGGGCATTGGGAAAACTCCTCCTGGATCTTAGGATTGGGCGATGGTAAAGCTCCGCAGAACGTTATAGCTGTCATACCGGGTGTCTCGGGAGTCGGTGACAAAGACCAACTGCACGGTTAGATCCGTCAGGTTGACGGCCTGGGATTCGATATTTGCCACGGAGGCGGCGTCGATCCCGGTCAGAAACAGTCGGGAGGTGGCGGAGGGCACCGGAAAAGCGGCGTCATCGGAGGCGAAGGAGATCACCAGCCGCTTGCCCAGGAAGGCGGTCAGCAGGTTTTCCGCCGCGGCCTTCAGAATATCGGACTCCGTGGAATCGCCGTAGTCATAGACGATATTGTCGCTGTCGGGAATGTAGAAGTGGGAGAAAACCACCTCGTCAAAGCCCAGGTCCGACAGCTCCGCGGCGATGGAGGTCAGATAGTTCAGCACGGTGGGGCTCTGGGGATCCAGCCAATAACAGGCGTTGTCGTCCATCCACAGGGCACCGCTGGACAGGGGCAGACCGGAGGACTGATGGGCCAGGGCATAGACCTGGTCGCAGAAGGCGGGGACCTTGGCAATGAGATACAGGCCACTGCGGTCCATGTAGTGGATCAGATCGTTGAAGGCGGAAATGTCCACACTGTCGGAGGTACCGGCTCCCTGGATGCCCGTGGAATAGTAGAAATTTCCGTAGATACTCTTCACGTCCACCATGACGGCGGTGCCGGGGGCCAGGGCCTCGACCTGGGACCGGACCTCGTCCATGTGATCGGACAGCATGTCGGCGTCGGCATAGTAGCCTCCGATGGGCTGCAGGCCCACATTGGCACTGGCGCTGCTGCCGTCGTCGTAGACGATCTTCACGGGATCCGTGTTCTCCGTGGGGGTGATCTCCCGGCCGGTCCCCTCCAACAGGGCGGTGGACCGATCAAAGTCGAAATACAGGCCGCTCTCCCTGGAATAGACCACAAACCGGCCCAACCAGAAATAGAGAAAAATGCCCGCAATGAGCAGGACCAGACATAAAATGCCCAGGACCTTTGCCAGCTTTTTCAGCCGCATTTTCACGTGATAGGGGATAATAAACAAGGGGAAGCCTCCTTATTTTTGGGTATCGGAACGGGCGGCCACCACACAGCGCCAGTCCTCCTGGGCGTGGACCTCCAGGACCGTGAGACCGGCCCGGCCCAGGGCATCGGTCACGTCCTTCAGCCGGGTGTCCAGGATCCCCGAGCCGATGACGATGCTGCCCGCGTCCAGAAAGGAGGGAAGCAGCGGAGCCAGGCCAATGATCACATCGGCCACGATGTTCACAAGAACGATGTCGTAATGCCCGGCCGACAGGGCCGCCGTCCGGTCCTTCTGAGTGATGAGATCGCAGGTCATGGCCGTGAACCGGTCCGGACCCAGGCCGTTGTAGGCGGCGTTCTCCCGGGCGATGTCCTCGGCCTTGGGGTCGATGTCCACACCCACGGCGGAGGCGGCCCCCAAGTTCAGGGCGCAGATGGAGAGAATCCCGCTGCCGCTGCCCAGGTCGATGACCTGTTCGCCGCCCCGGATCCGCTCCTCCAGACGGCACATGCACATCTGGGTGGAGGGGTGGGCACCGGTGCCGAAGGTGAGACCCGGGTCCAGTATGATGGGCAGCCGCCCCTGAGCTTCCGCCCGGTCCAGCCAGCAGGGCAGGACCATAAGGTTTTTGCCCACGGGCACCGGGGGGTAGTTCATTTTCCATCCGTTTTCCCAGTCCTCCTCCGGCATGAGCCGGGCGGAGACCGTCAGGGGGCCGGGATCCCGGCCGCACCGGGCCTTCAATTCCGCCAGATCGTTCCGCAGAGCGTCGATCCGGTCCTGGGCCCGACCGTCGGCCTCGATGTACAGTCGGATCTGGGACAGACCCCGGAGCTTTTTCGCCAGGGATTCGTCAATGTAATCCCAGCAGGCCCGATTTTGTTCCAGGAATGCTCCGTATTCCGTTTCGTCGTCGATGATGAAGCTGTCATAGCCCAGGGCTGTGAGCCGGGCGGACAGGGGCTCGATCCCGGCGGCGGAGGTCTTGACCGTTAATTCATACCACTGCATGACGCAACTCCTAAATCGCCAAAATTATATACATTATAGCACCAAACCGGTGGCAAAGGCAAGCGTGGACCCACATTTTTTTGATTCCGTCCAATTGGGACTTTCCCTTTGGGGGAATGTGTTGTATAATAGCAAAATCAATAGGTAGAAAATGCCGTCCGGCGGAAGGGGGAGACCATGGGAAAGCGAATGGAGATCGGCCCCAACGTGTTTTTTGAGGGAGAGCAGACGGCTCGATTCAAGATGGCCTGCTTCAGCCTGAGCCTGATCCGGCCCCTGTGCCGGGAGGAGGCGGCGAAAAACGCGCTGCTGCCCGCAGTGCTGCTGCGGGGGACGGAGCGGCATCCGGATATTTTGGATATTTCCGCGTTTTTGGACGAGATGTATGGGGCCAGCATTGGGACCCTAGTCCGCAAGAACGGTCAGATCCAGACCACCGGCTTCTATGCCAGCTTTTTGGAGGATCGCTTCGCTCAGGGTGGGGACCGGATCCTGGAGCCCATGGTGGAATTCCTGCGGCAGGTGCTGCTGGAGCCCAGGCTCCAAGAGGGCTGCTTTCTTCCGGAGTTTGTGGACGGGGAGAAGTGGAATTTACAGAACACCATTGAGTCCGCGCTGAACGACAAGCGGTATTACGCGGCCCAGAACATGCTGGAGCTGCTGTGCGGGGAGGATGGCTACGGCATCAGCCGCCTGGGCACCGTTGAGGAAGTGGAGGCCATCACCCCGGAGAGTCTGTATGAGCATTACCGGAGGATTTTGGAGGATTCCCGGGTGGAGATCTTTTACTGCGGCGCCATGGCGCCGGATCGGGCGGCGGAGCTGTTCCGCCGGGCCTTCGGCACCCTGGGGACCCGGGAACCGGCGGCGGTCAGCCGAGAGATCTTCCGGCCTGGCCCGGAGGTCCGCCGGGGAGAGGAGACCATGAACCTGGCCCAGAGCAGACTGGCCTTGGGATTCTCCACCGGCTGCCGGGCCGGAGATCCGGAGTTCCCGGCGCTGATGGTGCTGAACGGCATTTACGGCGGGGGCATGACCTGCAAGCTCTTTGATACCGTGCGGGAGAGGCTGTCCCTGTGCTATGATATTTCTACGGTGATCCACGGGGCCAAGGGCCTTATGACCCTGTCCGCCGGGATCGACGGCAAGGATCTGGACCGGGTCCGGGAGGAGATCCTGGCGCAGCTGGAGGCCTGCCGCCGGGGCGAAATTACGGCGGCGGAGCTGGAGGCGGCCAAGGAGGGAATCCGGGCCAGCCTGCGGTCCGCAGGAGACAGCCCCTCACAGATGGAGGACTACGCCCTGTATCGGACCCTTTCCGGACAGAATATGGATCTTAACGACTATGAAGCGGCAATCTCCGCTGTTACGGTGGAGGATGCGGCCCGAGCGGCTCGGGGGATCCGGCTGGAGGCGGAATATTTTCTGAGGGGGCGGAGTCAATGAGGAAAACGGATTACCCCCTGGTGGAGGAAGAACTCTACACAGCGGTCCTGCCCAACGGTCTGCCGGTCTATGTGGTGAGAAAGCCGGGTTTTGCCGAGAAGTACGCCTATCTGGCGGTGAACTACGGTTCCATGGATATGACCTTCGACCTGAACGGGAGGAAAATGACCACCCCCGCCGGTGTGGCCCACTACCTGGAACATAAGGTGTTCGACCTTCCGGACCTGGACGTGATGCAGGTCTATTCCGGTCTAGGGGCCAGCCTTAACGCCTTTACCACCTATGACATGACGGCCTACTACTTCCGGTGCACGGAACACTTTGACCGATGCCTGGAGCTTCTGCTCCGGTTTGTGTCCACCCCCTATTTCACGGAGGAAAGCGTGGAGCGGGAGCGGGGGATCATCGCCCAGGAGATCCGGATGGGGGAGGACAGCCCTGACGCCAGGGTGTACGAGGAGCTGCTGCGGGCCATGTACCGGACTCACCCGGTGCGGGTCCCGATTGCCGGAGATCTGGAGAGCATCCGGAGCATCACGCCGGAACTGCTGTACGACTGCCACCGGGCCTTTTACCATCCCGGGAATATGGTCCTGAGCGTGGTGGGGGACGTGGATCCGGAGCAGGTGGAAAAGATCGCTGCCAGGATGCTGCCGGACACCGGCCCGCCGCCGGAGCTGCGCCGGGATCTGGGGCCCCGGGAGGATCTGATCTGTCCCCGGAGCAAAACGGTTCTGGAAATGGATGTGGCCATGCCCACCTTTCAGATGGGCTTCAAACGCCTGAATCCGAGGCCGGGGCCGGGGAATCTGCGGGCGCAGTATCTGGGAGACCTGGCGGCAGAGACTCTGATGGGGGAATCCTCCCCCTTGTATCTGCGGCTGTATGAGAAGGGACTCATCGACGGTTCCTTTGGTGTGGGCTATGAGATGTTCCCCGGGACGGCGGTGTTTTTCTGCGGCGGTGACAGCGATGCGCCGGAGGCGGTACGGGATGCAGTTCTGGAGGAGTGGCAGCGCCTGAGCCGGGAAGGGCTGGACGAAGGCTTGTTCCGGCGGCTGAAGAAAAGCGAGCTGGGACGCCGGATCCGAGACCTGGACAGCTTCGACAGCCTGTGCTATCAGATCTGTGCCGGGCATTTTGCCGGGGCGACATATTTGGACTTCCCGGCGGTCTGCGCCGCTGCAACCCGGGAAGAAGTGGAAGCATTTCTGCGGCAGACCGTGGTACCGGAGCATATGTCTCTGGCCATGGTGCTGCCAAGAGATCGGAAGGAGAGATAACCATGACATACACGGAGATCACATTCCCCGGATTGGGGTTGAAGCTGAACCCCTCCCTGGGCTTTTCAATCGGGAGCCTGGAAATTCGCTGGTACGGCGTGATCATTGCCTTCGGCATGATGCTGGCGGTGCTTTATGCCTGCAAGCGAGCCAAGGAGTTCGGCTTCACCGCCGACGACCTGACCGATGGCGTTCTGGCCGTTGTGCCCTTTGCCATTATCTGCGCCCGGGCTTATTACTGCATTTTCCAGTGGGATCTTTACCGGGACGATCCCATTTCCTGCCTGTATATCTGGAAGGGCGGTCTGGCCATTTACGGCGGCGTCATCGGAGCCATCATCGGCGTGATCGTGTTCTGCAAGGTGAAGAAGCTGAGCATTCCCGCTGTGCTGGATCTGGTGATGCTGGGATTTCTGATCGGTCAGTGCTTCGGCCGGTGGGGCAACTTCGTGAACCGGGAGGCCTTCGGCGCTGAGACGGACAGCTTCCTGCGGATGGGATTATTGAACCCGGCAACAGGGGTCGTGACCTATTATCACCCCACATTCCTCTATGAATCGGTGTGGAACCTGGTGGGCTTTGTACTGCTGCACTTTCTGTCCAAGCACCGGAAATTCGATGGCGAGATTGCCCTGGGCTATGCCGCCTGGTACGGCCTGGGCCGGGCCTGGATCGAGGGCCTGCGGACCGACAGCCTGTATCTGGGCTCCACGGACATCCGGGTGAGTCAGCTGCTGGCGGCCCTGTCCTTTGTGGTAGGCGGGATCTTGCTGGTGTATCTGCGCTTTTTCCGAAAAAATGACCCGGAGAAGCTGTTTGTAAACCGCGTGGCGGCCCGAAAGGCTGCGGAAGAAGCTGCCGAGCAGACAGAAACGAAGGAGGATAAAGCATGAATTTTGACGAACTGAAAAACAAGGCCGCCGGGGTCCTGGGCACTATGGCCGGGGCGGCCAGCCGAGCTGCAAGGGCTGCCAGAACCAGCGTGAGCATCTGCGCCGAGGAGGATAAGGTCCGCACAGCCTATCAGGCCCTGGGCAAGCTGTATTACCGGGACAGCAAGGCGGGAGCGGCTCCCTCCGGTCCCGAGTACGACCGGGAGCTCGAGAAGATCGAGGCTGCCTTTGCCAGGATCCGGGAACTCCGGAACCAGGACAGCGTGACGCCGGAGCAGAACGCAGCGGAGAAGGCCGACCTGGATGAGCAGACCGGGTCCAAGGAATAAAACAGCACAGAAAAGCGGGTCCAGGCAGCTGCCTGGACCCGCTTTTTGCGGAAACGCTGGAAAAAGATCAACCCTCCTGGGCTTGGAACACCTCAAGACCGGGGGCGTGCTCCGCCTGGCCACTGACGGCGTAGAGCAGGTGTGCCGCCTCCATCCGGGTCAGGGGTTCATCCGTGGCGGAGACAGGGATCCCGGCGGAGGACAAGGCAGCAGCAGCCTCCTGAGCCCAGGCGGGGATCCCCGTTTCCAGGGCGGCGGTCTCCGCCTCCTCAGCGGGGCTCAGATGGAGAATGTTCTGGAGCATGACGGTGGCCTCGGCCCCGGTGATGGCGGCCTCCGGCTGGAATACGGGGGCCTCAGCGGCATCCGTATCCTGGGCGGTGCCGGAGATCAGCCCCAGGCGCATGGCCGTCCGCAGATAGGGCAGCAGCCATTCGGGGGCCGCGTCCTCGTCGGCAAAGCCGGAGGTCTCGGCGGCCTCATCCATGGGAATGTCCAAGAGCTTCATGACCATGGCCAGAAACTCCCCCCGGCTCACTGAGGCATCGGGCTGGAAACAGCTGTGGTCCACCACCTGGGCCCCGGCGAACAGACCGGAATTTTTCATCCAGAGAGCCTCAAACTGTGCCGTTTCCTGGGGAATATCGGAATACAGGCGGCTGTCCGTGGGCTTCAGGATCTCGATGGTCACAGTGGCCTCCTCCGACACATTGCCTGCGGCGTCCGTGGCGGTGTAGGTGAAGTAGTCCTTACCTACCTTGTTTTTCTTGGGGGTGAAGAGAAAGCTGCCGTCCTCCTGAACGGTGACGGTGCCCCGGCGGGGCTGGCGGGTGACGGTGAAGGCCAGCTCGCTGCCCTCGGGATCCTTGGCGTCAAAGCGGCCGGAGTTGGGCAGGTTTTTGTAGGTCTGGATACTGCCGTCCCGGACCTCCGGGGCCAGATCCTTGGAGCCCTTGAGAGAGATGGTGAGCACCGCTTCCCGCTCCACGGTGGTGCCGCAGATGGGCAGATAGCTGACCAGGACCTCCTGGGCCTCCTGGGACATGGTCTCCAGGGTCAGGTTCTGAAGCTGGGCGGCGGAGAGCACGTCGCCGGGGGCAATGACCCGGCCGCCCAGGCACAGGCGGGCGCCCTCCGGAACGCCGGTGATGAATACGCCGGTCAGCTCCTGCTCGGCCTCTGCCGCGGTGAAATCCGAGGGAGAAAGGGCCTGCGTTCCGGGCTCCGGAGCCTCAGCGGCCTGGGCCGGAAGGAACAGGGAAAGGAGAAGCGCCAAAATCAAGGCCATGGACAGCGGACTACGCCGCTTGCCGGACTTGCTGTGGGAAGGATTCATGGAAAAAACCTCCTAAATTGAGTTCGGAGGTATTGTTTGCGCAAAGTGGCAATTCTATACAGCCGGGGGAATTTTTTGGGAAGAAAACCAGCCGCCCGGGGCCGGGCGGCTGGTTGGAATGGATACGGGGTCACATGGGACCGTGGATGTACAGATCCTGCTGACTATGGGTGGGGCGGGCGTAGATGCTGGAGATGATTCCCATGGACAGGTACATGGAGACGATGGAGCTGCCGCCGTAGCTGATGAAGGGAAGGGTCAGACCGATGACCGGCATCAATCCCAAGCACATGCCTACATTGCTGATGATCTGGAAGGCCATGGCGGAGGCCACGCCCACGCAGATCAGCCGGTTGCAGTAGTCCGGGGTCCGAAGACCCACGTAGACGCACCGGACGATGATGGCGGCCAGCAGCAGGAGCACCAGGAAGCAGCCCAGGAAACCCAACTCTTCGCCGATGGCAGAGAAGATGAAGTCCGTATGCTGGGCCGTCAGGGCGCCGATCTGGGTCCGATTTCCGTGAAACAGGCCCTGGCCCGTAATGCCGCCGGCGGTCAGGGACAGAAGGCTGTTTTTCATATGCCAGCGGATGGACAGGCCCTGGGGATCGATGGAGGAGTCAAACAGCACCAGGATCCGGTTCTGCTGGTAATCGTCCATCATGTAGTTCCAGACCAGAGGCAGCAGAGCCGCCAGGGCCAGGACGCCAGCCAGAATCCATCTGTAATCCAGTCCCGCCACATAGACCATGACGATGAAGATAAACACGAAGATCAGGGCAACGCCCGCGTCCCGGGACAGAACCATGATCATGCCGATCATCAGACCCGCGTGGAGGCCCATATGGGCCACGGACCGCAGACTGGACAAATGGGCCTGGTGAATGGCCATGACTTTGGCCAGGATCATGACGAAGGTGATCTTACAGATCTCGGCGGGCTGAATGTTCACGGGCAGCAGGGGAAAGTCGATCCAGCTCTTATTGCCGGAGCCGTTGTCCGTGCCGAAGGGGATCAGCATGGCCATCAGCAGAATATTGAAGGCCACCAGCAGCCCCCGACGCTCCGTGAAAATCTCTACGTCGATATTGGTCAGAATGATGTACAGCAGTACGCCTAGAAACATGGCGAAAAGCTGGATGATCACAAAACGGGAAGAGCCCAGGTGACGGGTGGTGCTGGCCACGATCAGACAGCCGAAGCTGTTGGTGAACAGGCACAGAAACAGCAGCACCAGATCCCCGGTTCGGGCAAAATTCCGGAAAAGGTCGGTGATCTTTCGCAATAGATTGCCTCCTCTCAAGGCGATGTCAATCTATTGTACCATTTTCGGCCCTGGAAGTAAATACAAAATTCCTGTTTCCCGGTTTCTTCCGAAAATAGGGCTTTCCAAATTGGGAAAAATATGATAGAATCTCTTGGAAGGTGAGACTATGGTTTATTTCACGAACGGTCCCGAGGAGACCGAGGCTTTGGCGGAAGCCTTTGCGTCAAAGCTCCGGCCGGGACAGATCCTGGCCTATGAGGGAGACCTGGGGGCGGGAAAGACCGCCTTTACCCGGGGGCTGGCCCGGGGCCTGGGGATCACGGAGCCCGTGACCAGCCCCACCTATACCATCGTAAACGAGTATCTTTCCGGTCGGATGCCCCTGTTCCACTTTGACATGTACCGGCTGGGCAGCGCCGACGAGCTGTTCGACATCGGCTGGGAGGATTACCTGACCCGGGGCGGTATTTGCGCCGTGGAGTGGAGCGAGAACGTCCGGGAGGCCATGGAGGGCGCCATCCCCGTCCGCATCGAGCGGGTGGAGGGGGCGCCTGACCGGCGGAAAATCACCATTGGGGGAGAGAGCGATGCTGATACTAGCCTTTGAATCCTCGGCCAAGGCGGCGTCCGTGGCCCTGATGGATGAGACCACCCTTCTGGCGGAAAGCTATCAGAACAGCGGCCTGACCCACAGCGTGACCCTGCTGAAAATGGCACAGGATATGCTGTCCTGTGCCGGAAAGACACCCAAGGACGTGACCCACGCGGCGGTGGCCGCCGGTCCCGGCAGCTTTACGGGGATCCGCATCGGCGTGGCCGCGGCCAAGGGCTTTGCCTGGGGGCTGGAGATCCCCTGTTACGGCGTCTCCACCCTGGAGGCTATGGCGCGGAATGTGGCCCTGGCCGACGGTATTTACTGCCCGGTCATGGACGCCCGGCGAAGCCAGGTATACAACGCTCTGTTTTCCTTGGAAAACGGAGCTTTTGTGCGGCTGCGGGAGGACCGGGCCATTGCTCTGGAGGAACTGGAGGCGGACCTGCGGGAATGCGGTGGCCCCATCTATCTGGTAGGCGACGGCGCAGAGCTGGCAAAGCGCACTCTGAGCGGCCCGGAGGACCTTCGGCTCCTGCCGGAGCAGCTGCGGCAGCAGCGGGCGGCCGGTGTGGCCCTGTGCGCCCGGGAGAAGATCCTGGCAGGCGAAGACGGGGACGGCAGTACCCTGGTCCCCAATTATTTACGCTTATCTCAGGCGGAGCGGGAACGGCTCCAGCGACTGGGTAGGATAGACTAAAAAAGATAGGAGAATTTTGTTATGGGCAGTGTAACCGTACTAGACCATCCCCTGATCCAGCACAAGCTTTCCATCCTTCGGAACAAGGATACCGGCGTAAAGGAATTCCGGGAGCTTGTGGGCGAGATCGCAGCCCTCATGTGCTATGAGGCCACTCGGAACCTTCCTCTGGAGGAGGTGGAGATCGAGACCCCCGTAGCCAAGGCGAAGGTCAAGGTGCTGGCCGGAAAGAAGCTGGCCATTGTGCCCGTGCTGCGGGCAGGTCTGGGCATGGTGGACGCCATGATTGACCTGATCCCCTCCGCCAAGGTGGGCCACATCGGCCTGTACCGGGATCCGGAGACCCACGAGCCCGTGGAGTATTACTGCAAGATGCCCCCCGATATTGCCGAGCGCCAGGTGTTCATTGTGGATCCCATGCTGGCTACCGGCGGCAGCGCCGTGGCGGCCATTGACTTCATCAAGAAGTACGGCTGCAAGAACATCACCCTGATGAACATCATCGCCGCCCCCGAGGGTGTGGAGGCGGTCCGGACGGCCCATCCCGATGTGGATATGTACGTGGCTGCCGTGGACGAAAAGCTCAACGACCACGCCTACATCGTGCCCGGCCTGGGCGATGCCGGCGACCGGATCTTCGGCACCAAATAAAAAAGCACAAAAACAGGCGGAGCTCTGGCTCTGGCTGTCTGCGTAGAAAAGCGCCGCCGGACTTTGAAACAATTTATATGAGCGAAAGGCCTACCGCCTGTGCGTTACAGGTGGTAGGCCTATTTATATTGTTTGGACAAGTATTTATAATGTTGTTGGACGGATGACCGGAATTCTCTGATTATAGAAATGATTATTAAAATGATATAAAAATCAAATATATTTTTTTAATGACGACGATGTGTCAATATATATATATATATATTGACACATCGGTTTGAAACTGATATAATCAAATATATAATACAAAAAGGAGAATACATATGAAAAAATTTTCTATCTTTTTCTTATTAACAAGCATAATGTTATTGTTATGTTCGTGCGGCACAAGTAAAGAGGCAAAGACAGTAATTGATCAGATAGATGCCATTGGCATTGTTACGCTAGACAGTGGGGAACTTATTGAAAGTGCAGAAGAATCGTATTCGATGCTGTGTGAAGATGATGTAGCCCAAGTGGACAACTATGAAAAACTTGTAAATGCTAGGACAGAGTATGACAATCTAGTAAAAGCTGAGCAGATTAAACAAGAAGCGGCCAAAATTGACTTAGAAATTGAGAAAATTGGAACGATTTCATTAAGTACTTCTTGTAAAAATAAGATTACTTCTGCAGAAAGAGCCTATACAAACGCGGATGATGCAGTTAAAAATGCAGTTACCAAAAAGAAAATTCTTGATGAAGCTAAGCAAACTTATTCTGAACTTCAGGATAAGGCAGATGCTGAGGAGGCTGCAAAGATAGATGATTTGATAAATGGGATAGGCCAAGTATCAATTGATAAGGCTTCTGAGATAGAAAATGCAAGGAAAACTTACCAAGATGCTAGTGGCAGTGTCCGTAACAAAGTAACAAAGCTTCAGGAATTAAATGATGCAGAAAAAGAATTAATTTCTCAAAAAGAGGATGAAGCTAAACGAATCCTTTCAGAAAACTTTACAAAAGAATATGATCAGGTCCAGGATATGACGTTTTATCTGCCAAGTGCTATGCCAGATTATATTGATACACGTTGCTATGTCATACCATATATCGGTATGGCTAAGGGAAGCACATGGATTGTAATACGATGGAACTATACGGGCGAAGATTGGGTTTTTTATGACAAGGTAACTATAGTTGCAGGAACACATCGGTATAGTTGTAATTTTGACTACTGGGAGATTAATCGTGATAACAGTGGCGGCGTGGTATGGGAGACTTATGATCAACTTAATGTTGGTACAACAGATATGAAGATGCTTGAGGCGATGACAACATCCGAGGAAGTTATTGTTCGTTTTGAAGGAAAGCACAATGTATATGATTTGACTTTGAGCCAATCTGATAAAGAAGCAATACGAAACGTACTAACAGTGTATGATTATCTGGATTCGTAATGCCGTATGACAAGATTAGGAATAGCTGAGGCATGATAAATTATGCCTCAGCTATTTTTCAAAGAACTTTGTATTACAGGTCCAGCTCCAGGCCCACGGGGCAGTGGTCGGAACCGAAAATATCATCGTAGATCACGGCGGAGCGGATCCGGTCGTTAAGGGCCTGAGACACCAGAAAATAGTCGATGCGCCAGCCCACGTTCTTCTCCCGGGCGTGGAACCGGTAGCTCCACCAGCTGTATGCCTCGGCCTTGTCCGGGTACAGGTAGCGGAAGGTATCCGTAAAGCCCGCGTCCAGAAGGGCGGAGAAACTGGCCCGCTCCTCATCGGAGAAGCCGGCGTTGCCTCGATTGGTCTTGGGATTTTTTAGGTCGATCTCGTTGTGGGCCACGTTCAGGTCTCCGCAGACCCACAGAGGCTTTTCACGGGACAGGCTGCTGAGATACTCCCGGAAGGCGGCGTCCCAGGCCAGCCGGTGGTCCAGCCGCTTCAGTCCGTCCTGGGCATTGGGGGTGTAGCAGGTCAGGGCATAGAAATCGGGATATTCCAGGCAGATGAGCCGCCCTTCCTTGTCCAGCTCCTCCACGCCCACGCCGTAGCGGACGGAAAGAGGCTCATGCTTTGTAAAAATGGCGGTGCCGGAGTAGCCCTTTTTCTCGGCGGAGTACCAGTATTGATGATAGCCCGGCAGGTCCAGGGTCAGCTGGTCCGGCTGCATTTTCGTCTCTTGCAGGCAGAAGAAATCGGCGTCCAGGGCCCGGAAGGTATCCAGAAAGCCCTTTTGCATACAGGCCCGGAGGCCGTTGACATTCCAGGAAATGAGTTTCATTGTGAACCTCCCCATATTTCTTGCCGATATTATACCAGGCGGCGGGAGAAATTACAATAGGCTTGCATTTTGCGGGGCTCTATGCCATAATGGGGGCAAAGAAAGGGGAGAGATACGGTGAAAAAGCACTTTTTGTATTGGATGTGGGGTGCATTTGCCTTGGTGGGCCTGGTGATGCTGGTGGTGAGCTGCTTCGTGTATTCGCCCTATCTCACCGGGGGCTGGGCCTGGGGCTGGGGCGAGGTGACCTCCGTCCGGGACGGCAAAACCAGCCTGCACTATGTGGTGGACGGCCAGGATTATACGGAAAACTTCCAAGGCCATGCCAGTTCTCTGGAGCCAGGATCCGAAGCCCAGATCCGCTACCGGGTGGAGGATCCGGAGGCGGTTCGGTGTTGCACGCTGGACCTGGCTTTTGCCGTTTTTCCCATTCTGGGCGTGGTGTTCGGGGGCTTGGGCCTGACGGGACTGCTAGTTATTCTGCGGGGCAGGAGCCGTGCGAAAAAGCTCCGGGAGACGGGGACCCGGGTCATGGCCAGATTTGAGGAGACGGCCATGAATTTCACGGTGAATGTCAACGGGCGGCATCCCTATTACATCGTCGTGTCCTGGACGGACCCGGCCACCCAAAAGACCTATCTGTTCAAAAGCGAGAGCATGTGGGTCAATCCGGATATTCTCATTGCCCAGCGGGGCCTGCGGCTGTTCCCGGTGTACCTGGATCCCCAAAAGCCCAAGCATTACACGGTGGACACCGATGCCATCACCCGGAATGTGATGGATCTGACATAAGAAGGCCCCTGCGCGGAATTTTCTGCGTAGGGGCCTGTGTTTTACTCGGAGAGGGTGATCCCCAGCTCCTGATATTTTTTTCGGATGGCCAGCAGGTCCCGGAAGGACTCCGGCCGCTTGGTGGGATCCCGCAGCAGGGCGGAGGGATGGTAGACGGCGGTGAGCCAGACGCCGTTCTTCTCCGTCCACTGGCCGTGCTCCCGGGTAATCCGGAAGTTGGGCCGGATCAGCCGAATGGCGGCGATACGCCCCAGGCAGACGATCATTTTGGGCCGGATCAGAGCTACCTGGTTCCGCAGATAGTCGATGCAGGCGTCCTGCTCCGTTTCCAGGGGATCCCGGTTCCGGGGCGGACGGCACTTAACAATATTGGCAATGTAGCAGTTTTTCCGGTTCAGGTCGATGATGGAGAGCATGTCGTCCAGCAGGTGCCCGGCAGGGCCTACAAAAGGCTCACCCTGCAGATCCTCCTGCTCTCCTGGGCCCTCACCGACGAAGAGAATATCCGTGTCCCGCTTGCCTACGCCGAAGGCCACCTTGTGGCGGGTCTCGCACAGGGGACAGCGCCGACAGCTCAGGCAGGCAGATTCCAAAGATGCCCAGTCCAGCATATCAGCGCCTCCTGTTCCGGCGGTGTCTGCGGCGGCTCCGGCGGCGCAGGATCATGGCCCGCAGAAGCAGGATCCCGAAGAACACCAGGGCGAGGAACAGCACCAGGACCAGAAGTTTCCAGGGGCTGGAGGTAATGGAACCGGCGACCCGGGTGGTCAGATAGGAGATCACGCTCTGACGAACGGGATTCATGGTGACCAGGGGAGCCTCCGCCACGCAGATACCCTTATAGGACAGCCGCACGGTGCCCACCTGGGTCCCGGCCTCCAGGGGCGCCTGAAGGGCGGCGGAATTCATATCCAGGCTGGTGGACAGGGCGGTGGTGTCATAATTGACGGGCAGCAGGGCCGTTACGGACTGCTGGGGGGCCACCACGGCCTTCTCCACGGAGCCGGACACGGCGGCCTGGCCGATGGGGGCCTCCGGCGACAGAGCCTGGGTAAAGGCAAAGCCATCAAAGCCCAGATCCAACAGGGATTCTGTATCCATAAAGTTGTGATAAACGATGGCGCCGCTATCCAGATACTCGTTTTCGGCACCAAGAACAATGGAAATATAGTGCAGATCCCCGTCTTGGGCGGTGCACATAAAGCAGCGGCCCGCGGGAGTGGTGAAGCCGGTCTTGCCGCCCTCTACCCGGCTGTCCAGATAGTCGGGGGTCTCCGCGTCGTTTTTCATTAGATCCGTGGAGGAAAGCTCCCGGGGGCCGCAAAGATTGGTGGCGGGGACGGTGTGCTGGGTGGTGCCGTAGAGTTCCCGGAAGAAATCAATCTCCAGGGCTGCGGAGAAGATCCGCAGCAGGTCCCGGGCGGTGGTGTAGTGGGCGTCGTCGTGAAGGCCGTGGGTGTTGGCAAAGTGGGTGTTGGTGCAGCCCAGACGCTGGGCCTCATCGTTCATCATCTGAACGAAGTTCGCTTCGCTGCCGGCGATGTACTCCGCCACCACGGGACAGGCATCGTTGGCGGAGGCCAGCATAACGCAGTAGAGCATTTCCCGCAGGCTCATTTCCTCCCCGGGGACCAGGGCCACATTGCTGCCGTCGGGATCCAGGCCGGAGACGGCCTCCTGGCTGACGGTGACAATGTCATCCAGATCCCCGTGTTCCAGTGCCACAAGGCAGGTCATGACCTTGGTCAGACTGGCGGGATAGAGTTGGGTGTCGATGTTGTAGGCATAGACCATGGTATCGGAATTGATCTCATACAGGAGGGCCGCCTTGTCATTGAGGGCCAGGTCGCTGTGGGTGGCCAGGGAACGTCCGGCATTCATGCCGATGACGCTGTCCGTCAGCCCCGGGGCCAGAGCCTGGGGCTCCGTTTCCGCAGGAGCGGTTTCCACGGTGGGCTCCGTGGTCTCGACGGCATCCTCCGCCCGGGCGGGCAGGGCCAGGCCGAAAAGCAAAACAAAGGCGAGCAGCAGGGATAAAAGCTGATTTTTCTTCATATCTGTACTCCATTTATGGTGCAGGCGGCTTGCCCCTGGGGGAAAGTCCGTGTATAATAAAAAAGAAAAGGCGTACGCAAAGTGCCGGCTTCAGATATTATACCAGCCCCGGACCGCCGGTGTCAATGAAAAGAGGAAAAGCGGATGAAAAAACGGAGCCCTTGGATTTATTTTGGAAGTCTTTTCTTGTTCGCGGCGGTGCTTGCGGGATTGTTTGTCTGGCGCAATGGGGCCTCCGGTCTGCGGATCCGGACGGAAAAAACGGTGGAGACCACGGATGCGGCGCCCCGGGGCAAGCTGGACCTGAATGTGGCCACGGCGGAGGATCTGGAGGCCCTGCCCGGCCTGGGGCCGGTTCTGGCGGAACGGATCCTGGACTACCGACAGGAGATCGGGAGTTTTCAGTCCGTGGAGGAGCTATTGCAGGTGGAGGGCATCGGTCAGGCCCGGCTGAAAGACCTGCGGGACTATGTAACGGTGGAGGAGAAGCCATGAAGATCCTGGTGGTGGACGACGAGGTCCTCTTGGTCAAAGGAATCCGATTCAACCTGAAAAATGAAGGCTACGATGTGGTCACGGGGACCAACGGCCTGGAGGCTGTGGAGTTAGCCCGGGACCCCGAGGTGGGCCTTATTGTGCTGGATGTGATGATGCCGGAAATGGACGGGCTGACGGCCTGCGCCAAGATCCGGGAGTTTTCCAACGTGCCAATCATTATGCTGACGGCCAAGACCGAGGACATGGACAAGCTCATGGGCTTTGAGCACGGTGCCGACGACTACCTCACAAAGCCCTTTAACATCCTGGAATTAAAGGCCCGGATCCGGGCCCTGCTGCGCCGGGCCGGGCCCAAGGCTGCGGAGACCCAGGACAGCACAACCCGGATCGGCACCGGGGAGATCCAGGTGGACACCCGGGAGCGGAATGCCTACAAAAACGGGAAGCTGGTGGAACTCACCGCCAAGGAGTTTGACCTCATGGAGCTGATGCTCAAAAATCCCGGAAGGGTTTATTCCCGGGAGGCTCTTTTGGATGCGGTGTGGGCCTATGAGTACCGCAGCGAGATCCGGACTGTGGATGTCCATATCCGCCGCCTGCGGGAGAAGCTGGAGGACGATCCGGCGGAACCCCGGCACATTCTGACAAAGTGGGGAGTTGGCTACTATTTCAAAGATTAAAAAAGGGTCCCTGCCGCTGCCCCGGAATTCCCAGCTGAAATACGCCCTGTTTTATGTGCTCATTACCTCGGTGGTCCTGATGCTTTTGAACTTTTATGCCGCCGCTACCACCCGGGAGCTGATCTTTCAGAGCAAGCAGGTATCCCTGGAGGATAAGGCGGAGATGACGGCCTCCGCTTTCTCTGGCATCGACATTCTGAACCGGACCAACGTGAACACCATCATGCGGCAGCTGGGGAATCTCAACGCCACCCGGGTCATGGTCACGGACCAGGCGGGCTATGTGCTATACGACTCCCTGGAGGGCGGCCGCCAGGTGGGCAAACTGGCCCTTCTGCCGGAAATCGTCCAGGCCCTGGGGGGCGACGACGTGTTTTACTGCCGGTATGCGGGAGGCGTGCTGGAGAGTCGGGAGGCCATGCCCATCATGTACTATAACCTGCTTATCGGCTCAGTGTATCTTATGGAGTACGATACCAGCGGCGGCGGACTTATTGATTCTTTGCAGCAGAATCTTTTGACCATTTCCGTAGCGCTGGAGCTTATCGTGGTGTTCTTCTCCTGCGGCTTTGCCAGGGCCTTCTCCCGGCGGATGCGGAGGATTCTGGAATCCGTCCATGTGATCCGGGAGGGAGATTATTCCCATAAGATCATGCTCCGGGGTAGGGATGAGCTGGCCCTATTGGGAGAGGAGTTCAACGACCTGACGGACAGGCTTCAGGAGTCGGAGAGCCGTCGGCGGCAGTTTGTGGCCGACGCCTCCCACGAGCTGAAAACGCCCCTGGCTTCCATCAAGCTGCTGTCGGATTCTATCCTGCAGAATGACATGGACCAGGAAACTATCCGGGAATTTGTAGGCGACATCGGCAGTGAGGCCGACCGACTGACGCGAATGTCCCAGAAGCTGCTGTCTCTGAACAAAATGGACGCCGGAGCCCGGGACGATATGGAGATCGCCGACATCGGCGAGACGGCGGCCCGGGTTCTGCGGATGCTGGAGCCGGTGGCGGCGGTGGACCGGGTGACCCTGGAGAATAAGACCTGGACCGGCGGGACCATCCTCATTATGGAGGACGACCTGTATCAGATCGTGTTCAACTTGGTGGAAAACGCCATTAAGTACAACAGGCCCGGCGGCTCCGTGACCCTGCGTCTCATGCGCCGGGGGGAGGAGCTGATCCTGACGGTGGAGGATACAGGGGTGGGCATCCCGGAGGATGCCATGCCCCATATTTTCGATCGATTCTATCGGGTGGATAAGGCCCGGTCCCGGCAGGCCGGAGGCAGCGGCCTGGGCCTGTCCATTGTCCATGACATGGTGGGCCGGAACTACGGCTCCATTCGGGTGGAATCCCGGACCGAGGGAGGCACCCGCTTTATCGTGACCTTCCCGGCTTTTGACGTAGAGAAGGAACGGGGAGAGGAGGAAGAGCCATGAAAAAAGCCTGGACGTTGATCCTGTGCCTGGCGCTTCTCCTTACGGCCTGTGGCGACCGGAACTCGACGGAGGGAATGCAAAGCCCCTACACCTATTACTACCGGACGGCCCAGGTGGGCTATGACGGCGAGGACGGGGTGATCCGGGGAGAGATCCGGGAGATCGCTGGACATGAGAAGGATATGACCTGGATCCTGAAGGATTATTTCAAAGGCCCCCATAGCGAGGATCTGGTTTCGCCCTTCCCCAAGGACCTTGCGGTGCTGGAATATCAGGTCAAGGAAGGTACGGTGTTTTTGACTCTCAGCGAGGCATTTTCTAACCTGTCCGGTGTGGAGCTGTCCGTGGCCGGGGCTTGCATCGCCAAGACCGTGTTCGGACAGGAGGACGTAAACAGCGTTTCCATTCTGACGGAGGGAGGCTTGCTGGACGGCAAGCTGTCCCTGACCTTGTCCCGGGAAGGACTGCTCCTGGCCGATGGGGCCGGGGACCTGATGCGGACGGAAATGACCCTGTATTTCGGAGACCAGAGCGGTCGGTATCTCATCGGTGAGGAGTTGGTGGTGAGCCTGGCCAATACGGACAATGCTCAAGCCTATCTTATGGGAAAGCTGGCTGACGGGCCCAAGGACCAGGCCCTTCGGAGGATCCTGCCCGAGGGGACTCGGGTTCTCAGCGTCAATGTGGACGACGGGGTCTGCAATGTCAACCTGTCCCGGGAGTTTACGGACAACCGGCCCGCAGGCGCTCTGGGCCAGCACCTGGTGCTGGCAGCCATCGCCAACACTCTGACCCAGACCCAGGAGGTGTCCGGCGTGGAGCTGTACATTGAGGGAAGTCTGCTGACCTCCTATGGCGTCTGGCCCCTGAATGCGCCGCTGGCGGCGGATGAGAGCGCCGTGGGACCGGTACGGACGGGACTGAACGAATTCGACGTGGACCTGTATCTGCCGGTATCCGGCGGGGCCGGCCTGACCGCCGTTCCTACCCGGGTCCGCCAGACCGCCAACGAGACGGCGGAGGAGCTGGTCCTGACGGCGCTGCTGAATTACAAGGGGGTCAATGGCCTGGTCAATCCCTTCCCGGCGGGAACGCAGCTATTGTCCCTGTCGGAGCGGGACGGCACCTGGACGGTGGACCTGTCCCGGGAACTGCTGTCTGCCGGGGATCTGACGGGCTGCGTCCGGGCAGTGGTACTGACCCTGGCAAAGCTGGAGAGCGGGAAGACCGTTCAGGTGACGGTGGAGGGTAGCACCCCCGGAGAGGACCAGGGCGGCCTGTTCCGGCCCCTGGGCGCGGACCCGGCATGGATCCTGGAATAAAGAGAATACAACGGGAAAGGGGCG
>CAKTNP010000011.1 GCA_934589155.1 uncultured Oscillospiraceae bacterium | reverse complement strand
TTTTCTTCGCCGTTTTCGTGATGCACAGCGGAGATCAACATACCACAGGAGTCGATGCCCATCATCGCTCTCGGAGGCAGATTGGTGATTGCAATGCAGGTCTTACCGACCAGTTCTTCCGGCTCATAATATTCGTGAATACCACTCAAAATGACCCTATCTACGCCGGTTCCGTCGTCCAAAACGAACTTTAAGAGCTTTTTGGACTTCTTCACAGCTTCGCATTCCTTAACCTTGACCGCACGGAAATCGCTCTTGGAGAAGGTGTCAAAATCGACCTGATCTTGGAACAGAGGCTCGATCTGAACATTGGAAAAATCAATTTTCTCCTCGACTTCGGGAGCCGCCTGAGTAGCCTCCGCAGGAGCAGAAACTTCCTTGGAAACCTTCTTGTCAGAGTCCAACGGCTTCATTGTCGGGAACAGCAACACATCCCGGATGGAGGCGGAATCCGTCAGGAACATGACCAGCCGGTCCACGCCGAAGCCCAGGCCGCCTGTGGGAGGCAGGCCGTACTCCAGGGCCGTCACATAGTCATAGTCCACCTGAGCCTTGGAATTGGGATCCAGAGCCTTACGCTCGGCCACCTGCTTCTCGAACCGGCCCTTCTGGTCGATGGGGTCGTTGAGCTCAGAGAATGCGTTTCCGAACTCCGTAGCGTTGATGAAATACTCGAACCGCTCCGTGAAGGCGGGGTCGTCGGGCTTCCGCTTGGCCAGGGGGCTGTTCTCCACGGGGTAATCGTAGATGAAAGTAGGCTGGATCAGCTGCTCCTCTACGAAGGCGTCGAAGAACTCTGCCAGAATAGCGCCCTTGGTGGGGATCTCCGGCAGTGCAACATTGTAGTCCTTGGCGGCCTGAATGGCCTCCTCGTCAGAGGCAATGGCGGCAAAGTCCACACCGGAGTACTTCTTCACGGCCTCCACCATGGTCAGCCGCTCCCAGTGGCTCAGGTCGATGACCTTGCCCTGGTACGGAATCTGAAGGGTGCCGCAGACCTTCATGGCCACGGTCTTCATCATATCCTCCACCAGGTCCATCATGCCGTGGAAATCGGTGTATGCCTGGTACAGCTCGATGGTGGTGAACTCCGGGTTGTGCTTGGGATCCATGCCCTCGTTCCGGAAGATCCGGCCCACCTCATAGACCCGGTCCATGCCGCCCACCACCAGCCGCTTCAGATACAGCTCCGTCTCGATCCGCAGGACCATATCCATGTTCAGGGTGTTGTGATGGGTAATAAAGGGCCGGGCGGAGGCGCCGATCTCAAAGGGGGTCAGAATGGGGGTGTCCACCTCCAAAAAGCCCTTGCCGTCCAGGTAATTCCGCAGCTCCCGCATGATCTGGCTCCGCTTGACGAAAGTGTCCTTCACCTCGGGGTTGGCGATCAGATCCACGTAGCGCTGACGATACCGGGTCTCCCGGTCCGTCAGGCCGTGGAACTTATCCGGCAGGGGCAGCAGAGCCTTGCTCAGCAGGGTGGCCTCATGGACTCGGACGGAGATTTCCCCCCGCTGGGTCCGGAACACGTCGCCCTTGACGCCCACAATATCGCCGATGTCATATTTCCGGAAGCGCTCAAAGGCGGCCGCCTCCATCTCATCGAACTTCACATAAAGCTGAATCCGGCCCTCATAGTCCCGCAGGTCACAGAAGAGGACCTTGCCCATGCCCCGCTTGGACATGATCCGGCCAGCCAGGGAAACGTTCTTCCCCTCCATTGCCTCAAAGTTCTCCTTGATCTGGGCGCTGTTGGCGTCTACGTCAAACCGGGTCTCCCGGAAGGGATCCATGCCCTCGGCCTGGAGCTGGGCCAGCTTCTCTCTGCGGATCCGCACCTGATCGGTCAGGGACATTTCCTCAGAGGGTACAAATTTTGCCATGTTCTTTCCTCTTTCTCTTACCGCTGGATGTCCAGCACCTTGTATTCAAATCTGCCCGTCGGGGCCTCTACCACGGCGATCTCGCCGACGCCCTTGCCCACCAGGGCCCGGCCGAAGGGAGAGTCGTCGGAGAACTTGTTCTCCATGGGGTTCACTTCGTTGGAGCCGGTGATCTTGTAGGTATCCTTCTCACCGGTGGTCACGTCCTGGAGCACCACGGTGCAGCCCAGGCCGATGCGGCCGCTGGCCTCGTTCTCATCCTCGATCAAAACGGCGTTGGCCAGGATGTCCTCTATCTCAGCGATCCGGCCATAGAGCTTGGCCTGCTCGTTTTTGGCCTCGTCGTACTCACTGTTTTCGGACAGGTCGCCGAAGGACCGGGCCTCTTTGATGAGTTCCACCACTTCCTGCTCCCGGGTGGTTTTCAGATAATGGAGCTCTTTCTCCAGTTCGTCGATCTTCGCTTGGGTCAGCTTATACTCTTTTGCCATAATTTTCGCCCTTTCTCATTCCACGGCCAAGCTGGGCCGATTTTTAACGTTTCCGTCTGTGATTATAGAGGATTTCACAAAAACCGTCAAGGCTTATTGTGCAGAATTCAGTGCGGAAATGGCCGCCTGAAGCTGGGGATCCTCATTTTTATCCAGGGTCCCGGCCCGGATCTCCTTGGCCTGGTCCTCCGTCACCTCCACCGGCACATCCGGCGTCACGCCCACGCCGATGAGGCTCCGGCCCTGGGGCGTGAAGTATTTCCCCACGGACAGGGCCACGGCGGACCCGTCGGACAGGGGGAAGGTATTCTGGAAATAGCCCTTGCCGCAGGTCTGCTGGCCCACCACCGTGGCCCAGTCGTATTCCTGCAGGGCCGCGGCGAAGAACTCCGCGGCGGAATAGGAGTCCCCGTTGACCAGTAGCGCCATGGGGATCTTGATACAGGCGGCGTCGGAGGCGTCCTGGCTCTCCTCCCCCTTGTAGTTCACGCTCTGGAACAGCACGCCCTCCGGCAGAAGGTGATCCAGCACCTTCACCAACTCGTCCTTATAGCCGCCGGGATTATACCGCACGTCAAAGATCAGCCCCTTGACCCCCTGGGACACCAGATCGTCAATGGCGGCAATGGTCTCCTTAGCGCACTTGGACTCAAAATTGTCGATACGGATATAGCCGTAGCCCGAGTCCAGCTTCTCATAGGTGGCAACGGGGGTATCGATGCTGCGCCGCTCCACGGAGTATTCCTGCTCCCTGCCGTCCCGCGAGACGGTGAAGCGGACCTTGGTCCCAGCCTCCCCCCGGACCAGATTCCGGGCGTCGGCGGTCTCCATGTCCCGGCAGGAGGTGCCCTCAATGGCCGTGATCACATTCCCGGGCTGAAGCCCCGCCTCCTGGGCCGGACCGCCGTCGGTAACGGAAATGATCTCCAGGCCGCTTCCGTCCTGGGCCCTCTGAATGGTAATGCCCACGCCCACATAGGCGTTCCGGCTCTGCTCCAAATAAGTCTGGTACTGGCTGGCCGGAATGTAATAGCTCCACCGGTCCCCGGTGGCCGTGACCATGGCGTCCGCCGCGGCATCCTCCAGTTCCTCCGGGTCCACCTCCTCGATAAAGCAGGTGGTGATCCGTTTTTCCAGTTCCTCCAGCTTGGAGCCGGTCTTATTGCTGCCGAAGCCGCCGTTTACCCAGAACAGGGTCAAAAGAGAGGCGCACAGGCCCACCAAAACGTAGGACAGGGCCCTTCCGATTTTTTTCATAAACATGTCCTCTTTTCCATTTTTCCCGGATACCGGACCATGGTTCGGCACCCAGGAAAAGAAGCCCATAAGAACCGCAACGCCCACAGCCCCCGAAGGAGCTGTGGGAGATTTCGGTATTTACGGTAAGTACGCCAGGGGATTGACGGTGCTGCCGTCAATGTAAATGTTGAAATGCAGGTGGGGTCCTGTGACGTTGCCGGTGGCGCCGACATAAGCGATCAGCTGACCCTGGGACACATACTCGCCCTCGCTGACGATAAAACTGGAGGTGTGGCCGTACAGGGTGGAAGAGCCGTCGCCGTGGTTGATGACCACGAAGTTGCCGTAGCCCGTGGTGGACCAGCCGGCAATGGTCACGGTGCCGGACTTGGAGGCGTAGATGGGGTCTCCATAGCTGGCGCCGATGTCAATGCCCGTGTGCCATGTGGCGGTGCCGTCGCCGAAGGGGCTGGGCCGGGAGCCGTAGGGGCTGGTAATATACCGGCAGGACGTAGGCCAGGCAAAGCCGCTGGTGGCGTCGCCGCTGCCGGGGTTGGGATCCGGCGTATCGTTGCCGCTGTCTCCGCCGCCATTGTTATCGTCGCTATCGTTATTTTTTTTGTCCTGCTCCTGCTGCCGGCGCTCCTCTTCCTGAGCCCGGTTGTACTCGGCCTCGGAGGCGGCGATCTGGTCGCTGAACGCCTGCTTGGCGCTCTCCTGCTCGGCATAGGCGGCGGCCAACTCATCGCCTCTGGCAATGAGCTCCTTCAGCAGCTCGTCGGACTTCTGACGGGCCGCCTCCAGTTCTTCCTGGCTGCTTTCCAGCTCGGCCTTGGCATCTTCCAGCTTGGTCTTATCCTCGGCCAGCTGATCCTGGGAATCCTGAATCTCCTGGGCCAGGCTGCTGAGCTCCGCCAGCATCTTCTGGTCCCGGCTGGAGATCTCACGGATCATGGTCAGCTGATCCAGCAGATCCAAAAAGCTGTTGGCCTTGAAGAGGATGGACCAATAGGAGAGCTTACCATTCTCCTCCATGGCCCGGAGCCGGTCCTTGTACTGACCGTTCAACTCCTCCTGCCGGGCCAGCGCGTCATCCAGCTCCGTCTGCTTCTCGGCGATCAGGTCGTTGTAGCCCTGGATCAGGGCGTTGTTGTTCTCTACCTTTTCCCGGATCACCTGAACCTGCTGGTCAATGGCGCTTTTCTGATCGATGATCTCCTGGGTATCCGATGCGTTCTGGTCGATCTGGGTCTGCAGCTCGTCCTGCTTGGCCTGGATCTCCTCCTGCTGGGCTATCATCTCGTCGATCTCCTGGCGGATCTCCGACGAACTCTTGGCGCCGGCCCGGACAGGCAGGGCGCTCAGCACCAGCATCAGTACCATCAGGCAAGCCAAAAGGCCCGCCATGATCGACACCAATAATCTTCTCTTCTTCACAAGAATCGCTCCTTTTTACACGTCCAAGAACTTGCGGATCGACAGCAGACTGCCGAACACGCCCACAAACAGGCCGGCCACGCCGAAGACGATGACCATGGGCCACAGCACGTCCGTAAAGGGCACCAGCTTGAACAGGGACAAGGCGTCCACTGCGGAAATGCTGGATTTCAGATAATCATACAGGCCCCACTCCAGGAAGAAAGCCACCACGGCACTGATAATGCCCAGGAAGAAGCCCTCTACCACGAAGGGCAGCCGGATGAAGCCGTTGGTGGCGCCCACCATTTTCATGATGGCAATCTCGTCCCGCCGGTCATACATGGCCAGCTTGACGGTGTTGGAGATAATGAGCAGCGACACCACCATGAGCACGGCGATGATGGCCACAGACACCAGCCGCAGCACGTTCTGCAGAGTGGTCAGGCCCTCGGCAATCTCATAGGGGGCGGACACGTCGGCCACGCCGGTGATCTCCCGGATCTGCTGCACCGTCTGCCGCATTTGGGAGTTGTCCTCCAGAGAAATGACGAAGCGGTGCCGGAAGGTGTCGGCCTGGACACCGGAGAAGGCGGCGGTGTTGCCCTGCTCCTCCACGAATTTCTGCAGTGCCTCCTGCCGGGAGACGAAGATGGCCTCATGGACGTTGGGGATCATGTTGATGTTGGAGCCTACGCTTTTGGCCTCGGCGTCGGACAGATTCTCGTCCACATACACCAGGATCTCGTTTTCCTGCTCCAGATCCTTGACCATGACGTTCATGTCATAGGTCAAAAGGGAGAAGCTGCCCATAATAATGAGGCAGGCCACGGTGACACAAATTGCGGCAAAGGACATAAAGCCGTGAAGGAAGAAGCCGCGGACGCCTTCCTTCATCAGATAGCTGAAATTATTCCCCTTCATAGTGATAGTACCCATCCATTCCGTCGCTGACTACCAAGCCCTCGTCAATGGCAATGACCCGCTTGGTGAACTGCTCGACCAATTCCTTCTCATGGGTTACCACAAGAACGGTGGTGCCCAGGTTGTTGATCTCCTCCAACAGCAGCATGATCTCGAAGGACCGCTCCGGGTCCAGGTTTCCCGTGGGCTCATCGGCAATGATCATAGAGGGATTGTTGATGAGGGCCCGGGCAATGGCCACACGCTGCTGCTCGCCGCCGGAGAGCTCTCCGGGGTGACGCTTGGCCTTGTCCTCCAGGCCCACCAGCTCCAGGATATAGGGGACTCTCTTCCGGATCTCCTTTTCCCGGGCGCCGATGACCCGCATGGCGAAGGCCACGTTTTCATAAACGGTCTTGTTGGCGATCAGGCGGAAATCCTGGAACACCACGCCCACGGTCCGGCGCAGATAGGGGATCTCCCGCTTTTTGATCTTTTCCAGGTGATAGCCGTTGACCTCCACACAGCCGGAGGTGGGGTGCAGCTCACCGGTAATGAGCTTGATGATGGTGGACTTTCCGGAGCCGGAGGGGCCCACCAGGAAGGCGAACTCCCCGTCCTGGATCTCCATGGAGACCCCCCGCAGGGCTTCGGTTCCCGTATCATAGGTTTTAACCACGTTGTCAAATACAATCATAATCTAAAGACGCTCCTGTAAGTACGCAAGCTGCGCAGATCAGACGTTGTGAGTCTCCCGGGAGGACAGGTACTTCCGGACCATGAGGGCGACCTTGAACACGATGGCGTGGTCAAACTGCCGCAGGTCCAGGCCCGTCAGCTTCTTGATCTTTTCCAGCCGGTAGACCAGAGTATTGCGGTGGACAAACAGCTTCCGAGATGTCTCGGAAACGTTCAGGTTGTTTTCAAAGAACTTATTGATGGTGAACAGGGTCTCCTGATCCAGGGAGTCGATGGAGTTCTTCTTGAACACCTCGGACAGGAAAATCTCGCACAGGGTGGTGGGCAGCTGATAGATCAGCCGTCCGATGCCCAGATTCTCATAATGGATGATGCTCTTTTCCGTGTCGAAGACCTTGCCCACGTCAATGGCCACCTGGGCTTCCTTATAGGCGTCGGCCAGCTCCCGCAGATGGCTGGAAATGGTGCCGATGCCGATGACGGTCTTGAGGTAGAGCTCGGTTTTCAGGGTCTCCTCCATGCTCTGGGCGATTTTCTGCAGATCCTCCGCCCCGGCGCTGGGAGCCACCTGCTTCACCACAGCAATATCCGTCTCGTTGATGCTGAGGACGAAGTCCTGACTCTTGTCCGGGAACATGCCCTGGAGCAGGTCCACCGCCGTCACATCCCCATGGCCCAGCTGCCGCACCAGGAACACCGCCCGGGGGGCGTCGGTCACAAAGTGCAGCTCCTTGGCCCGGATATAAATGTCGCCGGGCAGAATGTTGTCCATGATGATATTCTTTACGAAGGTCCCCCTGTCGTGCTTCTCCTCATAGAAGGTCTTGGCGTCGTTCAGGGCCACGTAAGCCATAAGACATAGGCTTCTGGCCACCTCGTCCTCACCGCCGGCAAAGACCGCATACTCAAAATAATTGCTGCCGCCGACGATGGCCCGAAAGGTTTTCTGCTCGCAGGTCACAACGGAGTCCACCGTGCCGCCCACTTTCAGGGCGGCATCCGCCCACCGATCCCCCAGGATACCGGTATCCGTACAGGATACCACATTTCCCTCGGCGTCGATGACGCCCAGGACCCGGTCGGTAGCTTCTTTCAGCTGAACAATAACGCTCTGAAAAATTCGATTGGACACGGGGAAGCCCTCCTTAGTAATTTGCATAAATGCGGATTACACAAAATCGCATTGTGATTATACATACATTTTGCACACATTGCAAGTGCAACTTGACATTTTATTGCAAAATCACACGGGAAATTTATGAATTTCTCCAATTTCTCCGTAGGCTTTCCCAGAATCCGGAATTTATCCTCGGCTATTTTCCCAAAGGCCGGACCTCTCCCCCTTTCTCCGTCCCCGTCAGGTCCCGGATCTCCGCCTCCGTCAGCCGCCGGACCTGCCCCAGGGGCAGATCTCCCAGGCTGAGGGGGCCTTCGGCAATACGCTTCAGATACAGGACCGTCATGCCCCGGGCGGCCATCATTCGCCGCACCTGGTGATATTTCCCCTCCTGCACGGTGATCCGGCTCTCGCCGGGGCCCAGAGGCTCCAGCTTCGCGGGTCTGCACAGGGTCCCGTCCCGCAGGGTCAGGCCGGAGGCGAAGGCGAGGGCATCCGCCTGCCCCGCCTGTCCCTCATGACGGGCATAATATATCTTCTCCACGGCGTGCCGCGGAGCGATCAGCTTGTGGGCCAGGGCCCCGTCGTCGGTAAACAGCAGCAGGCCCTCGGTGTCCTTGTCCAGCCGTCCTACGGGGTTGATCCCCCGGTTCCGGTATTCCTGCGGCAGCAGCTCCATCACCGTCCGGTCCCGGGGATCCTGGGTGGAGGTCACAAAGCCCGCGGGCTTGTGCAGCATCAGGACCACGGGTCCCTCCTGCCGGGCCAGGGCCCGGCCGTCCAGGGCCACGGTCCGGGCCGCGTCCACCTTTCGGGCGCCGTCCCGTTCCGGGATCCCGTCCACCGTCACCCGGCCCTCTTTCAGGGCCTCCTTGGCCTGGCTCCGGGTGAGGCCGCCCCAGGCGGCCAGAAATTTATCCAGTCTGTCCATGATCTTCCTCATATTCCCCCCGCCCCGTGAATAGTCTGTAACACATTCGATCGCAAACGGAGGGATCTTTTATGGTAGTCATGACCGCGAAAATCAATAAGAAAAAGATCGCAGTCGCTGCTGCAGCCCTGCTGCTGGCTCTGGTCCTCGTTACCCTTCTGGCCGGCGGCAGACAGAGCCAGGCCCCGGAGACGGAGCCCACCTTGGCCATTTCCACCAACGAGGACCGGGTGAGATATCTGACGGACCTGGGCTGGAGCGTGACCCACTCCCCGGTCCAGACCCAGCAGGTCCGGATCCCCGAGAAACCCTCGGAGGTCTACAGCCGGTACAACGCCCTGCAGAAGAGCCAGGGCTTCGACCTGAGTCCCTATGCCGGGAAGACCGTCACCCGGTACGTCTACGCCGTCCAGAATTACCCGGATGCAGCGGATCCGGTCTACGCCACCTTACTGGTCTATGAAGGCCAGATCATCGGCGGCGACGTGACCTCCACCGCCCCGGAGGGCAAGATCCAGGGTCTCAAAATGCCCGGGGCCTCACAGCCAGAGAGCGTCGATGAATAAGCCTCTGGACTTGGCATAGGCCACGGCCTGGCCGGTGCCGCCTCCGCCGCCGGAGTACACGCTGATGAGCCGGTCCGCCCGGTCCAGCATGGCCCGGTTTCTGCGGAGCATGCAGCCCTCGGAGTATTCCCGCTCCACCAGGATCACCCGGTCGCAGCGGGAAAGCAGCCCCTCATACCGGTCCCGGTCCTGCCGGGGCCACCGGTCTGGCTGTCCCTCGCAGGGCAGCCAGGCCTCCAGCCGGAGATCCGTCCGAGTCTTTTTCAGGTCCAGCACCGCCTCGGCAAAGTAGAAGTCGCAGCCCCGGGCCATGCCGCAGGCAAAGCCCACCGCTCCGGCCCGGGCTGCCCGCTCCACGGCAAGACGGATCTGCCGCTTCAGAGCCTCACACCGGGGGTCCCCCTCCCGGGTGCCCCAGGGCAGCTTCTCCGGCCGATGGCCGGTAAAGGCGCAGATCATACTATCCCCTCGCTTCTCCGGCCATTTATCGACATTATAGCATATTGTAACCAAAATGCAACCATTTCCCGGAACATTTTACGGAATCGTCATTATTTTCTTGAATCCGGTCCTTGCCATTTGGAAGATCCTATGCTATACTCTTGCCATCACAACAGAAGAATCTTCAGGGCAGGGAGCATTTCCCGACCGGCGGTATAGTCCGCGAGCCTTCGGGCCGAATCGGTGCGATTCCGATACCGACAGTATAGTCTGGATGGAAGAAGATCACGCCATAAGTGCGCCTTTTTATGCCCGGAGAAGATTCTCCGGGCATTTTTTACGAGGTGAACACTATGTCAAAACTGCTGGAAACCGCAAAAGAAAACCTGACCTTCCTGTTGGTCTGCCTGGGCATCATTCTGGCCCTGTCTCTCCTGTCCCACCTGGCGGAGCGTTATCTCCTGCCCAGCCGCCGGAAGGTCTCCCCCACCCGACGTATCACAATCATCGCCATGATGAGCGCCCTGGCCACCGTACTCCACATGCTGGACTTCGCCCTGCCCTTCCTGGCGCCGGAGTTTTATAAGCTGGATCTCAGCGAGGTCCCCGTGCTGCTGTGCGGCTTCCTCCTGGGCCCCTCCTCCGCCGTGGCCTGCGAGGGGCTGAAGATTCTCCTGAAGTTATTGCTGAAGGGCACCTCCACCGCCTTTGTGGGAGATT
This sequence comes from uncultured Oscillospiraceae bacterium, assembly GCA_934589155.1. GTDB lineage: Bacteria > Bacillota > Clostridia > Oscillospirales > Oscillospiraceae > Faecousia. The sequence continues at coordinate 44,184 of CAKTNP010000011.1, read as the reverse complement.
TCGCCAACTTCGCCGTGGGCTGCACTCTGGTTCTGCCCGCCGTCATTGTGTATCATGTCAAGAAGACCAAGTCCACTGCCATCCGGGGCCTGGCCCTGGGCACTGTGCTCATGACGGTGTTCGGCAGCATCTTCAACGCGGTGTATCTGCTGCCCAAGTTCGCCCAGCTCTATGGCTTGCCCCTGGATACCATTCTCGCCATGGGCTCCGCCATCAATCCTCATATTTCTTCCCTGTCCACCTTTGTGCTCTTCGCCGTGGCGCCCCTGAACCTCATCAAGGGCGTGGTGGTCTCGGTCCTCACCGTGGCCCTCTACAAGCGGGTGGAAAAGCCCCTGCTGAAAACCCGATAAGAAAAGCGCCTGTCTGATACGGACAGGCGCTTTTTTGCACACGGCGGGCCGCCGTTTAATTCTCTTCGGGATTCTGAGGTGCCTCCGGTGCCGCAGGCATCTCCGGCTCCGCCGGAGCCTCGGGAGCGGCGGGAGCGGCGGGCGTCTCCACGGGAGCGGCCTGGGCCGGGGCCGCCGGCATATACACGGGCTGGGCCTCGGGGGCGGGCGCGTACCGCTGGGGCATGCCGCCGTCCTTGTTCCGGCAGGCGAACACAAAGAAGGGGATCGTCACACTGAAGAGAATGGACAGCACCAAAAACAGCGTGGCGTTCTCCGGCATGGCGGAGTGATACAGATTATACAGGGCAATGTACTCAAATACCGCCAGCGTAACGCTGACCACCAGCATCAGGAACCAGAGGATCAGCATGCCGCCTACTGCCCGCATGACCTGAATATCCGTGCTTATGTTGGAATAACCGCCCGCAAAGCCGATCAGCATCTGGATCACATATCCGATCAAAGCCGCGGCCAGCACTGCCATGACAATGCTGAGAGCCAGCAGGATTCCCCGCCGCTTCTGGTTTTTCCCTGCGGTCACATACTTATACTGGTCGGAAATGCTGCCCAGAATCCACAGGTTGGCCACCGGCACCCAGGCCAGGCCGTAGCAGCGGATTCCCCGGCGCTTGGCCATGGCGAACAGGCCCAGGGAATACAGCACATAAAAGGCGATGCCGATCAGGGACCAGAAACCCAGGATCCCTTGGACGGCTCCCAGCACGCCGAAGACGGCATCATAGGTCGGATCGAATCCATACTGAAAACTCATGATATTTTCTCCCTTCACAAATGGATTTTTATCCACACAATGATTCTATCAGTCCATTCCAAAAAATGCAAGATATTTTCGGGAATTTTGTCGCCTCACCCGGCAGGACTCACGGTGCTTTTCAAATAGGTCAGCAGCTCCCCGCTTTTCTCCGCCGGTGCTTGGAGAAATTCTGGCAGCTTTGCCGCCGTTTCCGGGGCTTTCAGATACAGTACTCCCAGCGCAATAAACAGGACCAGAAGCAGGACCAGAAGATTTCCCAGGGTCCTGCCCTTTTTGTACCACCGCATGACACCGCCTCCTTTTTTCGTGCATTGTACCACGGCGCCCCGCCGCCGTCAACCGGGTGCAAAAAGCCCGGCCGCCCACAAAGGACGGCCGGGCCATAGTATGGATATGCGAGAGGTTCTCGGAATATTACCCCAGCAGGCGGCACACCAGGTCCGTATAGGCCACGGGATCCGCCAGCGGCAGGTCCGCCATGAGCAGGGCCTGGTCAAAGAGCAGCTGGGCGTAGTCCTTGGCCCGGTCCGGGTTCTCCGTCATGGCCTTCTGCAGAGCCGACAGCATGGGATGGTCCCCGTTCAGCTCCAGGATCCGCCCGGCGGTATAGGCCATTTCCGGGTTGGCCCGCTTCATATACTTCTCCATCTCGAAGCTCATGCCGGAATCCGGCACTACGCACACGGGATGGCTGCCCAGGCTGGCGCTGAGCCGAACCTCCTTCACCCGGTCGCCCAGGGTGTCCTTCACGAAGGTCAGCACGTCCTTCAATGCCTCGGCCTTCTCCTCGGTCTGCTTCTTCTCCTCCTCGGAGCAGAGGCCCAGATCCTCGGTGGAGGCGTTGCAGAAGTCCTTCTCCATATACTTGGACAGGGTCTGGGCGATGAACTCGTCCACATCCTCCGTAAAGAGCAGCACGTCATAGCCCTTGGCGTTCAAGGTCTCCACCTGGGGCAGCTTGGCGATGCGGTCCCGGCTCTCGCCGGGGGCGAAGTAGATCTTCTCCTGGTCCTCGGCCATGGAATCCACATACTCCTTCAGGGTAATGAGCTTGCCCTGCTTGTTGGACCAGAACAGCAGCAGGTCCTGGACCGCCTCCTTATGGGTGCCATAGTCGCTGACGGCGCCGTATTTCAGCTGGCGGCCAAAGGCGGAGAAGAACTTCTCGTACTTCTCCCGGTCGCTCTCCTGGAGCTTCACCAGCTCCGCCTTGATCTTCTTTTCCAGATTTGCGGCGATGAATTTCAGCTGGCGGTCATGCTGGAGCATCTCACGGCTGATGTTCAGGGACAGGTCCTGGGAGTCCACCACGCCCCGCACAAAACGGAAGTGCTCCGGCAGCAGATCCTCGCAGTTTTCCATGATCATAACGCCGGAGGAATAGAGCTGCAGTCCGGCCTTGTAATCCTTGGTGTAGAAATCATAGGGAGCCTGGCCGGGGATGTACAGCAGGGCCTTGTAGGTCACGGCGCCCTCCACGCTCAGGTGGATGTGAGCCAGGGGCTCCTCATAGTCGAAGAATTTCTCCCGGTAGAAGGACTGGTATTCCTCTTCGGTCACGTCCTTCTTGTTTCGCTGCCAGATGGGCACCATGGAGTTCAGGGTGTCCTCCTTCACCACGGTCTCATACTCCGGTTTTTCCTCGGTGCCGGGCTTCATCTCGGAGTGCTCGCAGTCCATGACGATGGGGTAGCGGATGTAGTCGGAATACTTTCGCACCAGGGAGCGGATCTCGTACTCCTCCAGGAACCGGGAGTATTTCTCGTCCTCAGTGTCGGCCTTCAGCTTCATGATAACGTCGGTGCCCACGGTCTCCTTCTCGCAGGGGGCAATGGTATAGCCGTCGGCGCCGGAGGAGGTCCAGGCAAAGGCCTCGTCGGAGCCGTATTTCTTGGAGATCACCGTGACCTCGTCGGCCACCATAAAGGCGGAGTAGAAGCCCACGCCGAACTGGCCGATGATGTCCACGTCGTCCATCTTCTCCATGTCGGACTTGAACTGCAGAGATCCGGACTTGCAGATGGTGCCCAGGTTCTCCTCCATCTCCTCCTTGCTCATGCCGATGCCGTTGTCGGAAACGGTGAGGGTGCCCTTGTCCTTATCCCGGACAATGCGGATCTTAAAATCGCTGCGGTTCAGCCCCACCTTCTCATCGGTCAGGGACAGATAGGCCAGCTTATCGATGGCGTCGGAGGCATTGGACAAAATTTCACGGAGGAAGATCTCCTGATGGGTGTAAATGGAATTGATCATCAGATCCAAGAGCCGCTTGGATTCTGCTTTGAATTGTTTTTTCGCCATGATCGTCACGTCCTTTTCGTATTAGCACTCACGTTGTTCGAGTGCTAAAGCTATTATAGTCCCTTCTTCCAAAAAAGCAACCCCCCCGAGGAAAATTTTATTTCCCTTTTTCCGGATTTTGTGGTAAACTAACCTGGTTATTGAATATTTCTCAAATTGGAAAGGAACCATAGAATGATCACGGTCAGTAATTTGAGCATGCAGTTCGGCGGCCAATGGCTGTTCCAGCATGTGGACCTGCAATTCGATCCCGGCAACTGCTACGGCGTCATCGGCGCCAACGGCGCGGGCAAGTCCACATTCCTGAAGGTCCTGTCCGGGGAACTGGAATCCACCGGCGGCTCTGTTTCCCTGAAGCCCGGGGTCCGGATGTCCATCCTGCGGCAGAACCAGAACGCCTACGACGAGTATTCCGTCATGGATACCGTCATCATGGGCAACCGCCGGCTCTACGATGTGATGAAGGAAAAGGACGCCCTGTATGAAAAGCCGGACTTCTCCGACGAGGACGGTATGCGGGCCTCGGAGCTGGAGGGCGAGTTTGCGGAAATGGGGGGCTGGGAGGCAGAGTCCGACGCCAGCCGGATCCTCCAGGGCCTTGGAGTTCCCGTGGAGAACCACTACGATTCCATGGCGGACACGGATCCCCGGCTGAAGGTGAAGGTACTGCTGGCCCAGGCGCTGTTCGGCAACCCCGACATTGTGATGCTGGACGAGCCCACCAACAACCTGGATATTGAATCCATCAACTGGCTGGAGGATTTCCTCCTGGACTTCCCCGGCACCGTCATCGCCGTGTCCCATGATCGGCACTTCCTCAATACCGTCTGCACCCACATCGTGGACATTGACTACGGCAAGATCAAGATGTACGTGGGCAACTACGACTTCTGGTATGAGTCCAGTCAGCTGGTCCAGAGCCTGATCCGCAACAAGAACAAGCGGAACCAGGAGAAGATCGAAGAGCTCCAGCTCTTCATCCAGCGCTTCGCCGCCAACAAGGCCAAGAGCAAGCAGGCCACCTCCCGCCGCCGTCTTCTGGATAAGCTGACGGTGGAGGAAATGCCCTGCTCCTCCCGGCGCTACCCCTTCGTGGGCTTCACCCCCGAGCGGGAGCTGGGCAAGGACATTCTGGCCGTCAACGACATTTCCGTCACCGTGGACGGGGTGAAGCTCCTGGACAAGGTCCACTTCACCGTGAACCGCACGGACAAGATCGCCCTGGTGGGTGAAAACGAGTTGGCCCAGACCGCCCTGTTCCAGGTCCTTATGGGGGAGCTGGAGCCTGACGAGGGATCCTACCGCTGGGGCGTGTCCACCTCCCAGAGCTACCTGCCCAAGGACAACACCAGCTATTTTGAGGGCTGCACCATGGAGCTGGTGGACTGGATCCGCCAGTACTCCGCCAAAAAGGACGACGTGTACCTCCGGGGCTTCTTGGGTCGGATGCTGTTCTCCGGCGAGGATGTGTTCAAGCCCGTAAACGTGCTCTCCGGCGGCGAGCGGGTCCGGTGCATGCTGTCCAAGATGATGCTCTCCGGCGCCAACGTGGTGCTGCTGGACCAGCCCACCAACCACCTGGACATGGAGTCCATTCAGGCCGTGAACAAGGGCCTGGAGGCCTTCCCCGGGGTGGTGTTCCTGGCCAGTCATGACCATGAGATGCTGTCCTCCGTTTGTAACCGGGTGATCGCATTCCAGCCCGACGGCACCATCATCGACCGTATGGGCACCTATGACGAGTTCCTCCAGTGGATGGAGGAGCGCAAGCAAGGGAAGTGAGAACTATGACAGAACCGAACGAGATTTTCCTGGAAGACTGCCCCAACTGCCGGGGCGTTGGCTGCATCCAGCATGAGGGCGGCTGGTGCGTGTATGTGGAGTGCCTGGACTGCGGCGCCCAGACCGCCTATGCCGAGTACACCGACCAGGCCAGCAAGGAGGACGCCACCGCCCGGGTGGTACGTCTGTGGAACATGGGCAAGGTCGTAAAGCTGGACCCCGGCGAATAATTTTGAGCAAAACGCGGCACCAGAACCCCGGTGCCGCGTTCCTCCTATCTGTATCCGCGTTAAACGCAGAAGGGCCGCCGGAGCCCCGGCGGCCTTCCTTTATTTTCCTTCCGATTCCCGGACCCGCTGCACGTGCTTCTTCACCGCTTCAAAGCTCTCGGCGGAGATCACATGCTCAATGCGGCAGGCGTCCTCCGCCGCCACGGCGGGATCCACCCCCAGGGCCACCAGCCAGTCCGAAATGGCTGTGTGGCGCTCATAGATCTTTTCAGCAATGGCCACGCCGGAGGGCAGCAGAGAAATAAAGCCGTCCCCGTCCACCTCGATATATCCGTTTTCCCGGAGATTCTTCATGGCCACGCTGACGCTGGGCTTGGAAAACTCCAGCTCGTTGGCAATGTCAATGGACCGGACCGCACCCTTCCGGTTTTTCAACATCAGGATCGTTTCCAAATAATTTTCTGCGGATTCTTGGATCTTCAATTTGCTGTGCTCCTTTCCGATTCTGCCCCAGATATCAATGCTATTTTTGTTATTTTAGCACAAATCCCCTGGGTGCGCAATCTTTTTTTGTACATTCTTGAACGAGCCGAATTTCCCCCATCTCCGCCTATCCGTTTCGCCCTTCCCCCCGCAGGACAAAGACCGGATTTTGTCTATTCCCTTTTCCCGGAAATCCGGTATAATTAGAATAGAATTCAGGCGTTAAGCCGGCCCGCAGGAGGCACACATGAACGATACCGAACCCCAGAAGAGCATCCTTCCCGGCCCTAAGCCCGGTCTGTGGGCCACGATCCGGGCCTTTGTCCGGGAGAATCCCCACGTCTGGCTGGTCCTGCTGCTCCCCATATATCTGGCTCTGTTCTTTCTGACGGAGTGGTACGTGTCCCCGGATAAGCCCTATTGGTCCTCTTACATTCCCCTGGACGACAAAATCCCCTTTTTAGAGGGCTTCGCCCTGCCCTACTGCATGTGGTATCCCTTCCTGGTGGCCGTGGGCCTGTATCTGCTGTTCAAGGATGCCGCCGGATTCCGGAAATACATGGCCTTCATCTTCATCGGCTTCTGCAGCGCCCTGCTGTTCTGCATACTGGTGCCCAACGGCCAGGACCTGCGGCCGGATCCCTTCCCCCGAAAGAATATTTTCACCTGGATGCTGGGCCGGATCTATGCGGCGGACACCAATACCAATGTGTTCCCCAGCATGCATGTGATCGGCTCCATCGGCGGCGTCATTGCGGTCTTCCGCTGCAAGGGCCTTAAAAAGTTCCGGCTCTCCGCCGCGATTCTGGCCTTTCTCATCAGCATTTCCACGGTCTTCGTCAAGCAGCATTCGGCGCTGGACATTTTCGGCGGTATTGCTTGGTGCCTGCCCCTGTGGTTCTTTATTTACCGTATGCCGGACCTTCGGGCCGCCAAGAAAAAGCAATAACAAACATCAGAGAGCCGCAATCTGCAGCCCTCTGATGTTATACGTCCTATGTGAAAGCGGGCCGCCGGAATTATCCGGCGGTCGCTTTCTGTTTTATTAAGGAATTTCTTTCTCCATGGCCTCCAGCAGAGCCTGGGCCTCCTCCGCCGTGGCCCCCACGGCGGTGTAATAGAACTTCACCTTGGGCTCCGTACCGGAGGGCCGGGCGATGACGCTGCCGTGACCGCCCAGCACCAACTCCAGCACATTGGAGCTGGGCAGGTCGATCTTGGTCTCCGCCCCGGTGGTCAGATCCCGGCTGACGCCGGACAGGTAGTCGTTGACCTCCGTCACATCCAGCCCCGCCACCTTGGCAGGGGTATTGGCCCGGAGCTTTCTCATCATTTCCGCCGCCTGGTCCATGGCGTCGGCGCCCTTCAGCTCAATGCTGCGGACATGGCTCAGATAAATGCCGAACCGGGCGTACAGCTCGTGGAGGGCGTCCAGGATGGTCTTGCCCTGCTGCTTCAGGCTGGCGGCCATTTCACAGGTCAGCATGGAGGCTACGATGGCATCCTTATCCCGGGCATAGGTGCCCTTCAAATAGCCGCAGCTCTCCTCAAAGCCAAAGACGAACCGATCCGCGTGGCCCGCCTGTTCCAGGTCCAGGATCTCGCCGCCGATGTACTTAAAGCCCGTCAGGACCTTCTTGATCCGGCAGCCGTAGTGCTCCGCCACCCGGTCCGCCAGGGGCGAGGACACGATGCTCCGCACCGCCTCCGCCTCCGTGGGCAGGTCTCCCCGCTCCGTCCGGGTCTTGAGGATGTAGTCCAGCAGCAGGCAGCCCAGCTCGTTGCCGCTGAGCTTCCGGAAGCCCTCTCCCTCCGGCACGGCGATGGCCAGCCGATCGGCGTCGGGATCCGTGCCCAGAATGGCATCGCAGGGAACGGTCTTGGCCACTTTATAGCTTTCGTTCAGGGCCGCGTCGGTCTCCGGGTTGGGATATTCGCAGGTCTTGAAGTCTCCGTCGGGCTTCTCCTGGCAGGCCACGGTGTGGAACTTGACGCCCAGACGGCCCAGCACCGCGTGGACCGGCTCGTTGCCGGTGCCGCAGAGGGGCGTGTAGACGATCTCCAACCCGGCGTTTTTCAGGCAGTCCAGGTTCATGGCCTCTGCCATCACCGTCTCATAATAGCTCTCCCAAATCTTTTGGGGAATGTACCGAATCTTCCCCTCCGCCAAAAAACCTTCAAAGCTCTTCTCCTCTGGCTGGAAGAAGGGAATGGTCTCGATCTTCTCCATGACGATCTTGGCGGGCTCGTCCGTCATCTGGCAGCCGTCAGGGCCGTAGCACTTGACGCCGTTGTAGGCCCCGGCGTTGTGGCTGGCGGAGATTACCACGCCGCAGCCGCAGTCCAGCGTCCGGACGGCGTAGGACAGCATGGGGGTGGGAGCCAGTCGGTCATAGATCCAGGCTTCGATGCCCGCCTCGGCAAAGGCCACGGCGCAGACCTCCGCGAAAAGCCGGGAGTTGTGCCGGGAATCATAGCCGATGGCGGCCCACTTGGGCAGGTTCGTGGTATTCAGCCAGGCGGCCATGCCCTGGGCGGCCCGGCGGACGGTATAGCGGTTGAGCCGGTTGGACCCGGCGCCCATAATACCCCGCATGCCGGCGGTGCCGAACTGCAGGTCACTTCCGAAGCGGCTCTTCAGCTCCTCCGGGTCATTGGCAATGGCCTCCAGCTCGTTTACGACCTCCTGGGGCATGCCGGGGGCATTTTTCCATAAGGCATAGCGTTCCATATAGTCCATAGAAATTCCTCCAATTTCGGCGTATTCAAAAATAACAGGCCAAATGAGATCAAATGGCCTGTTATATGGGTTCAAATATCCTCGATCACGGGAGAGGGCGCGCCGGGCTTCCGGCCCCCGGCTCCGTTCATCTGGTGCAGACGGTTCCGGGAATCCCGCACGTCGCTGAGGGCGCCGTTGATGGCCTCCTCGGTGCGCTTCAGGGCGTCGTCCACATAGTCGTTGGTGACCTGCTTCAGCTCCTTGATCTTGGCCTGAGCGTTCTTGATCATTTCGTCAGCCTGGCGCTGGGCCTCCTGGACCACGGCCTCCTTGCTGATCATGGTCTTGGCCTGCTGCTGGGCGTTGCGGATAATGCCCTCGGCCTCCTTCTTGGCGTTGGCGATGAGCTCCTGCTTGGAGTCCACGATGGTCTTGGACTGTTTCAGCTCTCCGGGCAGCTGGTTGGAAATTTCATCCAGCAGATCCAGGACCCGCTCCCGCTCCACCACGCACTTGTCCGCGCCAAAGGGCATAGCCCTGGCGTCCTGGATCATGTCGTAAAGTTTTGTGATGATGTCCTCAATGCCGTTGTCGTGCATCGGAATTCCTCCTTATATTTATTTCGACTGTTTGATCTGTTTCATTCGTACCTGGAAGTCCGGAATGATCTCCCGGGGCAGGAAGTCCGTCAGGTCCACATCGTACCGGCCCAGCTCCTTCACGGTGCTGGAGCTGAGGTACATGTACTGATGCTCCGCTGTCAGGAACATGGTATCCAGATTTTCATTGATCTTATGGTTGATCAGGGCCATCTGGAACTCGTTTTCAAAATCCGATCCGGCCCGGAGCCCCTTGACGATGACGCAGCCGCCTCTGCGCCGGGCGTAGTCCGCCAGCAGTTCGTCGGCGGTGTCCACCTCCACATTGGGAATGTCGGCGGTGACCCGGCGGATCAGCTCCGCCCGCTCCTGCTGGGTGAACATGGGATTCTTCCCGGAATTGACCATAACACATACGATGAGCCGGTCAAAAATACTGGCGGCCCGGCGGATAATGTTCAAATGGCCGTTGGTCACGGGATCAAAGCTTCCCGGATAGATTGCGATCTTCATAGGTGCCTCCCGCCACGGATCTGCCATACAGAGTAATGGCGGTGATGCCGTATCGATAGCTCTTTTTTTGAAAAAGCCCGGGAAAATCCCCGGGAAGGGTCTTCCCCACGGGGCTTTCCGCTACTATTATACCATTGTCCGATAAAATGTCAATTTCCGAAATCCGTTTTAACGCATTTTCCAGGAAGGTCTCCGCATAGGGCGGGTCCAGGAAAATAATGTCGAATTTCTCCCGGCACCGGGCAAGATAGGCCCCGTATTCCCCCTGGATCACCTGGGCCCGGTCCGTCAGACGGGTCCTGCGGAGGTTCTCCCGGACCAGATCCGCGGCAGCCTTCTGCTGATCCACGAACACAGCCCGCTGAGCCCCACGGCTCAGGGCCTCGATGCCCAACTGCCCGGTGCCGGCAAACAGATCCAGGACCCTGGCCCCTGGAATGTCAAACTGAATGGCGCTGAACAGGGCCTCCTTCACCCGCTCCGTAGTGGGTCGGGTGGCCTGTCCCTGGGGCGTTTTCAGGGTCACCCCTCGGGCGGAACCTGTGATGACTCGCATGGTGTTTCCTCCTTTTCCTGAAAGAACCGCTGCACGGCCTCGGCAGCGCTTACGGGCAGGACCTCCTCCAACTCCTCTAAGCTGGCCTTGGAAATGGCGGAAAGAGACTTGAATTTCTTGAGCAGCTGCTCCTTCCGCTTGGGGCCGATGCCCGGAATCTCATCCAGCTTGGAATACCGGAGCCGTCTGCTCCGCAGCTCCCGGTGATAGGTGATGGCGAACCTGTGGACCTCCTCCTGGATGCTGCCCACCAGGGCGAACACCGCTGTCTGGCCGATGAGGGCGATCTCGTTATCCCGGGCGTCAGTCAGAGCCCGGGTCCTGTGGCGGTTGTCCTTTACCATGCCGAACACCGGAATATTCAGGCCCAATTCTCCCAGGACCCGCTCGCCGACGGCGGCATGGTTGGCGCCGCCGTCCAGCAGGATCAGGTCCGGGGCGGTGTCAAAGCCCGGATCCCCGTTTTTGAGCCGGGTGTACCGCCGGGTCAGGACCTGGTACATAGATGCGTAGTCGTCCTGGTCGCTGAGGCCCTCCACCTTGAACCGCTTGTAGCTTTTCTTCTCCGGTTTGCCGTTGCCGTAGACGATCATGGAGGCCACGATGTCCGTGCCCGCCATGTTGGAAATATCAAAGGATTCGATCCGGCGGGGAGGCTCCATGGACAGCATCTTCCCCAAAAGGGTCAGGGATCCCGCGATCCGCTCCTCCCGGGTGGTGACCCGCTCCGCCTCTTCCCTGGCGTTTTTCTCCGCCAGTTCCGTCAGCCGCACGTTGTCCCCCCGCTGGGGCACCCGGATCCGGGTCCGCTTGCCGTTCTCCCGGAACAGTAACTCCTCAAAGAGCTCCCCGTCCTCCATGGCCGTGGGCAGCATCACCACCTTGGGGGCCAGACCCCGGGCCAAATAATACTGCTTTACCAGGCTGCTGACCGCCGCCTCCGGATCCTCCTGGACCGGTAAAATTTCATAATCCTTGTCCACCAGGGCCCCGCCGAAGAAGTGCAGCACCGCAAAGCAGGCCCGGGCCTCGGTCTGGTAAAAGCCCACCACGTCCGTGTCCGCCTGGGTCCCGGCGGTGACCAGGGACTTTTCGCCCAGGGACTCCACGGCCTTCAGCCGGTCCCGCAGCTCCGCCGCCCGCTCGAATTCCAGATTGTCCGAAGCCTCCAGCATCTCGTCATGGATCTCTGCCGCCAGGACCTTGTAGTCCCCGGACAGGAGCATTTTCGCCTGTTCCATCACCTTTTTATACTGCTGGGAAGTCTTGGACAGCTGGCACCAGCCGGAGCAGAGATTCATCTGATAGTTGAGGCAGGGCCGCTCCTTCCCCAGGTCCCTGGGGAACTGCTTGCTGCACTGGGGCAGCTTCAGGGCCTTTTCAATGGCCACGATGGCGTTCTGGCTCAGGCCCCGGCTGCCGTAGGGGCCGAAATAGGTGGCCCCGTCCTGAGCCATTTTGTTCACCAGGGTGATCCTGGGGTATTCCTCATGCATGTCCAGCCGCAGATAGGGATAGCCCTTGTCGTCCTTCAACAGGATGTTGTACTTAGGCATATACTGCTTGATCTGGGAACATTCCAGCACCAGAGCCTCAAACTCCGAGGCCGCCACGATCACGTCAAAGTGGTCGATCTTGGACACCATCATCTTGGTCTTCGGCGTGTGGGCCGCCGAGTCCTGGAAGTACTGGCTCACCCGGTTCTTGAGTTTTTTTGCCTTTCCCACATAGATCACGGTGTTGGTCTTGTCCCGCATGATGTACACCCCGGGGGCGTAGGGCAGGGACAGGGCCTTTTCCTTCAACTCCTGGAAGGTCATAGTCTCCTCCATAAAGAAAACTGCCCCGGCGCGGCGGATGCGGCGCAGAGGCAGTTTTTGGTTTCTTGCTTAGAAAATATCCCGCTGCAGAAGATCGGAAAGGGCCTCCACAGCCTCCTTCTCGTCTGCGCCGTCGGCGATCAAGGTCACGTTGGTTCCCGTGACCACGCCCAGAGACATGATGCCCAAGAGGCTCTTGGCGTTCATCTTCCGGCTGTCCACCTCCAGCCAAACGCTGGACTTGAACTCGTTGGCCTTCTGTACGAAGTAAGTAACCTGCTTGTTGTGAAGCCCGGATTCACATTTCACGACACACTGCTGTTTATACATAACAAAACCCACTCCTCGCACGCGTTGCCTTGGTTCCCGTAACAGAAACTTATTGTATCATATCAAATTGGGGCGCAATAGTCAACCGTTTCTCAGACAAATTCCGCGATGGTGACCCCGTCTTCGCCCTCTCCATAGGCCCCCAGCCGGAATTTTTTGATGTATTTGTTCCGGCGCAGGTCCTCCTGGACCGCGGCCCGCAGGGTGCCGGTACCCTTGCCGTGGATGATCCGCACGGTCTGCAGGTTGTTCCGCATGGCGTCGTCCAGGAACCGGTCCAGGACGCACACCGCCTCGATGGCGTCCATGCCCCGGAGGTCGATCTCCTGGCTCATGGCGGAGTTCCGGAATTCCCGGCCCGTGGGGGCGGGCTTTTTCTTCACCTGGACCTTGTTGGCATTTTCGATGAGGTAAATTTCCTCGGGCTTTGCTGTCAGATTCATGATACCGGCTTTCAGGGAATAGGTGCCGTCCTTGTTTCTGCCCAGCACCGTGGCCCGGCTGCCGAATTTCAGAAGCTCCACCGTGTCGCCCGGCATGGGATCCCGGCTGGGCTTAGGCCGCTCCTTGACCACCTGCTTCTCCCGCAGGGCATCCTCCGCCTGGTTCAGGCCCCGGCGCAGCTCCGCCTGCCGCTGGTTGAAGCCCTGGATGTCCGCGGAGTCCTTCATCTGCTTGCGCATCTGTTTCAGCTCTTCGGAGACCTGGTTGGCCGCCCGGCGGGCGTCTTCCAGAATGTACTGGGCCTCCTGCCGGGCCTTCTCCACGGCCTTATCCCGCTCCTTCTGGATCTGGGCCTGCATGTCCTCGCTCTGTTCTTTGATCTTGGCGGTTTCCGTCCGGAGCCGCTCGGCCTCCTGCCGGGCGCTCTCCATCTGCTGCCGCTGGCTTTCCAGCTGGCTCAGCACGTCCTCAAAATCCTTGTCGGACTGGCTGACCATGTCCCGGGCCTTCTTGATAATGTCCTCGGACAGGCCCAGCTTCCGGGAAATGGCAAAAGCGTTGGACTTGCCGGGGATCCCGATGAGCAGCCGGTAGGTGGGCTGCAGGGTCTCCACGTTGAACTCGCAGGAGGCGTTCATGACCCCATCGGTCCGCATGGCGTAGAGTTTCAGCTCCGCGTAGTGGGTGGTGGCCGCCACCCGGCTGCCGGTCTTCCGGCAGTATTCGATGAGGGCCATGGCCAGAGCCGCGCCCTCCGCCGGGTCCGTACCGGCGCCCAGCTCGTCAAAGAGCACCAGGCTCCGGTCATCGCACTGGTCCACCACGTCCACAATGGTCCGCATATGGCCGGAGAAGGTGGACAGGGACTGGGCAATGGACTGCTCGTCGCCGATGTCCGCCAGCACCCGGTCAAAGGTGGAGAGCCTGCTGCCGTCCCCGGCGGGAATGTGCAGGCCGCACTCGGCCATGAGGGTGAGAAGGCCGATGGTCTTTAAGGTCACGGTCTTGCCGCCGGTGTTGGGGCCGGTGATAATAAGCGTGTCAAAGTCGGACCCCAGCCGCAGGGAGATGGGCACCACCTTCTTGGGATCGATGAGGGGATGCCGGGCCCGTCTGAGCTCAATTTCGCCTCTGTCATTCATTTCCGGCGCCCCGGCACCCATGGCGTAGGACAGCTTCGCTTTGGCAAAGATCACGTCCAGCTCCACCATGAGCCGGTAGTCCTCGCTGATGGTGTCCCGATAGGCCGCCGCCTCGGCGGACAACTCCGCCAGGATCCGCTCGATCTCCTTCTTCTCCCGAATGGCCAGCTCCCGCAGGGCGTTGTTGGCGTTGACGGCGCTCATAGGCTCAATGAAGAAGGTGGAGCCGGAGGCGGACACGTCGTGGACCAGGCCGGGGATCTCGTTTTTGAATTCACTTTTCACCGGGACCACATACCGGTCCTGGCGGATGGTGATGATGGGGTCCCGCAGGTACTTGGCAAAGGAGGGCGAGGAAATGATCTTCTGCAGACCGTCCTTGATCTTGGCCCCCTGGATTCGGATGTGCCGCCGGATATCACTCAGCTCTGGGCTGGCGGAATCTGCGATTTCTTCCTCAGACAGAATAGCCCCTGTGATCTTCTCTTCCAGGTATTTGTTGGGGGTCAGGGCGGAAAACCGGGGCTTCAAAATAGAGTCCGCGTCCTCGTCCCCGCAGTATGCCGCGGCGTTTCTGGCGCAGCGCAGGACCCCCGCGATCTGCAATAGCTCCTTGGTGGAAAGACAGCCGCCCCGGTCCGCCCGCTCCAGGGCCACGTTCACGTCCTTCACATCGTAAAAGGAGGGGCTGCCCTTCACCTGGCTCATGGTGCAGGCCGCCGTGGTCTCATCCAGGGCCTGGCGCACGTCCTCCAGGTCGCCGCTGGGCCTCAGGCTCCGGCACCGGGCCTTGGCGTCGGCACAGCAGGCCCGCTCTGCCAACAGCTCCAGCACCCGGTCCAGCTCCAGCTTTTCCATGGATCTTTCGTATAATTCAGACATGTTTCGATTCTCCGTTATGTGTACCGGCGCCGGCGCCCAGATCGGGCAGCCCCGGCACCGTCAGGGTCAGGGACTTGTAAAAGTCCAGTGTGTAAAAGCTCCGCTCCAGCTGGGTCATGAGAAAGCCCTCGGTAATGCCACCCAGGCCCTCCAGGGCCTCCTGGGGCAGAGCGAAGGAAAACAGCCGCTTGGGCTCACAGTACACGACGTACCGCATGGCCGCCAGGACCCCTGGGGTCACCGGCATCCGCAGGCCCCCGGACTCCGGGCTCCGGTGACCGGCACATTCCAGACACCCGGCGCTGAGGTCGAAGCGCTCCGGCTCCTCCCTGCCGCATTGTATGCAGCCCGTCAGGTCCGGTGTGTATCCCGCCAGGCAGGCGATTCGCAGTTCAAAGGCCGCCTTTACCAGATCCCGAGGTTTTTGGAGCTTTCCGATGGCGTAAAGGCTGTTGAGCACCAAGGATAGGATCTCCGGGTTGGGACTGTCCTCCTGGCTCACCGCCTCCGCCACCTGGGCAAAATAGGAGGCCAGAGACAGCAGCTCTAAATCGTTCCGCAGCTCCGGAAACAGTTCCAGGGCCTCGGCCTCGTTGATGGTGGCCCGGTTTTTGTATTCAAACAGGGTGAATTCCCCGTAGGCCAGCAGCTGGCAGGGGGATTTCAGGGGGCTGGACCGCCGCCGGACCCCCCGGGCCCGCAGGGTCATTTTTCCATGCTCCGGAGTCAGCACCGTGAGGAGCTTGTCCGCCTCGCCGTATTCCGTTTCCCGCAGCACCAGGCCCCGTGTCTTGAGGTACATACTTCTCTCCTACCGCCGTTTCCGCCCGGTGCAGGAGGTAATACTCCGGCGCGCCGGTCTCCAGAAACAGCGTCCAAAAATTCGTTCCCATGCCGTCACCCCCATGGCATTAGGGTTGGCAGTTTTCGGGGGAACATACCAGGAAAAAGGCCCCTGCTCAGCGATAGCCGAAGTTCCGGATCAGAAAATCGCTGTCCCGCCAGTTTTCCTTGATCTTGACCCAGGTCTGCAGATAGACCTTGGTCCCCATGAATTTCTCGCAGTCCACCCGGGCCATGGTGCTGATCTTTTTCAGCATGGCTCCGTTTTTGCCGATGATAATGCCCTTGTGGCTGGCCTTTTCGCAGTAAATGGTGGCGTCCATATCGATAACGCCGTTGTCCCGCTCGGAAAACTTCGTAATTTCCACGGCGGTGCCGTGGGGCACCTCCCGCTCCAGACACCACAACAGTTTTTCCCGGATGATCTCCGCCATGACCTGCCGCTCCGGCTGGTCCGAGGTCATGTCCTCTGGGAAGAGCCAGGGCCCCTCCTGGGCGTATTTTTCGCACTCCCGCAGCAGATCCTCCGCCCCCTCGCCGGTCTTGGCGGACAGAGGGATAATGGCGTCAAAGTTCCGCGCTTCGCTGTACGCGGCGATGACCGCCAGCAGCTCCTGCTTTTCCACGGTGTCGATCTTGTTGATGACCAGGATCACCGGGGTCTTGTCCCCCTTCATGGTCTCCAGCAGCTCCTGCTCCTGGGTGCCGATGTGGGCAATGGGCTCCACCATCAGGATCACCGCGTCCACGTCGGACACGGATTCCCGTGTGACCTCCACCATATAGTCTCCCAGCTTTGTCCGTGGCTTGTGGAAGCCCGGGGTGTCCATAAACACGAACTGGGTGCCGCCCTTGGTCACAATGCCGCAGATCCGGTTCCGGGTGGTCTGGGGCTTGTTGGATACGATGGCGATCTTCTCCCCCACCAGCCGGTTGGTCAGGGTGGATTTTCCCACGTTGGGCCGTCCGGCAATGGTGATCATGGCGCTTTTCGTTTTGGTATTCATTGGTACTCTCCTTCTTTACCGGCGCAGGCCCAAGGAGGCGGCAATAGCCTCCTCCCGCAGACGCATCTGTTTTTTCTGGGGGCCCTCGTCCATGTGGTCATAGCCCAATAGGTGCAGCATGGAATGGATGGTGAGATACCCCACCTCCCGCCGGGCGCTGTGGCCGAATTCCTTGGCTTGGGCCACGGCCCGCTCCAGGGAAATGGCCATGTCTCCCAGGGGGCAGCGGCCGGTCATGGGATCCAGATACTCGGACCAGTCCTCCGGCAGCTTCCCGGGGGTCAGGTCGAACATGGGAAAGGACAGCACGTCCGTGGCCCGGTCCACCTGGCGGCTCTCCCGGTTGATGACATGGATCCCCTCGTCGTCGGTCACCAGCACGTTGATCTCGCAGGGCACCGGGACCCCCTCCTCCCGCAGCACCGCCCGGATACAGCGGCGGATATTGGTGATGACCTCCAGCTTTCTGGGGGTCCAATGGTCGAAGGAAATATTGACGGTGACGGGTGCTTCTGTATATTTCATTATTTTTTCCTCTTATTATAGGTATTTTTCGGTTTTTCTCCGGTCCTCTGGCCCTGGAGCTTGGATTCCGGGGCCTTCTGGGCCGCCCGCTCATAGGCGCTGATGATCTCCTGGACCAAAGCGTGCCGCACCACATCCGCCGCCGTCAGCCGGCATACGGCAATGTCGTCCACGCCCTCCAGCACCCGGATGGCGTCCTTCAGGCCGGAGACCTTATCCTCCGGCAGGTCGATCTGGGTCACGTCACCCGTAATGACGATCTTGGAGCCGAAACCCAGCCGGGTCAGGAACATTTTCATCTGCTCTCGGGTGGTGTTCTGGGCCTCGTCCAGTATGATGAAGCTGTCGTCCAGGGTCCTGCCCCGCATATAGGCCAGGGGCGCCACCTCGATGGAGCCCCGCTCCACATATTTCTGGTAGGTCTCCGGTCCCAGCATATCGAACAGAGCGTCATACAGAGGCCGCAGATAGGGGTCCACTTTGTCCTGGAGGTCACCGGGCAGGAAGCCCAGCCGCTCTCCGGCCTCCACGGCGGGCCGGGTCAGAATGATCCGGTTCACGGTCCGCTCCCGGAAGGCCGCCACCGCCGCCGCCACCGCAAGATAGGTCTTTCCGGTACCGGCGGGGCCCACGCCGATGGTCACGGTGTTCTTGGCAATGGCCTTCATGTACTTCTGCTGGCCCAGGGTCTTGGCCTTGATGGGCTTCCCCTTGGCGGTGATACAGACCACGTCCTCCGCCATCTTCCCCACCTGGTCGTCGTTGCCCGACTGGACCAGGGAAATGAGATAGCGCACCTTCTGTTCGTCGATGGTCTCTCCCTTGGCGGCCAGGGCCAGCAGACCCTCCAGGGTTCTTGCGGCCTTGTCCGCCGCCTCCGCCTCGCCCGTGACCTTCAGCTCCGTGCCCCGGTTGACGATCCGCACCTCCAGGGCCTGCTCGATCCTTTTGATGTTTTCATCCAGTGCGCCGAACACGGAGGCCAGATCCTCCACCCGTTCGGCATTTACGGTCCGTTCAATCATCCTTTGCATCCCCTTCTATGGGCTCCACAGCCATCTGCCGTGCGATCATTTCATTGCAGGTATAGCTGCCTGCGAGGACATACCGCCCGCCCTCCCGGGTCACAGTCTCCTCCGCCGTCAGGATCTTCCCCGCCAGCATCTGCTCCGCGAGATAGGCCCGGCCGAAATTGCACAGGGCCTTCTCCGGCATCTGCGCCGTGCCCTCCGCCGCCCGGTATCGGGTCCCCCGCTCCAGCGAGATTCCCAGGGGCAGGGTGTAGCCCCCCGGCAGGGTCAGCATTTTTACCGTCCTTATTTTATCATAAGTGCCGGGCAGAATTCCACTCTTTCCGCAGATTTTTATCTGCCTTTTTCCGAGGATCAGGGCCAGAGACCAGGTTTTCTCCTCCGCCGCTCCCTTGACGGCCCAGTTTTCGGGGGTCACCAGGGTCAAATCCCGCCGGGTCAGGGCGTAGATCTCCGCGTCGGCCTGGGTCACCTGGGTGTGGGTCTCGCAGTCCACAAAGCCGGATACCAGCAGCTCTCCTTCCAGAACTCCCTGGCCCACGCTGCACAGAGCCTGGCCCCCCAGGACCTCCATAGAGGTAATGATCCCGTCCCGGTCCGCCACCACGTTGGCGGGCAGGCTCCGGTCCCGGATCTGAGGCCGGACCTCCTGCTCCCGGACCGTTACCGTGGCGATGCCGCCCCGGAACTCCACCCCGGCCCAGCCGATCTCCGGCAGGAGATTCACCAGCTTGTTCTTGAATTCCTCGCTTTTGATCTCCGGCACCCGGGCGAAAAAGGACAGGCCGCACTCCTGGGCCGCCGCCGTGAGCCGTGCCTCGGACACGGTGGTGTTTCCCTCGAATTTCAGGAACCACACCCGCTTGGGCAGGGCCGTCATCATGACGATCAGCAGGATCAGCCCCAGCATGAGACCGGGCCGCCTTAGAAAGGCCCCCAGATCCCACCACAGCCCCCTGCGGCCCAGGGGCTTCAGGCTGTCCCCCCGGCGGCGGCACAGCGCCTCCAGTTTTTTCCAGTCCCGCCGGTCCAGGGTCAGTTCCAGGGTCAGGGGCTCCGTCACCCGGGGCTCCCAGAACCGGATTCCCGCCGCGGCCCAGGCCGAGAGAGCCGAGGCCGGGTCGGCGCTGACGCATTGGGCCCGCACAACGCTCCGCAGATAGGAAACAAAGCTCACGGACAGCACCTCCCCTGCAGCTCCACCAGGGCGATATGCCCCGTAATGATCAGCTGTCTGGCGGTCATCTGGGCGATGGTCAGGCACCGGCCCGAGACGCAGACCGTGCCGCCGCAAACCCCCACGCAGATCCGCTCCGGGGTGTACTCCGTCACCCCCCGATGGTTTTCCAGCAAAAGGCGCCGGCTTCCCGTCAGCTCCATCAGCGGCATTCCCGCCATCAGCTCTCCCGGCAGCTCCGCCGAGGACAGCATATCCCGGAGCAGATCCCTGCCCTTTCCCATAGTCATCCCCCCAATTTTGGTAAAATATATGACCGGCGGGCAAATTATTTCCCCCGGCCGCATAGATTTCTCTGAGGTGATGCGCCATGAAAAAGCGGGGATGGATCCTGGGGCTGACGGAGGCCCTGTTCGCCCTGTACCTGATCTTTTGCAGCCGCCGGGCCCTGACCGCGGGCCGGAGCGCCCTGCTCCTGTGCCTGAAAACCGTGATTCCCAGTCTGTTTCCCTTTTTCGTTCTGGCCCGGCTCCTGGCCGGATCTCCCCTGTCCGCCCTGCTGTGCCGTTTGCTGGTGCCGCTGACGGAGCGGGTCTTTCATCTGCCCCGGGCCGCCGCCCCGGCCCTGGTGCTGGGGGCTCTGGGCGGCTACCCCACCGGGGCCCAGACCACGGCCACCCTGTACCGGGGCGGCGCTCTGACAGTGCCGGAGGCGGAGCGGCTCCTGAGCTTTTGCAGCAACGGGGGTCCCGGCTTTGTCTTCGGTCTGCTGGGGGGCATTTTCGGCCTAAAGGGCGCCGCCGCACTGCTGGCCGCCCATCTTCTGAGCGCCGCCCTGGTGGGCTATTTTCTCCGGGACGACGGCTATGTGCCCTCCGCCGTAGGGCCCTGGGTCCCCGCCGCCATGGACCTGCCCCGGGCCCTGCGGGAGAGCCTTTTTGCCATGGCCTCGGTCTGCGGCTATGTGCTCCTCTTTTCCGTTCTGTCCGATGCCCTGGCCTTCGGCGGTCAGGGCATCCTGCCCCGGGGCCTGTTGGCGGCGGTGCAGGGGATCCTGGAACTCACCGGCGGCTGTGCCGCCCTGGGCGGTCTGACGGGCAGCCCCTGGGCCCTGGCCCTGGGCGGCTTTCTTCTCTCCTTCGGCGGGCTCTGCGTTCTCTGCCAGACCCGGAGCGCCATCCTCCCCGCCGGGCTCACAGGCTGCCGCTATCTCCGGGGCAAACTCCTGCAGGGGCTCTTCTCGGCCCTGCTTCTTCTGCCCCTGGGCCGTCTTTTCCCGCCCCGGCCCCTGGAGACGGCGGCCACCGCCGGAAACCATCAGGGGCTCCTGGCCGCCACTGCCTGGATCGCCCTGGGCTATTTGCTTCTGTTCCTGGTCTTTGCCCTGCGGACCTGGAAAAGTTCCGAAAAAGAGGGTAGAAAACCGCCGGGCGACCTGCTATAATAGACCCACCAGTCCAAAGAAAAGGAGATGCGGCCCCATGCTGTTCCGAAAGAAGATCCAGCGCTCCTGTCTCTACTGCGCCCACGGCGTCCGGATCTCCCAGGACCAGGTGGTCTGCGCCAAGCAAGGTGTGGTCTCCGCCGACGGTGCCTGCCGAAAATTCCGATATGACCCCCTGAAACGGGTGCCTCCCCGGCGAAAGGCCCTGAACTTTAAGCAATACGATGAAGAGGATTTCTCCCTATAACCAACGGGGGCCATGGAAAACGGCTGTTTTCCATGGCCCCCGTTTTTCTTATCCGTGGTGATAGATCTTCTTTTCCAGGGAGAAGATCCGGCTGCTGAAGCTCCCCTCCGGGACCCCCGGAAGGTTCTCCGCATAGATCTCCATGCGGCTGTCGATGAGATCGATCTCCGACAGCAGCTCCGCCTCGGCGCACATGGGCCGGACGGCGGCGCCGAACTCCGGCTCCCCGTGGTGGGACAGGATCATGTGCTGGAGCAGCAGGCTCTTTTCCTCCGGCGTCCCCAGCTCCCGGGCCACGTCCCGGACCTCCTGAGCCCCCATGACCAGGTGTCCCAGCAGCTGGCCCTTGGTGGAGTAATCCGTGACGATCCCCAGGTCCGAAAATACGAACTCCCGCTCCTTGGCAAAGTCGTGGAGCAGCGTCCCCGTCAGCAATAGGCTCCGGTCAATGACTCCGGCATAGAGCCCCGCGAAGAAGTCCGCCGCCCGCAGCATATTGACCGTGTGCATCAAAAGCCCCGACAAGAAGCTGTGGTGGACGCTTTTCGCGGCGGGAATGCTCTGAAATGCCTGCCAGTGCCGGTCCAGCATGGTCTCCGCGATCTTCCGGTAGTCCGGATCCTCCATGGTAGCTACCAGCTCCCGCACCTGGGAAAGTGCCGTCTCCTTGTCGATGGGGGCCACTGGCACCAGCTTGGACACATCGTACCGGTCCGCCGGGGTGGCCATGCGGATCCGGCTGATGGTAAGCTGGGGCGCTCCCTTGAACTCCGAAACCAGGCCCCGGATCTTCACCACCTTTCCCAGGTCCTCCGGCGCCGCCCCTACGGGGCCGCTGTAATCCCAGACCTTGCAGTCCATGGTGCCGGTCCGGTCCCCCAGAAGGGCGCTGAGGAAAGGCTTTCCCGCGGCGGTGGTTTTTAAGAATGCGCTTTTCAGCACGTAAAAGCCCTCGACCTCGTCGCCGGGGACCATCTGTTCCATGGGTTTATCGTATTCCATTGGTGTTCTCCTGTTTTCTTTATTTTTCTTAGTATAGCATATCCGGATTCCCGGGGCAAGGCGGCGGGCCAGATCTTTCGTTCCCCTGCCCTTCCGCCAAAACGCACCCGGAGCCGCGGCCCCGGGTGCGTTCTTTTATTTTCGCAGCTTTCCGTAGAGCTCCTGGGCCCCTTGGATCAGCTTCCAGTCCTTCCGCAGGGGCAGATCCATCTGTCCCATAAACACCACCATGTGGCTGCCGAAGCTCTGCTTGAAGTGGTGCAGGCCCGCCATGGGGTTGTCAGGCGTGGGGAAGCCCTCCACACCCCGCAGGTCGTAGAGGCTGCACCCGCTTTGGATGGCCCAGAGGATCAGGTGCCACTGGACCAGATATCCGCCCATAATATCCCTGTGGGCCTCGTCGGCGCAGCTATAGGCGTACCAGGTCTTGCCCCCCATCTGGACGGCAATGGCGCCGGAAATGGCCTCCCCTTCATAATATCCCATGTACAGACGGGCGTGGTCCCCCATACAGTCCAGGAACCTCTTGAAATAGTCCTGGCTCTTGGCGGAGAAGTGCTGCCGTTCCGCGGTGGCATCCATCATCCGGCAGAAATCCGGCAGGGCCTCCTCCCCGCAGATTCGGACCTCCACCCCTTTGCGCTCGGCGGAGCGGACCCCGTACCGGGTCTTCCGGGGCAAATCCATGAGCATTTCCTCATCCGTCCGGCCGTTTATCTCGATCTGATAGACCACCCGGGCCTGGAAGGCGTTGAAATCGTCAATGGGGGTGACGGTAAAGCCCAGTTTTTCCAGCCGGGCCTTGTTCTCTTCATCCCCGTCCAGGAGCTGGGGATCCATCCGGAACAGATAGCCGTGGAATTCCTTCCCCAACTGCCGGATGCCCTCCAGCAGCTCCTCAAAGGTCTCCCCGTCCTCCCAGTCGCAGATGGGCCCCCGGGGGGCATAGAGCATGTGGAAGGGGGTCCCCCGCATTTTGTGGAGCAGCACCGCTGCGGCGCCCCGGATTTTCCCTGCCTCGTCCCGGCTCAGGATCCCCCGCCACAGCCAATCGGACTTGATTTTCCCCCAATAGGAGGTCTGCATATAATGACACCGGGGATGGGACAGGACGAACTCGTCCAGCTCCCCCGCGTTTTCCAAGGTCACAAATTCCAGCATTGTTTTCTCCCTCTGGCCCGAATCCGGGCATTTTCTCCGGTAATCATAATTCATTTCCCGGCTTCTGTCAACTGGGGTCAAAAATGGGGGCTTATCCGGCTTTTTCTTGCAATCCTCTCCCGCTCCGGGTATAATGATGGAGCGAAGGAGGGATCTCATGTACCGGATCTATATTGTAGAGGACGACCCTACCATTTCCTCTCTGGCGGCCCAGGGCATTGCCGGATGGGGGTACGATGTGATGGAGGCCCGGGACTTCGGCCACATTCTGGAGGAATTCCAGGCCCTTCAGCCGGACCTGGTGCTGCTGGACATCGGCCTTCCTTTTTATAACGGCTATCACTGGTGCATGGAGATCCGGAAGATCTCCCGGGTTCCCGTGGTCTTTTTGTCCTCGGCCTCGGACAATATGAATATCGTCATGGCCATGAATCTGGGGGCCGACGACTTTATCCCGAAGCCCTTTGACCTGAACGTGCTGGCGGCCAAGCTCTCCGCCATTCTGCGCCGGGCTTACGCCTACGGCGAGCCTCCTCCCGCCCTGCGGTTTCGGGATGCGGAGCTGGACGTAGGAGCCGCGGCTCTGCGCCGTCCCGGCGGCAGTCTGCCCCTGACCCGGAACGAGGTCCGAATCCTGGAAGCTCTGCTCCAGGCCAAGGACCAGGTGGTAAGCCGGGACCGGCTCATGGAGCGGCTCTGGGAAACGGACAACTTTGTAGACGAGAACACCCTGACCGTCAATGTAACGAGGCTTCGGAAAAAACTGGACGCTTTCGGCCTGGAAAACGCCATCACCACGAAAAAAGGCATGGGCTATCTCATTGCCAAGGATGACACATGAAACTTTTCTGGAATTTTTGTAAGGATCGGCGGTGGCGTCTCTGCGGCGCCGCCCTGTGCATTCTCCTGTCCGGGGCGGTGTATTTTCTCTATCAGCTTCCCCCGCTGCCCTATTTTTACGCTTTGGCTCTGTGCCTTTTCGTGGGGGCCGTGGGCTTCTTTTCCGGCTTTGCCGCCTATTACCGCCGGCACCGGGACCTTCTGCTCATCGGGGACCAGCTGGAATCCGGCCTGGAATATCTGCCCCCGGCCCATGACCTGATCGAGGCGGACTATCAGTCCGCCCTTTCCCGGGCCGCCGGGTGTCTGCGGCAGGAAAAGGACCGGAGCGCCGCCCGGGAGCAGGACACTCTGGATTACTACACTCTCTGGGTCCACCAGGTAAAGATTCCCATCTCCGCCCTGGAGCTCATGATGGGCCGGGATACGGAGGAGCATCGGGCCATGCGGGAGGAGCTGTTCCGGGTGCGGCAGTACACGGAAATGGCCCTGTGCTATGCCCGTCTGGGCAGCGGCAGCTCCGACTATGTGATCCGGGAATGTGACCTGGACGGCATCCTGCGCCAGGCCCTGCGGAAGTTCGGACCTCAGTTCATTCGCCGCCGTCTGCGGCTGGAATATGAACCGCTGAACTGTAAGATTTTGACGGACGAAAAGTGGTTCCTGTTCGTGGTGGAGCAGGTTCTGTCCAACGCCTTGAAATACACCCGCTCCGGCTCCGTCACCATAAGCCTGGCCTTGCCGGAAATTCTCTCCATCCGGGATACGGGTCTGGGCATCGCCCCGGAGGACCTGCCTCGGATCTTCGATCGGGGCTACACCGGCAAAAACGGCCGGGTGGACAAGAGCTCCACCGGCATCGGCCTGTACCTGTGCCGTCGGATCTGTGAGAATCTGGGTCACCGGGTCACCGCCCTGTCCCAGGTGGGAGTGGGCACGGAGATCCGCATCGATTTTCACAGGCGGGACCTGGGCTTTGACTGAAACCTTACAAAACTGTAAGACTGCAAGGGGAAATTGTAAGCCAAATCCATGGCAGCAATTTCCCCTTTCCCCTATAATCAGGGAGAAATCACAGTTGGAGGGATTCCTATGACGATCTTAGAAGTTCACAATTTACAAAAGATCTATACCACCCGTCTGGGCGGCCACAAGGTAGAGGCTCTGAAAAACATCAGCTTCGATGTGGCCGAGGGCGAATACGTTGCCATCATGGGGGAAAGCGGCGCCGGCAAGACCACGCTGCTCAATATTCTGGCGGCCCTGGACAAGCCCACCGCCGGAGACGTCCTCCTGGACGGCCAGAGCCTGGCGGGCCTGCCGGAAAACAAGGTAGCCGCCTTCCGCCGGGACCACCTGGGCTTTGTGTTCCAGGATTTTAACCTTCTGGACACCTTTTCCCTCCGGGACAACATCCTGCTGCCCCTGGTGCTGGCGGGGAAGAAATACACCCAGATGGAGCTGCTTTTGGAGAGCATTTCCAAGAAACTGGGCATTGCGGAGCTGTTAAACAAGTACCCCTACGAGGTCTCCGGCGGCCAGAAGCAGCGAGCTGCCGTGGCCCGGGCCCTCATCACCAACCCCCGGCTGGTGCTGGCGGACGAGCCCACCGGCGCCCTGGACTCCAAGTCCACGGACGAGCTGCTGCGGCTGTTCTCCCGGGTCAATGAGGAGGGCCAGACCATTCTCATGGTGACCCACTCCGTCAACGCCGCCAGCCGGGCGGGCCGGGTGCTGTTCATCAAGGACGGCGTGGTGTTCCATCAGATCTATCGGGGCGGCTGCACGGACCTGGAAATGTACCAGCGGATCACCGACACCCTGACGCTGCTGGCCTCCGGAGGCGAGCTGCAATGAAACGTGGACTCTATCTCCGCCTGGCCCTCCAGGGCATCGGTAAAAACAAAAAAATCTATTTTCCCTATCTTCTGGCCTCCTCCGGCTGCGTCATGATGAGCTACATCGTCCTGGCCCTGTCCTCGGACTGGGACCTGGCCAATATCAAGGGCGGCGACACCGCCCAGTCGGCCCTGGGCATGGGCTCTGCGGTGGTGCTTCTCTTTTCTCTCATTTTCCTGCTGTATACCAGCAGCTTTCTCATGAAGCAGCGGCGGCGGGAGTTCGGCCTGCTCAATATTCTGGGTATGGACAAGGGCAATTTGAGCCGGGTCATGCTGTGGGAAAGCCTCTTGTCCTACGCCATCACCATGGTTTTGGGGGTGGGCCTGGGGGTGCTTTTCACCAAACTCTGCATCCTCCTGCTGTTTCACATGTTGGGCCAGGTCCCCATTCTGAACTTCACCGTGTCTCTTCCGGCGCTAAAGGCGGTACTGGTGTGCTTTGCCGGGATTTTCCTGCTGCTTCTGGTGAAGAATCTCCTGCAGGTCCGGCTGTCCAAGCCCATTGACCTGCTCCGCAGCGTGAGCATCGGCGAAAAACAGCCCAAGGCCAACTATCTGCTGGCCATTCTGGGTATTGCTTCACTGGCCGCGGGATATTACATTTCCGTTACCGCCGATTCCGTATCCAACGCCTTTAACCTGTTCTTCATCGCCGTGCTTTTCGTCATTGCCGGTACCTACCTGTGCTTTATCTCCGCCAGCGTGGCGGTTTTGAAACTGCTGAAGAAAAGCAAGAGCTACTATTACCGCCCCAATCACTTTGTCTCCGTGTCCAACATGATCTTCCGGATGCGGCGCAACGGTGCGGGCCTGGCCTCCGTCTGCATCATTCTGACCATGATCCTCGTGATGCTATCCTCTACCCTGTGCCTGCGGCTGGGCTGTGAGGACGCCCTCCGCACCCGGTTCCCGGAGCAGTTCCGGGTGGAGGCCTATGTGGACGACGACTTCACCATAGACCCTGACCCCAAAAGGGCCGCAGAGGACTTTCTCTCCCGAAAGGGCCTGACCCCCACCAAGCTGATCGGCTACACCTATGACAATGCCCTTCTTGGGAAAGAGGGAAATGTTCTCCGGCTGGTAAACAGCCTGACCGGCGATTCCCAAAACGTGACCACCTTCCTTGCTCAAGTCATGTCCCTGCAGGATTTCAACGCCAGGTGTGACAAGGATGAGACTCTGGCCTCTGATGAAGTGCTGCTGGTGGGCAAGCGCAGCCTCTTCCCGGAAAATACGCTGGACCTGGACGGCGTGGCCCAATACCGGGTCAAGGACATTTTCTCCACTGCCAATCTCCGGGGTGAAGCCGCCGTCCTGGCGGCCAACGCCTGCTATGTGGTGCTGCCCACCCAGGCGGACGTGGATGCCTTCCGGCTTTATGCACAGGAGCAATGCTCCGCCCAGGGTGCCGCCGTCTACTTTATCCGCTATGCAGTCTGCGGCTTTGACCTGGACCTAACCGACAGCGAACAGGAGACCCTGTTCCGGGAAATGGACGCCGCCATTGGTAACAACATGAATGTGGAATGTCGGGCCATCGCCCGGGCGGACTTTCTGGCCCTGTACGGCGGCCTTTTGTTCCTGGGCCTACTCCTGGGCCTGACCTTCCTCATGGCGGCGGTCCTCATCATCTATTACAAGCAGGTCGCCGAGGGCTATGAGGACGCGGGCCGGTTCCGGATCCTCATGGACGTAGGCATGACGGACCGGGAGATCCGAAAATCCATCAACTCCCAGCTTCTGACGGTGTTCTTCCTGCCCCTTCTGGTATCGGCCCTGCATACGGTCTTCGCCCTGCCCATTATCTCCCTGCTGCTCACCGGCTTCGGCTTCCACAATACAGGGCTCTATTTCATGATCTCCGGCGGCGTGTTCCTGCTGACGTGTCTACTATACACCGCCATTTACTCCGCCACCTCCCGGACCTATTACAATATCGTAAAATCCGGCGCTAAATAAGGCTTTTACAAAAAATTCACGGCCCGGCCCTTTATCATTCCCTCTTTCTCTGGTATAATGGCGAAAAAACCAGAGGAAGAGGGATTTTCTTTGAATCGAATGAAACGGGGCCTGTGTCTTGCCCTGTGCCTTGCTCTGTGCCTGGGGCTCTTCGGCTGCGGCAGCGCGTCAAAGGAGGACCCGGCGGAGATCTTTGATGTGGTCCTGTGGGGTCCTTACATTGACGAGGACTCGGTCCGCCCCAAGATAGAGGCCATGCTGGCGGAGATCCCCGAGTTGAAGGGCCAGACGGTCCGGGTCACCACCGTCTCTACCGGCGATCCCGATAAGCTGGACGCCACGGTCTACGCCGCCAACGCCATGCGGCTCACCGCCATGGCCTCCTGCGGCGAGGTGGACGTAGCCATCATGTCCACGGATTCCGCCCAGCGGGCCGCCCGAGGGGATCTGTTCATGCCCCTGTCGGAGTTCTTCACCGAATCGGAACTGGACACCTATGACGGCCGCCTGCTGGATTACACTCAAAAGGATGTCACCGGCCAGGACGAGGGCACTCGGACCCCCATCTGCGGCATCGACGTGTCCGGTTCCTCCTACTGGTCCTCCCTCCTGCCCCAGGACGGCTACGGTGTTTACGCCGTAACGGACATTGGCCCGGAGGGCATGACCAAAGCCGTGATCCAATACCTGGCCGGACTGTAATTAAAAACAATCTCCGGGATCAGCCCCATGGGCCGGCCCCGGAGATTTTTATGCCTTATTCGGTTTTTTCCGGCTTCGGACCGCATGAACCGCGGCGATGATATTGATGCACATCCCCGCGGCGCAGAGCAGGACCCCCAGGATCCCCAGCACATCCTCCATCCGCATCCGGGGAAAACCATAGTAATACCACAGCATTTTCTCTGTGGTCCTTACGACCCACCACAGATCGATCAGGGTGAAGATCCCGCAGAAAATAGGCACCGCCGGTCCTTTCCAGCTTCCGCCCTTCACACAATGCAGCAGGGCCGCCCAGCATAGGATCTGTACAACCACGCCGCAGACCACATAGGGGATCGGCCGATTCGGAATGGCATACGCGCACATGAAAACGATCCATTGCAGGTTGAGCCACCCAAAGGCGGCCGCCATCCCGCAAAACGCCTGCCCCAATTTTTTCATGCTTTTTCCTCCCCCCACGGTTTTGCCTTCTCTTAGCGTCAGCATACCATAGGATTCCCCCAGGCGCAACCCATTCTTCCCTATTTTCTTCGATCAGATCCATTTTCTCACAAGAAAAGGCAGCCTTTCGGCTGCCTCAGTGTGTCAAAAAGCCTCGCAGAGTTCGCCGCCCGCAGGCGGCGAATAGATTGAGATCATTTTCACCGGCAGCGTGTACGTCGGTGAAAATACATCTCAATCCGCAAGTGTGGGCATGGTCCGCCGTCGGCGGACCATGCCTGCGCGCAGCGGGCTGTGATCTTCCTGTCGAAAAAGCCCAAAGGGATTTTTCGACAGCCTCAGGCAGCCAAAAAGCTGCCTCTTTGCTTATTTCAGGATCCGTGCCTGGTCCTCTTCCGCGAACTGCTTGCTGTACAGGTCGTGGTAGTAGCCGCCCTTCTGCAGCAGCTCCAGATGCTTGCCATGCTCCACGATCTGTCCGTCCCGGACCACCAGGATCAGGTCCGCCTTCCGGATGGTGGACAGCCGGTGTGCGATCAGGAAGGAGGTCCGGTCCTTCAGCAGATGGTCAATGGCCGCCTGGATGAGCTGCTCGGTCTGGGTGTCGATGGATGAGGTGGCCTCGTCCAGGACGAAAATCCGGGGATCCGCCAGCACCGCCCGGGCGAAGGAGATCAGCTGCTTCTCGCCGGTGGAGAGCCGGTCGCCGCCCTCGCCCACGTCGCTGTCCCAGCCCTTTTCCAGCTTGGCCACCACGGTGTCGGCGGACACGGCCTTGGCCGCCGCCTCGATCTCCGCATCCGTAGCGTCCAGCCGGCCGTAGCGGATGTTCTCCCGGACCGTGCCGGAGAACAGGTGGGGATTCTGCAGCACATAGCCGATGTTGGAGTGGAGCCACAGGAGGCTCCGCTCCCGGTAATCCCGGCCGTCAATGAGGATCTGCCCCTCCGTGGGCTCAAAGAACCGGCAGGCCAGGTTCACCAGGGTGCTCTTGCCCGCTCCGGTCTCGCCTACGATGGCCACGGTGGTCCCGGCAGGGATCTTCAGGGAGAAGTGATTCAGCACGTTCTCGCCGCCGTCGGGATACCGGAAGGTCACGTCCCGGAACTCGATGTCTCCCTTTAGGGCCTCCCAGTTCTCCTTCTTGGGTTCGAAGAGGGTGCCGTACTTGGCCTCCACCTCCGGGGTGTCCATGACCTGGGGCTGCTCCTCCATTAGGCCCGT
This sequence comes from uncultured Oscillospiraceae bacterium, assembly GCA_934589155.1. Taxonomy (GTDB): domain Bacteria; phylum Bacillota; class Clostridia; order Oscillospirales; family Oscillospiraceae; genus Faecousia. Next base: position 13,685 of record CAKTNP010000011.1, on the reverse strand, counting down.
GACCCGCTCAATGGATGCCTGCAAAGAGATAAACTCCGCGATGTTGCCGGCGATCTGCTGAACGGGGTCGAAAATGCCCACGGCATAGGTGGTGAACACGGACAGGGTGGCGATTTCCATGGTCCCGGCCAGGGTCATGTGGCCGCCCCGGACCAGCACGATGGCCACCGCCGCCGAGGAGCAGAACAGCACCAGGGGCAGATAAATGGCGTTGAGCCGGGCGGCCTTGATGCCGGAGTCGTGCATGGTTTTCGTAAGATCCCGGAAGCTGTCGGCACTCTGGTCCTCAATAACCAGCGTCTTGGCGGTCTTGGCGCCGGTGATGCCCTCATGGAAGGCCCCCGTGATCTTGGAGTTGATCTTCCGGACCTTCCGGTTCCAGTGGAGAATGTGGTTCTGGAAATATCCCGTCAGCACCGCGATAGGCGGCACGATCAGGATAATGATGAGCGCCAGCTTCCAGTTTAGGACCAGCATTGCCACGAAGGTGCCCAGCACGTAGAACAGGGACCACAGAATATCCGTAAAGTTCCAGGCGACCATACCGGCGATCCGGTTGGTGTCACTCATGACCCGGGTGAGCAGATACCCCACGGGGGTCACGTTGTAAAAGGACAGGGACAGGGTCTGTAAATGACGGAACAGGTTCTTCCGCATGTCCCGGCCCACGTTCATTTCAATATACATGGAGTTCCGGGAGAAGGCCACCACAGTCAGGGCCTGGAGCAAAATGGCCGCAAAATAACACAGGCCATAGGTCACAAAGCCGTTCAGGGTCCGGGCCTTGATAAAGTGGGAAATGGCGTACCACTGGAACACGGGCATAGCCACGTCAATAATGGCCGTAACGATGTTGAAGAAGAACATGAGGGCAATGGGCTTTTTGAAGTTCTTCAGCAGGGGAAACAGCTTTTTCCAGATCTTAATGTCAAAGGATTGGTTGTATTCCTTTTCGTCAAATGCCGCCATGGTCCTTCCCTCCTTCCATCAGCTGTCTGCGGTCGTCGCTCCGCATCTGAATGTCGTAAATTTCCTTGTAAATGCCGGGCTTCTGGATGAGCTCGGCGTGGGTCCCCAGCTCCGACACCCGGCCTCCGTCCAGGACAAGGATCCGGTCCGCCTGCATGAGGGTGGTCACCCGGTGGGAGATCAGGATCACCGTAGCCTCTCCGGTGCTCTCCCGCAGGGCGGCGCGGATCTTGGTGTCCGTCTCCGCGTCCACGGCGGACAGGGAGTCGTCAAAGACCATAACGGGAGATCTCTGCATCAGCATCCGGGCGATAGCCACCCGCTGCTTCTGGCCGCCGGACAGGGTCACGCCCCGCTCGCCTACCAGGGTCTCATAGCCCTCGGGGAATTCAGAAATGGCCTCGTCCACGCAGGCGACCGCCGCCGCCCGGCGGACCTCCTCCCGGTCCGCCCCGGGCCGGGTCACGGAGATGTTCTCGCCGATGGTCTCGGAGAACAGGAAGGGCTCCTGGAGCACCAGGCCGATGTTCTTTCGCAGGTGGTCCCGGCGGATCTTGCGGATGTCCACCCCGCCGATGGTGATGGAGCCCTGATCCGGCCCCAGGTCATACAGCCGGTCCAGCAGGTGGACCAGGGTGCTCTTGCCGGAGCCGGTGCCGCCCAGGATGGCGAAGGTGGAGCCCCTGGGGATGGTAAAGGACACGTCGTCCAGCACCTTCTGGTCTCCGTAGCCGAAGCTCACGTGGTCGAACACAATGTCCCCGTCCAGGGGCGCGTCCGTAGCGTCGGGCTCGTCCTCTTCCTCCGGGGCATTCAGAATGTAGCCGATCCGGTCCATGGAGACCCCGGCCTTGCTCATGTCGGACAGCACCCGACCCAGGGAACGGACGGGCCAGGCCAGGCCCTCGTTATAGGTAATGAAGGCCAGCAGAGCGCCCAGGGACATTTCCCCGTGGACCGTCTGTACCGTGCCCACCAGGATTACCACCATGACCTGCAAACAGGTCAGGAAGGTACCGGATGCCCAATACACCGCCAGCACATGGCCCAGCCGGATCCAGAGGTTGGAGAACTTCTCGTTTTTCTCGTTGAACCGGTCCACCTCAAACTTCTCCCGGCCGAAGGCCTTGACCACCCGGACGCCGGTCAGGTTCTCCTGGGCGCAGGTGGTGAGCTCGCCCTCGGCCTCGTCCGCCGCCTTGAACCGGCCGGAGATCTTGCCGTAAAACACGCCGGAGGACAGGCCCACAATGGGGATAAAGGCCAGGGCCACCAGGGACAGCTTCACGTTCATGCGGAACATGATGAACAGGTACAGAATAATGAGGAACACGGTCCGGATGACCTCCACCAGCTGGTTGCAGACGAAGCTGCGGACCACGTCCACATCGGAGGTACAGCGCTGGATCATGTCGCCGGTGGAGTGGGCGGTGTGCCAGGCGTAGCTCAGGTGCATGATGCGCCGGTACAGGTCGTCCCGCAGGCCCTTGATGAACCGCTCGGAGCCCTTGGCCAGGCCCACCCGCTGTCCGTAGGCGCACACTCCCCGGAGGATCGCCACCGCCAGCACGGCAATGGCCGCGATCCACAGAGCCTTGCCCGGCTCCTGCCGCAGGGTGTCAAAGGACAGGAGCTTTAACAGCCAATTGGGCAGCTCCGGTGCCTCCGTGCCCAGGATCGAATCCACCGTGACCTTGATGATCTGGGGCATGGCGGCGTTCAGGGTCATGCCCAGGCAGGAAAACAGCAGTGCCAGGGCGAACAGTCCCTTGCATCCCTTGAGATAGTGCAGGATCATTCCCGCCTTATCCTGGGAGGATAATTTTGTTTGTGGTTCCATACTTTCTCCTTTCGCGCAAAAAAACGCCCCTCGGCGGAGGGGCGTTTATATCGTGTGAACAAGGGCAGGCAGGGTCCTACCCGGCAGACACGCAAATGTCCCGCAGGCCGATTTTCTGATACTTTGCAGACGTATAAACACCGTAGTTCAGCATTTTGCGTGTCTCCTTTCTTGTCATGATAGGTTAAGTATAGGCCTTTCAAAACCAAAAGTCAATAGGCCGTGCTCAGTTTCCCAAAGTTTTCCCTTTTTCCGTCTCTTCCCGCTGTTTTTTCTCCCGGATCTTTTCCTCCAGGCTCAGCTTCATGTCCCGCAGATGCTCTGTCAGGGGCCGCTCGGACCGCAGGGGGAAGAAGAAATGGTGCTTCATGGCGTTCTTATCCTGGAAGGACCTGACCTGGGCCTTCAGGTTCTCGTACTTCACCACCACGTGGTTGTCCTCGGCAAAGGCCTTGATCTTGGTGATCAGGTGGGCGGAGTACACGGAATCAATGATGAATACGCCGAAGAACAGGCCGATAACGAAGGAAAAGGCCAGGTTCCTGGACAGCCAGTCCAGAGCACCCAGGATATAGGGATGGATCAGGAAGTAATACACCGCTCCCAGCAGCGCCCAGATCAGGGAGAACTGGGGGCAGATGATGCCCTGGATGTTCCCCCATTGGTTGGTGTAGTCCCACAGCCGGACCTTCAGGAGCTTCAGGCTGACAATACCGGCGATATACTCGATAGCCGTCATGCACAGGGCCATGAACAGGAACAGCACGATCTTGTTCCACACCGGATTTTGGATCAGGTTCAGTTGCTCCAGGGAGGCAATAAGATACAAAATGCACAGCCCGTAGCCGTACAGGGGCACATAAGGACCGATGCAGAAGCCGGGATTGATCCACTTCCGCTCCGGGTTGGCCGAGGAAAAGAACCGCCGGAAGAACACCTCCAGCACCCAGCCCCCTACGGAGCCCACGAAAAACAGAAATGCAAGGGTCAAAAACATACTCATAGCGTTCTCTCCCGCCGGGCCGCAGCCCCATGATCGCGCCTTCGGCGCCAAATTTATTGTACCGGGCCCCCGGGCCTTTGTCAACGCGGCCCGCACCCCAACTTCGCCCCGGTGTCCCAGAAAAAGCCGGATTTCTCCCATGAAACCTGTGGGATCCCGGTAGAAATTCAAAAAGGAGTATGATACAATGGGTTTGAGAAGAAACACCACGCTTGAAAAAGGAGGCGCCTGCAATGCGGATCTGCGCGGTAGACGATGACCGGGGCCTGTTGGACAACCTTGTGGGCATGTGCCGGGACTATGCCAAGAGCCGGTCCATGGACCTGACGGTGGATGCCTTTACCCAGGGCCCCGCCCTGCTGGAGGCCTGGGAGCCCCAGGCGTACAGCCTGGTTTTCGTGGACGTCTATATGGAGCCCATGGACGGCGTCACCCTGGCCCGGGAACTCCGGCGGCGGCAGCAGAATCTGTGCATCGTCTTTCTGACCGCCAGCGGAGACTTTATGCCGGAGGCTTTTTCCGTCCATGCCTTTCACTACATTCAAAAGCCCTATTCCCGGGAGCAGCTGTTCTCCGTGCTGGATGACGCCCAACGGATTCTGCCCCAGCGGGAGGGTCGGCTGGACATTATGTGCGGCGGCCATCTGGAACACCTGCGGATCAGTGAAATCGTCTTCGCCGTATCCGATGCCCACTATCTCCAGATATGCACCCTGAACGGTTCCTATCGGACCCGAATGACCCTGTCAGACTTTCTCCGGGCCGTATCGGAGCAGCCCTCTTTTCTCCAGATCAACAAGGGCATCATCATCAACATGGACTATGTGGAGGCTATCGACGGCCAATCCTGCCTGATGGAAAACGGCACACGGCATCCCATCAAGGTCCGGGATCGGGTCGCTCTGGAGCAGCGGATCCGGGCCCATATCTTTGGCAGCCTCCGGAACCGTCAGTGAGGTGCCGCCATGACCATACACGATGTCTGGAGCAGTCTGCTTCCCTTCCTGGTGCTGATCCCGGCGGCCTTTTTCTGTTACCTTCCCATGAAGAACCAACTCCGCTATCCGGGCTGGCGGATCTTTGCGGTACTTGCCGCCGCCTTTGTGGCTGTGGCGGGACTGTGCGCCGTGACCGTGTATTTCTGGGGGACTGACTATTTCAACCTGAGATATTCTCTGGCTCTCATGGTCTGCTTTCTGATCTACTGGCGGACCAATACCGCCGGCTTCGGCAAGTCCCTGTTCATTTTTATCAGTGCCTGCTGCCTGATCTCCTATATTGAGGTCATTGCCTACCTTTTGGAGGCCCTGTCCAAGCCCGACGGCTATCCCGACGCCGCCTCCCCTCTGGCCACGGCCTATGAGCTGGGCCTGTGCGTTTTTTTCGGTGCCCTCTTTGCCTACCCCGCCCGAAAGAACCTGAGCTGGATGATCGACAACATTGCCCTGCCCAAAATCTGGTGCCAGTTTCTGGTCCTTCCCGCCCTGCTTCTGGCCGTCAATATCTACTGCGTTCCCATTGCCTATCGGAACCTCTATGTGGGAAAGAACTACGCAAAGTACGCCGCTGCCGTCGGCGTTTCCATGGTGGGCTACGTGCTGTTTTACTTCCTGGTCTACAAGCTCAGCCGGAACCTGATGGACAACGTCGCCCTCCAGCAGAAGAACAACCTATTGTCCATCCAGGCCGCCCAGTACCAGAAGCAAAAGCTCTACATCACCGAGCTGTCCCGGGTGCGCCACGACATGAAGCACACCTTCCACCTGCTCAGCAGCCTGGCCGCCGAGGGAAAGATGGAGGCCATCCAGAGCTACCTTACCGCCTATCAAAAGGAGTTCGACATCGGCGCCCCTACGATCTACTGTAAAAACGATGCCCTAAACGCGCTACTGAACTACTACGGTCAGATGGCCCGGGAGCTGGGAGTGGACTGCCGGTGGAAACTGGCCTTGCCGGAGAATCTGAACATCTCCGAGGTGGACCTGTGCAGCCTTTTCGGCAATCTCATCGAAAATGCCCTGACGGGCTGCACTTCCCTGCCCCAGGACCGGCGGCACTTTTACCTGACGGCGGAGACCCGGGGCGGCACCGTGTATGTGGTCTCCACCAACAGCTTTGACGGCACCGTGAAAAAAGCAGGTCCCCATTACCTGTCCACCAAGGACCAGCACACCGGCCTAGGCCTTCTGTCCATGCAGAGCATCGTGGAAAACCACGGCGGTATGCTGGAAGTGGACCACAAAGACGGCGAATTCCTGGTGAACCTCATGTTCAAGTGCTGAGCAATTTGCAATCCAATGCCCGCATACAAAAAGGCTCTCTGCCATCCGGCAGAGAGCCTTTCATTGGTTTTGATTAGATATTGTGTCCGAAGACCACTTTCGGGTCCCGGAATTCCTTCAAATGCTGCTCATAGGCGTCCATGGCAGCCTCCCGGTAGGCTGCCTTAGTCTCCACCCCGGCCAGCTTCAGGAGGTACTCGCAGAACAGGGGGTTCAGGGGCAGTATGGGCCCCAGGATCTGGGTGCACAGCAGATTCCTTCTCCGCAGTCCCTCCAGCTTGCTCTCCCGGTTGATGCCGTCGCCCCGAAGGCACTTGGCGAAATAGCAGCCGGAATTGTCCCCGTAGATAAAGCTGAACTGGGACCGAAAGCCCACAATGGGAATTCCGGCGCAGTCCCCCAGGACCTTGCCGTTGTACCGGTCAAAGAGGTTCACCCGGGTGGTCAGGTCGAACAGGCCCAGGCCCTCGGTAATGATTCCCTCGGTCACATAATGGATCTCCTTGGTGAAGATCTCCCCGGCGTTGCCGGTGGCCAGAATGGTCACCCCCGCGTCCACCAGCTCCAGGATTCGGTCCTTCAGGGGACGGAACTTTTCGATGACCTGGCGCTGGACCTTCTCCGGCATGGAGCCGATGTAGATCAGGTCCGGGGTATTCTTCACGAAATATGGCTCCTCCGTCAGGGCCGTGTGGATGAAATTGGCCTCCGGCAGAGTGGCCTCCAGATAGGTGGCGTTCTGCCCGTCGCCGTAAAGGCTGCAAACCTCGTCAAACAGGATCTCGATGGTCATTTCTCAGCACCTCCCTGGCAGCGTTCCGTGAGCCTTGCCTTGATGGCCGCCGCGTCACCCGGCCGGTATAGCTCGTGGAGCACAAAGAGGTTGGTCCGGCCTTCCACATCCAACAGGTCCGCCGCTCTGGCGGAATCCTCGGTGATCTTCATCTTGTCGGCGCTGACCCCCGCCAGCAGGGCCCGGAGATAGTGGTCCCGGCACCGGGGGCCGCCGAAGACGATCTGCCCGATGGAGGGATCCGCCAGATAGGAATAGTCGCAGTCATAGAGCCAGCAGGTGCTCTCGGAGTTGCCGTTGTTATCCCCCACGTCATCGATAATGATAATGACGCCCTTGTTCTCCCCGGGGTACTGAGCCACATAGCTGAAGCACCGGGCGCAGGCAATGGGATTCTGACCCTTGGCCATCTGCATAACGATGTGGGTATTTCCCACGTCCAGCTCCTCGTAGCGGCTCTCCACGATCTTGGAGTTCCGGAAGCCCTTGGCGATCTGCTCATAACTGAGGCCCACCCGGGTCAATACCGCCACTGCACCGCAGAAGTTGTAGATATTGACCACGTTGTCGTTGAGAAGTCGGAATTTCTCTTCCTTGCCGTCATGGGCAATGGTCAATGTTTCGTTCTTTCGATCAATGTCCGTCACCACGAAGTCCCGGTCCGGGGACTTGAGGCCGCAGTGGGGGCAGTACATCCGGCCGATGTGATTATAGCGGATATACTCCGCCTCCAGGGCTGCGCCGCAGCGGGGGCAGTACACCACGTCTCGGATGAACTGGGGCCGGCTCTCCGCAGGCTTTTCCGCATCCAGGCCGAAGTAGGTCCGGTTCTTGCAGTTGGGCCCCAGGGTGGCGCAGATCAGGTCGTCGCCGTTGAGGATCAGGTGGGTTTCGTCCGGCAAGGCCTTGTCAATGATATAGGAAATGAAGCCCGTGTGGGCGTTGCGCTTGATGGAATCCCGCATGATATTGTTGCACACAAGAAAATCCGGCGTGAGGTGAGGGTACACCAGCAGGGAACTGCGCTCATCCACCTCCAGGACCGCAATGTCCTTTTTCGCCTTGCCTCCCCAGGTGGAGTCTACCAGCAGGGCCGTGGCAACGCCCGCCTGGACGTTGGAACCGAAGCTGTTGTTGGTGACGGAATAGCCGTTTTCCTTCAAAATGGAGGTCAGAAGGTTACTGACCGTGGTCTTTCCGTTGGTGCCGGTGACGGCGATCACCGTCTTGGGCGGCGCCAGCTGAGCCAGGAAGTCCGGGCACAGCTTCACCGCCACCTTGCCGGGCAGGTACGTGGCGTTCCGCCCCAAGAGCCGCAGGACCCCGTAACCGGTCTTGGCCACGAACATGGCCAGATAAAACCGCAATTTCTTCATGCTGTGCGTCTCTCCCCTGCCTTACAGGATCTCCTGCAGCGATGCACGGATGATCTCCAGGCCCCGGAGCAGCAGCTCGTCCTCAATGACCAGAGGCGGCATGATCTTCAGGACATTGTTATCCCGGCCCACCCGCTCGATAATGAGGCCGTTGCGGAAGCAGGCCGCCATCAGGGGCTTTGTCATATCCTTGCCGAAGGCGGAGAAATCCACGCCCCAGATGAGGCCGATACCCCGATAGCCGATCCGGCTGTCCAGGGGCAGGATCTTGTCCCGGAGGAACTCCTCCACGATCTTCCCCTTCCGCTGGACCTCCGCCTCAATGTGCTGGTCCACCATCATGTCCATGCCGATCTTGCCCGCCACCAGGGACAGCTGATTGCCCCGGAAAGTGCCGGTGTGCTGGCCCGGCTCCCACTGGTCCAACTCCGGCTTCATGAGCACCAGGGCCAGAGGCATGCCGCAGCCGCCGATAGACTTGGACAGGGTCACCATGTCGGGTACGATGCCCGCCCGCTCAAAGGAGAAGAAGGTGCCGGTGCGGCCGCAGCCCACCTGAATATCGTCGGCGATCATGAGAATGTCGTATCTGTCGCAGAGGTCCCGGAGCCGGCGGAGCCACTCCGCGTCAAAGACGTTGATGCCGCCGTCAGCCTGGACCGTTTCCAGCACCACTGCCGCGGGCTTCTCTACGCCGGAGTGGTCGTCGGTCAGGAGCCGCTCCATATAGGCGATGGTGTCCAGCCCCTGGAACATGCCCGGTGCCGGAATGTGGGTCACATTGGGCAGGATCTGGCCCGCCCCCTCCCGGGAGCAGCGGTCCGTGGTCAGAGCCAGGGAGCCCATGGTCATACCGTGGAAGGCTCCCATAAAGGCGAAAATGTTCTCCCGGCCCTTCACCTTCCGTGCCAGCTTAATGGCGGCCTCCACGGCGTTGGTGCCGGTGGGCCCGGCAAACTGGACCTTGTAGTCAAGGCCCCGGGGCTTCAGGATCCGGTTTTCCAGGGTCTCCAGGAATTCCCGCTTGGGGGCAGTGTACATATCCATGGAGTGGACGATGCCGTCGGACTTCAGATAGTCCACAATGGCGTCTACCATGGCGTCGGGGTTGTGGCCGAAGTTCAGCGCGCCGGCCCCGGCGAAAAAGTCCACATACTCCTTCCCTGCCTCGTCCACCATAACGGCCCCCTTGGCCTTGGTGAACACCGTGGGAAAGCTGCGGCAATAGGAACGAACGTTGGATTCGTAAGATTCAAAGACGGATGTATTCATGCCATGTCCTCCTTTTGAAATGCGCAGGAATAATCATTGGGAGTATACCACGAAATCCCCCAAAAATCAAGGCGGCGGTGGAATTTCCGGCGTTTTTCCCCAAATTGAGCAAAGAAAAATCCATCCTCCGAAGAGGATGGATTTTCATGGTGCGCGAGGCGGGACTTGAACCCGCACGTCCGCAGTGGACACTAGAACCTGAATCTAGCGAGTCTGCCAATTCCACCACTCGCGCATATGAGGCTTTCGGGGAAGTTCATTTCAGAAGCTGTCTCCCGACCGCCTCAGTATATTACCATACCGTTTGGCCGTTGTCAACACTTATTTTCAAAATGTTCGACTTTTTCCGTGGGCTTCCGGATCACTTCTTCAGCCAGGTGCTGGGCAGGAACAAGAACAGCACCGGGAACAGCTCCAGCCGTCCCAGCAGCATGTCCAGGATCAGCACGATCTTGGAAGCATAGGACATTGCCGCAAAGGACCCCGCCGGCCCCACCATGTTGAGGCCCGGGCCGATGTTGTTGAGGGTGGCCAGCACGGAAGTCACGGTGGTGGAAGCGTCGAAGTTATCCAGGGACACCAGTAACACGGACCCGGCCAGCACCGCCACATACACCGCCAGATACAGCCACACGCCCCGGAGAGTATCCTCCGGCACCGGGCGGCCGTCTATCCGGGCCACCTTGACGCTGTTGGGGTGGATCAGCTTCCGCAGCTCGTTGCGGCTGGCCTTGTACAGGAGCATGACCCGGGACACCTTAAAGCCGCCGCCGGTGGATCCAGCGCAGGCGCCTATGATCATGAGCAGACATAATATCACCCGTGAGAACTCCGGCCACAGGCTGAAGTCCACGGTGCCGTAGCCCGTGGTGGTAATGACGCTGCTGACGGAAAAGGCCGCATGGTGCAGGGACTGCCCGGCGGTGTCATAATACTCTCGGGTGTTGAGGGTAATGGCCAGGGTGGCCAGCGCCACAATGGCAAAATAGGTCCACACCTCGGACATGGAAAAGGCGGCCTTCCACTTCCGCTTCAGGATAAAGAAGTACATGGAGAAGTTCACGCCGAACAGGAACATGAAAACCGTAGTGATGGTTTGGATCAGGGGGGAATAATGGTTCAGACTATCCCCCGTAATGGCAAAGCCGCCGGTGCCCGCCGTGCCGAAGGCAATGCACAGGCTGTCAAAGACCGGCATCCCCGCCAGGATGTACAATAGGATCAGTACCACCGTCATGCCCAGATAGATAAGATACAGGATCTTGGCGGAGTCCCGCATCCGGGGCACCACCTTATCCACGGTGGGGCCGGGGCTCTCCGCCCGCAGCAGATGGATGGTCTGTCCCCCCAGGGAGGGCAGGAAAGCCAGCATGAACACCAGGATCCCCATACCGCCGACCCAGTGGGTCAGGCTCCGCCAGAACAGCATGCAGCGGCTCAGATCTTCTACATTGGTCAGGATACTGGAGCCCGTTGTGGTAAAGCCGGACACCGTCTCAAATACGGCGTCGATGTAGTGGGGGATCTCCCCGGAGATGGTAAAGGGCAGGGCTCCGATGAGACTCAGTACGATCCAGCACAGGCTCACCGCCACAAAGCCGTCCTTGGCGAACATGGTCCGCTTCTCCGGCTTGGTCAGCGCTCCTATGAGCCCCAGCAGCAGGCATATCCCAATGGACCACAGAAAGGCATAACCGGATGTCTCCCCGTAGATCAGGGCCACCAGAGCCGGCAGCAGCATCAGCCCCGCCTCCAGCAATGCCGTCATGCCCAGAAAGCACAGTATCATTTTTCGATTCATTCCAACGCTCTCCTCTACCGGGATTTTCCGCAAAGCACCCGCCTTCGCCTCCAGTATATACAGGTATCATAATCCCACCATTATGTTTTGTCAAGCGCCCCGGATTTTCCCTGATTCTCCGGGATCCCGTCCGGAAATGGGAGGCAATGGGTACTTTCGCCGGGAGCCCGGATTCCTACAAAATCTCCCGTCACGCTGGGGTATGATACGTCATACCACACACGAAGGAGGCGCTTTTTATGAAGCATAAGTTACTCGCCGGGATCCTGGCCGGGGTTTTGGGGTTGGGGATCCCGGCCCTGCTGGAGGCTCGGCTCCCCTCTCCCCCGACCGGCGCCGTCACCGCCCAGGAGTCGGGCCCGCCGGTGACCAAGCCACCCGCGTCCCCTGCCGAGGCCCGGGCTCCCACGGAGGCTCTGTCCCTGCCTCCGGCGGACGGGGCTATGCTCCTGGACATTCTGCGGGAGGACGGCACCGTCATGCAGCTGCCTCTGGACGAATACCTGGGCGGGGTCCTGCTGGCGGAAATGCCCGCCTCCTTCCCCCTGGAGGCCCAGAAGGCCCAGGCCGTAGTGGCCCGGACCTACGCCCTGCGGCAGCGGGTTCTGGGAGGCAAGCATGAAAACGCGGATCTCTGCACAGACCCCAGCTGCTGCCAGGCCTGGATCCGCTATGAGGACTACGCCGCCAAGGAGGGCCCCGACACCGCGGAGGCAGCGGCGGAGCAGGCGGCCCAGGCGGTCCACGCCACCGACGGCCAGGCCCTGTTTTATGAAGGAGCCCTCATCGACGCCACCTATTTCTCCAGCTCCGGCGGCCGAACAGAGGCCGCCGTGGAGGTCTGGGGCAACGATGTGCCCTATCTCCGATCCGTGAACAGTCCCGGCGAGGAGGGCGCCCTCCACGACGGCGAGACCAGGTCCTTCTCCGCCCCGGAGCTTCGGGACCTGCTCCTGTCGGTCCATCCGGAGGCCGACCTGTCCGGGAGCCCGGAGACCTGGTTCGGCGCCGTGACGGAGACCGAGGGCGGCGGCGTGGACGAAATGGAAATCGGCGGTGCCCTCTTCACAGGCTTGGAGCTGCGGAGCCTGCTGGGCCTTCGGTCCACGGTGTTCTCCGTTTCCGCCGAGGGCGACACCGTGTCCTTCACCACCCATGGCAGCGGCCACCGGGTGGGCATGAGCCAGTACGGCGCCAAGGCCATGGCGGAATCCGGCAGCGATTTCCGGGAGATCCTGGCCCACTACTACCCCGGCACGGAGCTGGCAGCCGCTGGCAGCTAGCCCTATGGACAAGGCCCCCGGCAGTTTATGGAGCTGCCGGGGGCCTTTGGCGTTTTGTGTCACAAGCCTCTCTGGTGCCTCCGCTCCGCCAGGAGAATCACCGGCAGGGTATAGCCCAGGACCAGGGCCACGGGGGCCATGGGATTCCACCCGGAGCTGCCCAACCAAAGCAAGGTCTTGCTCCCGGTGAGAAGGCCGCCGTGGGTAAACAGGCACAGGGTCTGGTTCCACACCAGGGGCAGAGCCAGCAGGCACAGCCCCAGAAACAGCAGATTGGTGGTGTTCCGCAGCCAGATGGACAGGCCATAGGTCAGGGCCACAAAGGACAGCGTAGCTATCCCTCGCACGGCCATCTGAAGCCAATTGTAATGGTGCTTGATGGATTTTTCGGCGAGGGGGTTACCGTACTGCGTCCGATAGTCATTGCGAAGCCATGTTAAATACTGCGTGATTTGAATGCCTGAAATCTCATTCAGAAGCAGCTCTTCAAAATGCGGGCGCATGACCTTCAAAATGTTGGTGTACATGGCAATCGTAGAAGGGCGGTGGGAGCCGTCACGAACACAAAGAGGAACCCAAACTTCATCTACGAACTGCCCGAAGGTATAGTCCGTTTTGCGCCCTTCTTGTTGCGCCTTTTGGCGTTCAAAGACTTCCTTTTGCTCTGCTTCCCAAACCGCCGCCACCCGCTGCGCTTCCTTCTTTGCCTTTGCAGGGGTCATGTCCTCAGGGGGATTCCAGCGCATTGCCTTTGAAATTTGCCTGCCGTTTTCATCACGTCCCAAACACACACGAAACTTGTATGAAAGACGTTTGCCTCTTGTTTTTTCTTCTTTGATAGATGCCATAACTTCTTCCTTCCCACAGTAAGAAAGAAGAAATTGAGAAGGTCTGTTGTCCATTTGTTGTCCAAGGTGAAAACGCCCAGCACAAAACAGGCTGAAAAATATAGAAAAACCATCGATTTCAAATGAAATCGATGGTTTTTTTGGTGGAGATAAGCGGGATCGAACCGCTGACCTCTTGAATGCCATTGACGGCCGCGGCAGCGTCCGTCAGGGGCAAG
>CAKTNP010000010.1 GCA_934589155.1 uncultured Oscillospiraceae bacterium | reverse complement strand
AGTCCCTTCTCCGACAGATACAAAAAGTGGGACGCGCAAAAGCGCATCCCACTTTTTGGTACGCCAGAAGGGACTCGAACCCCCAACCCTCGGAACCGGAATCCGATGCTCTATCCATTGAGCCACTGGCGCATATCTCAAATACCCAGTTATTATAACAAAAGAAAACCGGTTTGTAAAGCCTATTTTCGGAAAAATTTTGAAAAGCCCGGTTTCTTATTTGATACCGAAAACGGTTGTATGAGAAGATGTACTTCTTATACCGGAAGCGGTTGCGCCCGAAGAAAAATTTTCTTATAATGTATCAAAAGACTGTAATATTTTGCCCGAAACCGGGACTGATCTTATGAGAGGGGGGGAGCAGCCGTGGAGGACGAACAGATCGTGGGCCTGTTCTGGGACCGGTCCGAGGAGGCCATCCGAGTTCTGACGGAACGGTACGGCAGACTGATCCGCCGGGTGATCCGGAATATTCTGACGGATCCCCAGGATGTGGAGGAATGTGAAAGCGACACTTATCTGGGGGTATGGAACCGGATCCCACCCCAAAGGCCGGAATTTTTATCGGCCTATGTGTGCCGGATCGCCCGAAACCGGGCTTTGAGCCGATTCCGGGGCGGCACGGCCCAGAAACGGGGCCCCGTTTCTACATTGGAGGAGCTGGATGGCAGTATCTTCGCCCCCTCGGCGGAGGAGCACTGCTCCGCCCGGGAGTTGGGCCGGGCCATCGATGCCTTTCTGGATACCCTGGACCGGGACAGCCGGGTGATCTTCCTCCGACGGTACTGGTTTTCGGACTCCCTGGGAGACATCGGCCGGGACCTGGGGCTGACGGAGAACCATGCGGCGGTGAAGCTGTCCCGGACTCGAAAGAAACTGAAAAACTACCTAATGAAGGAGGGCTATGTGGAATGAAACGGAAATTTTGGGAAGACGCCATGAACGAGATCAGCGATAAGCACATTGCCGAGGCGGCAGAGCCCCGGAAAAAGAAGATTCGGCCCCTTTGGATCCCGGCTCTGGCGGCGGTGCTGGCCTTGGCCATCTGCGTGGGGGTGTTTGTCGGCCGGGGCGAGGTCACGGTCAACGCCTTTGCCATCGGCGAGGCGGCCTACCCTCAAATGGCTAAACGGCCGGATCAGGCGGATTATTTTAGGACCGAAGCTGCGGCAGAGCGGGGCAGCGCCGCTTATGACCGGGCCAACGATGCCTGGCGGAAGGCCCGGGCCGCCCAGGCCGACCAACTGGACTATGCAAAGGACCTGGAAAGCTACCTGCAAAAGGTCATCCCGGAATTCCTCTCCGGAGAGACGGGAGAAAACCGGGTGTTTTCTCCTTCCAATGTGTATATGGCCCTGTCCATGCTGGCGGAGGTCACAGCGGGGGACAGCCAAAAGCAGATCCTGGACCTGCTGGGGGCCTCGGATCTGGAAACCAGTCGGGCCCGGGCCAAGGCTCTGTGGAACAAGAACTACTGCGACGACGGTTCCGTTACCAGCATCCTGGCCAATTCCCTGTGGCTCAGCGACGAGATTCAGTACAATGATGAAACCGTCGGCACCCTGGCCCGGGACTACTATGCTTCCTCCTTCCGGGGAACCATGGGCCGGGAGGAGTATAATGAGGCCCTGCGAGACTGGATCAATGACCAGACCGGCGGCCGGCTGAAGGATCAGACCAAGGGCCTGACCATGGCACCCAATACGGTCCTGGCTCTGGTGTCCACCCTGCAATTCAAGGGGGAATGGGACGAGACCTTTTCCAAAGAGGTCACGGCCCCCGACATTTTCCACGCCCCCTCCGGGGACCGGGAGACGGACTTTATGCGCAAGACCATGGTCCAGGACTATTGCTGGGGCGAAAAGTTCGCCGCCGTGGAGCTGCCCTTTGATACCGGCTGCAGCATGGCCTTTCTTCTGCCCGACGAGGGGGTCAGCCCCGAGGACCTTCTGCGGGATCCGGAGGCCCTCCAATACCTCATAAGCTCGGAGGAATGGGAGAATGTCAAATACATGACGGTCAACCTGTCCCTGCCCAAGTTCGACGTGACAAGCCAGACGGACCTGACGGTGGGCTTAAAGGATCTGGGGGTCCGGGACGTGTTTGACACCGACGTTTCCGATTTCTCCCCCCTGGCGGATCTGGAGGATCCCGTGTACCTGTCCAAGGCGGACCACGCCGCCCGGGTCTTTATCGACGAGGACGGGGCGGAAGGAACGGCCTTTACGGTCCTCATGATGAACGCCGGCGCCGCAGCCCCTCCCGACGAGGTCGTGGACTTCACCCTGGACCGTCCCTTCGTGTTCGTGATCCGGGGCCTGGACGGCCTGCCCCTGTTCGTGGGCGTGGTAAATCAGCCCTAAAGCTTCAAAAACCGGCGCGGAACGCGCCGGTTTTTTTGTAAAAACAGGGGGATTTTCTAAAAACAATCTTGACAAACGGAGAAAAACATGTAAAATAGAGACGAATTGAATAGTGCCTTATCAAGAGTGGTGGAGGGAACGGCCCGATGAAACCCGGCAACCTGTTTTTCAAGGTGCCAATTCCGGCGTATGTAACGAGAGATGAGGGTTCGTGTTTTTGGCGTTCCGAATCTCGGGGCGCTTTTTTCATGGACTTTTTGGTCGAAAAGGAGAAAAATATGGATCGGAAATTGTTTACTTCGGAATGTGTTACTACGGGCCACCCGGACAAGGTGGCCGATCGGATCTCTGACAGCATCCTGGACGCCTGCCTGGCCCAGGATCCCGGCAGCCGGGTGGCCTGCGAGACCATGGTCACCACCAACTTCTGCCTGATTGCCGGAGAAATCACCACCAAGGCCCGGGTAGATTATGCCGCCGTGGCCCGCCGGGTGATCCGGGACATCGGCTATACGGACCCCGGCCTGGGCTTTTCGGACCGGGACGTGGAGATCCAGTGCCGGGTCCACACCCAGTCTCCGGACATTGCTCTTGGCACCAACGACCAGGTGGGCGGTGCCGGAGATCAGGGCATGATGTTCGGCGGGGCCTGCAATGAGACCCCGGAGCTGATGCCCCTGCCCATTGCCATTTCCCGGGCACTGACCAATCGCCTGACGGAGAAGGTGGGGGAGAATCCCCGGCTCCGGCCCGACGGCAAGGCTCAGGTCTCCGTGGAGTATGATGAGGAGGGCAAGCCCATGGGCGTGGACACCGTGGTGGTGTCCATCCAGCACACCGAGGATTACGCCATGGAGGACCTGCGCGCCTTCGTGAAGCAGGAGGTCATCGCCCCCGTGCTGAAGGACTACGGTTTGGATCTTTCCGCCGTGGAGCATATCTACATCAATCCCACCGGCAAGTTCGTGGTGGGCGGCCCCGACGGCGACACGGGTCTTACCGGCCGTAAGATCATTGTGGATACCTACGGTGGCTACTTCTCCCACGGCGGCGGCGCGTTTTCCGGCAAGGATCCCACCAAGGTGGACCGGAGCGGCGCCTATATGGCCCGGTACATGGCCAAGAACATTGTGGCGGCTCAGCTAGCGGATAAGTGCCAGGTGGAGCTGGCCTATGCCATCGGCGTGGCCCAGCCCGTGTCCGTCCGGGTGGATACCTATGGCACCGGCAAGGTCTCCGACGAGAAGCTGACCCAGCTTCTGCGGGACACCTTCGACATGACCCCCGCCGGTATCATCCGTACCCTGGACCTGAGACGGCCCATCTACGCCGACACCGCCGCCCGGGGACACTTCGGCATCCAGGGCAAGACCTGGGAAAAGACCGACAAAGCGGAACTCCTGCGGAGCAAGGCTGGCCTGTAAAAATAAGATTCCCTAGGGCTTCGACCGTACCCACGGCCGGAGCCCTTTCTCTATGCCCAAAGGCCTGTGGATTTGACCGGCTTTTTCGACAAAAGATTTCTTCCAATATATGGCGCTCCGGCCCGACCTGTGTTATACTCAATATAGCGTCAGTTGACAAGGGCAAACATGGTTTTCGCGGGTCTAAACGACAGCTGGCATCGTTATCCTCATGGATGGGCGACAGCCCATCTGCTTCGTCTGCCTCGCCATCCGCCGTTTATCCTCCGGGAAAACTCGAAGACCCGCCGGGCGCTCCGGCGCGTTCTTCGCAAGACAGAGGACGCAGGCTTGCTGGCGCAAGTCAAGGACGATAACGCCGCGAAGGGCGGGCCGGGACGTCCTGCGGGCATGTGTGCCCTTGTTAACTGACGCTAAAGACTTTATCCCCGCAGAAAGGAGACTGCCCCATGGAACCCAACGATCTCTCGCCCCAGATCCCGGCCATGACCCCGAAGGAGCGCTTCAGCCGCCTGGGCCTGGCCCTGCTGGCCATTGCCGCCCTTTCCCTGGGCGGACAGATTTTGACCATTGGCTTCATCATGATCCTGGTCCCTGACCGGGCCGTGGACCTGTTCCTCTCGGAGCTGGGCAGGTGGCTTTTGGGCTTTTTGCCCATGTACTGCATCGCCATTCCTGTGGGCCTGCTCATCATGCGAGGGGTTCCGGCCCAGAAGGACCCCGGAAAGCCCCTTTCCCCGGGTGGCTTTTGGAAGTACCTTCTCATGTGTTTTCCCATCCTGGTGGGCGGGAATATGCTGGGCGGCTGGTTGGCTGAGGCCTTTTCCGGCGGCATGGCGGAAAATCCCTTGGAGAGTTTGACCTCTGACGTCAACGTTCTGAACATTGTATTTACGGTGGTCCTGGCCCCCGTTTTGGAGGAGCTGGTGTTCCGGCAGAATCTTATCGACCGGACTGCGGCCTATGGAGAGAAAACGGCGGTGCTGTTTTCGGCTTTGTGCTTCGGTATGTTCCACATGAACCTGTACCAGTTCTTCTACGCCTTCGGCATCGGCGTGATCCTGGGCTATGTGTATCTCCGGACCCGGGACCTGCGGTACAGCATCGGCATACACATGATCATCAACTTCATGGGCGGCGTTGCGGCACCCTGGCTCAGCGCCAAGGTCCAGACCCTGGACCCGGATCTGCTGGAGAATATGCAGAATCTGAATTTCATGCTGAGAGTTTACGGTTCGGAGCTGCAAAAGGCTCTGGCCTGGGTCGGCGCCTTCGGCCTGTACCTGCTGGTGTACCTGGGGTTTGCCATTGCGGGCCTGGTGCTGCTGATCCAGAACTGGCATAGGGCTCTGTTCCTGCCTGCGGCGGAGGAGCTGCCTCGGGAAATCCGGGGAAAGACGGTGTACGGGAATGTGGGCATGATCCTGTTTTTGGCGGCGACGGCGGTCATGACCGTCATTACCCTGTTATAAAGGAGAGAAAGATGATGAAAAAACGGTTGTGTTTGCTGCTGGCGGCGGTACTGCTGACGGCCAACCTTACGGGCTGCCAGGTGGCGGAGAATCTGGGAAGAGCCGTTGTGGAGAAGCTGCCTCTGGAAACCATGGCGCCTGTGGCGGAGGAAACGGAGCCCCTCCGGGAGGAGAACCTCCCGGCACCAGAAACCGCTCCGGAGCCGGAGACTGACCCAGTGCCGGAAACCGACCCGGAGCCCGCCGAGACCCGGACCCCTGGGGACTATGTTCCCGGCGTGCGGACGGATAGGGGCTATGAGAACGATAGCCTGGGCCTCCGCTTTACCCCGGGAGAGAATATGGTCATGGCCTCCGAGGAAGAGCTGGAACAGATCATGAGCCAGGGCCTGGATGAGGTCGTGGAGGAAGGCGTGCTCAGCCAGGATAACGTGGACCAGAGCAGAGTAACTACGTCCTATGAAATGTACGCGCTGGACCCGATCAGCGGCGTTAATATCAGTATTATGGTGGAAAATCTTCCCGTGGCGGGGATCACGGAGGACATTTATATGGAGATCTACCGCTCCAGCATGGAACAGACGGGGCTGGAAACAGACCTGAGGGAGCCGGAGGACATGGAGCTGGCCGGTGTGGAGTTCCTGGGAATGGACGGCGTGCTGGCGTATAACGGCCAGGAGATCGGACAGCTGCTGCTGGTGAAAAAGGTGGAAAGCCGGAAGATTCTGGCGGTGATCCTCAGCTATCGGACCCAGGAGGGCCTGGACACCCTGCTGAGCTGCTTCTCCCCTCTGGACTGAGGAGCGTATTCCACAAAATGCTGAACCCAAAATAAGAAAGAAGCCGTAAGCGGTCCGACCGCCTACGGCTTCGTTGTGCGTATGTCACGATTGGGACATTAACCCCAGCTGGTAAAAGGCCACGGCGCTGGCGGCAGCCACGTTCAGGGAATCCACCCCGTGGGTCATGGGGATCATGACGGTGTAGTCGCAGTGGGCAATGGTTTCCGGGGCCAGGCCGTCGCCCTCGGTGCCCATGACCACGGCCAGCTTCTCCACTGCTCCCAGTCGGAGATCCGACAGCCGCAGGGAGTCCTGCCGCAGGGCCATGGCCGCCGTCTGAAAGCCCATGTGGTGGAGCAGGCTCTGCCAGTCCGCCCCCTCCGGGAAGTAGGTCCAGGGGACCTGGAACACGGTGCCCATGCTGACCCGGGTGGCCCGGCGGTACAGGGGATCGCTGCCGGCGCTGGTCAGCAGCACGGCATCCATGCCCAGGGCTGCGGCGGAGCGGAAAATGGCACCCAGGTTGGTAGGATTCATCACGTTTTCCAGCACGGCGATCCGCCGGGTCCCGGCACAGACCTCCTCCGCCGAGGGCAGGGGAGGCCGGGCCATTTCGCAGAGCATGCCCCGGGTCAGATGAAAGCCAGTGAGCTGGGTCAGGACCTCCAGGGGCGCGGTGTAGACGGGAATATCATCGGGGCACCGGGCCAGGATCTCCGCCCCCTGGCCTTCTACATGCCGGGCCTCCATGAGAAAGGACAGGGGCCTGCATCCGCCGTCCAGTGCCCGGCCAATGACCAGGGGACTCTCGGTGACGAACCGGGCGTTCCGGGGATCCGCCCGGTTCAGAAGCTGGTTTTCCGTCAGCCGGGCGTAGACGTCCAGCTCCGGGGCGGAAAAGTCCGTAATTTCAATGACGCGTGCCATAATGGAACCTCTTTCACGTTTTTCGCATTTGGGATAGGGAGCCTCCGCCTGTTCGGCATCGCGGCGGGATCCTCCCGGGTAAAAAAATCGGACGGTGCGTCTGCACCGTCCGGTTCTTTTCCGTATTAGTCGGCCACGTAGGGCAGCAAAGCGATCTGACGGGCCCGCTTGATGGCCACAGTCAGCTGGCGCTGGTGAGCGGCGCAGGTACCGGTGGTACGGCGGGGCAGGATCTTGCCGCGCTCGGACAGGTAGCGGCGGAGCTTTGCCACGTCCTTGTAATCGATGGAAGTCACTTTGTCCACGCAGAAGCTGCAAACCTTCTTGCGCTTGCGGGGACGAACGCGATCGTTAGCCATGATAATCCTCCTTCGTAAAAAATCTCGGTGTAAAACTCAAAGCAGTTTAGAACGGGAGCTGGGCGTCGTCATCCTCCAGCATAGCAAAGTCGGAGGCCGGCGCAGCGGGAGCGCTATAGGCGCTCTGCTGGGGGGCGTGACTGCTGGGGGCGGAGTAACTGCCGCCGTAAGAGGAACCGGAGTCCCCGTCGCGCTTGCTGTCGCCGAAGTAGACGTTATCTGCCACGACCTCGGCGCTGCGGCGCTTGTTCCCATCCTTGTCGTTCCAGTTGCGGATCTGGAGACGACCGGAAACCACCGCCATGCGGCCCTTGGTGAAGTACTTGCTGACGAACTCAGCAGTGTTTCTCCAGGCGACGATGTCGATGAAATCCGTTTCCTTCTCCCCGCCATCCCGGGAACCAAAGTCCCGGTCCACAGCCAGGGTGAAGGACGCCACGGCAATTCCGCTGCCGGTGCGGCGGAGTTCCGGGTCACGGGTAAGACGGCCCATGAGAACGATGTGGTTCAGCATGAGAGGGCCTCCTTACTCTTCCACTGCGGTGATCAGAGAGCGCATAACGCCTTCGGTGATCTTGAGCACGCGGTCCAGCTCAGCGGGGAGCTCGGGCTTGCACTCGCAGGTCATCAGGACGTAGTAGCCTTCCATCAGATCGTTGATGGGGTAAGCAAGCCGACGCTTGCCCCACTCCTCGATGCCGGTCAGGGTTCCCTCTGCCTCCACAATTGCCTTGAATTTTTCCACGAGAGCGGCGATGCCTTCCTCACCGACAGCGGGGTCGATGATGTAGAGGACCTCATACTTTGCGGAAATCTTAGCCATGTTTGTTGCACCTCCTTTTGGACTTTTGGCCGCCGGTCTCGCCGGCGGCAAGGATCAAATCTGCTTGTTCACAGACTTGTCTATTATACAAGGGAAAAACTTGTTTGTCAACCTGCTTTTGGCAGATTTTCGGCGTTTTCCGTAAGCTCCAGCCCGGTTTCCAGGGTATTTCGCACCTGTTTCAGCCGAATGACCTCAAAGGGGCTCTGGAGCCCCGCCTCCTGGAGGAAGGCCATGAACTGGGGCTGCCCGCCGCTTAAATAGTCTGTGTATGTATGAAGACCGGTGCCCCGCTCTTCCAGCTCCATTTCGTAGAGCTGCATGGCTGCGTCGTTGGAGGTCACATAGCTCATAATGTAATAGGGGGAGGTGAAGAAGTGGGTGACGGTGAACCAGTCTCCCTCCTGCCAGTTCCAGGAATCAAAGCCGTAATCCCGGCAGACCCGGTTGTACAGATCGTTTATGCTGTCGGGTGTCAGCTCCTCCGGGTCCATGGCGTAGAGCTCGCACTCAAATTTAGCATAGGCTGCCTGCTCCACATAGGTGTTGAGGCTGTCGGCCAGCTTCAGCCGCCGCAGGGTGTCCAGCTCCGGGGTGTCCTCCGGGGCATAGCACAGGCTCAGGTATTCCAGCCCCTGGGAGAAGATCTCCGCTACGTCCGTGGTATAGGAGCTGCCCTGGGAGAAATAGTCACTGGCAAAGTGGCCAAACTCATGGGTCAGGCTCAGGCAGTCCGTCACATTTTCGGCGGGGTTGAGCAGAACGAAGGGGGCGGAATAGGAGGTCAGATAGACCTCAAAGCTGCCGTTGTACTTGTATGTGCCGGGGGTGATGTCGTACAGGTGCTTGGTGGTCATGAGGGTATAGGCGGAGCGGAGCTTGCCGCCTACGGCCTCCGTTACGGACGCTAAATAGCTCAGGCAGTCGGGGTCGCTGTTTCCATAGGCTGTGTACCAGAAGTCGGAGCCGTTCAGCTCCCGGTACAGGGGCGTCAGCTCCTGCCGGATCCGTTCCAGGTAATCCTCCGCCTGGGACAGGGAATAGTCCCGGCTGTAATAATAGTCAAAGGCAAAATCCCCGTAGCTGTCATAGCCCAGATAGTCGGCCAGCTCCCGGCGGACCTTCACCAGCTCCACCAGCAGGGGCCCCAGAGTACTCTGGCCCTGGGTGTAATAGTCCTCCGAATAGGGATCCAGGTCGGAAAGATCTCCCATGGCGGCATAGGACTGGCTCACCAGTTCGTTCTCCCGGTCCATGAGGTCCGACAGCTCCTGGGTCCAGAAGCTGTCGCCGTCATAGCTGTCGAAGAATCCGGCGCCGAAATAGTCCTCGCTTTCCAGCTCCTTCCGTAGGGGGGAGGCGGCCAGGGTCCGGTACACATCCTCCAGTCCCTGCTCGATAACGCTCTCCTGCTCCAGGCAGTAGTTGTACTCCGTTTCATAGGTATCGTCCCGGAGATTCAGACAGTAGTGGATGTTAGCCAGAGTTTCCATGGTGTAAAATTCGTCGTACAGGTCGTACAGATCCTGCACGCTATCGGTCAGCGCCTCCGCATCGGCCCCTTCCTCGGCGGCTTGTGCACAGATGCTCTGCACCGTGGCCGTATATTGGTCCAGATCCGGCCGGACATAGACCATCTCCGAAAAGTCCGATACTCCCTGGTGCCGGGAGAAAACGGGTTTGGTCGCGGAAAGGGTGGAGCGGGTGTCTTCTGGCATGCTCCAAAGATTGCAGCCGGAGAGCAGCAGGCTCAGGGCGCAGATCAAGGCCGCAATGGCCAGGTGTTTTTTCTTTCTCATGGGTCCCTCCTGTTGCTGGCTGCCGTCTATCGGAATACGATCTCCATGCCCTTTTGGAGCAGGGGATTGATCTCCGCCGTGACCCGGTCTCCCAGCTGGCAGTCCAGGCCGGTGACGTCGATGACGATGTTTACCATGCCCACATGGCCCAGGACCCGGCAGGCTTTCCCGTTCACCGTCACATACAGGGCTTTCTTTTTCAGCATGGCCTTCAGTTCCCGGGCCATACCCCGGAAGCAGTCCCGGGGCCGCCACACGTCATAGCCCCGGTTCACGCCGAAGCCGTGGTACCAGCCCAGGCTCACCACGGCGATGGTGGTGGGGCGTTTGGCCTTCCAGGTGCCGCCGTAGCCCACGGTGGACCCGGCGGGCAGCTCTCGGATCTCCTCCAGCTCCGCCTCGGCATAGCCCACGGGCTTCAGGCCGTTGCGGCCGGAAAAAGCCACCCGGCCCAGGAGCAGGGAGCCCACCCGGACGGCGTCGCACCGGAGCCCCGGATACCGCCAGGCGGCGGTGGAGTTGCAGCAGTGGACCATGCCGGTCTCAAACCCGGCCTCATGGATCCGGTCCAGCATTTCCCGGAATAGGCCGTACTGGGCCATGGTGATCTTTTTGTTGTCGGCGCTGCGGAAATGGGTGTAGACTCCGGTCACGGCCAGGGACTGCATGCACCGATAGACGGAAAAGACCTTTTCCATCTGGTCCGGCAGAAATCCGTACCGGCCCATGCCGGTGTCCAGCTCCAGGTGGACCTCCGCCACGGTGGAGCGCTGGGCCGCCACGTTGTTGATGGCCACGGCGTCCTCATAGGATCCCACGGACAGGATCACCCCCAAGTCCAGCAAGGCGTCGATCTCCTGGGGGTCCGCGGTGCCCCGGATCATTAAAATGGGCTCCTCCCGGAACCCGGCCTCCCGCAGGGCCTTGGCTTCCCGCAGATCGGTGACGGCAAAGTGGTCGATGCCCCCCGCCGCCAGGAGCCGGGCCGCGGGCACCACGCCCAGACCGTAGCCGTCGCCCTTTACCACGCCCCAGATCACGGCGTCCTCCGTGCGCTTCTGAAGCAGGGCAATGTTGTTTTGGATCCGTTCTTTCTCTATGACGTACCGGGGCATGGGTCACACCTCTCTTTAGTTTTCTTCTTTTTCTTCCTTCCGGCGGGAGCGGAGATAGCTCAGCCGCTTCCAGGCCTTGGTGCCCTTTTTCACCAGCAGGTACATGGGCTTGGAAAGGACCAGATCCATTTCACCCACGAACTCCGTAAAGTCGCCGTTGAAGCCCTTCTTGAACTTGTATAGGCCGTAGAGGGGGTTGTCCTCGCTGAGGTCTCCGGAGACTCCCCGGAAGTCGTAGATCCGGGCGTTCTTTTCCACGGCCCACTTTATCATGTTCCACTGGAGCAGATAGTTGGGCATGAGGTTCCGGTGCTCGTTGGAGCTGGCACCGTAGAGGTACCAGACCTTGTCGCCGTACCAGATGGCCAGAGTGCCGGCAATGGGCTGGCCCTCATAAAAGGCCATATACAGCCGGGCGTGCTCGCCGAGGTTCGTCAGCATGTTGGAAAAGTAGTCGGCGTTTCGGGTGACGAAGTTGTCCCGGTCGCCGGTGGTTTTCATGATGCGGGTGAAATCCTCTACCATTTCCTGGCCGCAGATCCGGACCTCCACGCCCTTTTTCACCGCCAGGCGAATGTTGTACCGGGTCTTCTGGGTGAAGGAGGCCAGCAGCTCCTCCTCGCTCCGGCCATTTAAGAACAGGCGAAATACGAACCGGGGCTGGATGCCCTCAAAATTCTTGCCGGTCTCCAGGACCCGGAAACCGAAGGATTCCATCATGGCCCGAAATTCCGTGTTCTCCTTGGGCACGTCGGGATCGATCTTGATAACGTAGCTCTTGTATTCCTTGGCCAGGGCCTTGGCCCCTGCCAGGAGCTCTCCGAAGGTCTCCCGGTCCTCCAGATCGCAGACCGGACCCCGGCAGCAGTACATAATGGTGGCGGGGAAAATGGGGACCTTCCGGATCAGGGCGCTGAGGCCGCCCTTGATCTTTCCGTCCGCTCCCCGGACCGCCACGGCCCGCCAGGTCCAGGCGGTCTTCTGCTTGCCCCACATACTGGACTGGGCGAAGTGGCCCTTGGGATGGCTCTGGAGGAAGGATTCGTACTCGGCCAGGGTGTCTTTCGTAATGAATTCGTACATGATTTATGATCTCCCGTTTTCTGACGTGATCGGGGTATAAAGCCCGGATTTCTAAAGGCTATCATACCATACTATACCATAATATGCAAATAAAATGTAGGCTCCCGCAGTGTGTCCCTTCCTGCGCCAGGCTGCGACGGCAAAGGAGCTTCCCGGACGGCGTTACGGGAATTTCTCCGGCGTTCCCAAGGGAACAGGCGGAAGTTCTAAAATCCTCCATGTCCCTTTCGTGGGATTTCTCTTCCGGAAAAGCTACAATAAAAGCAGAGATATTTCCCGGGAGATCCCGCGAAAACCCGGAAATACGAAAGGGAGGAAAGGAAAAATGCAATGCAGCAAGCTGAAAACCTATATGGAGACGGGACGTGTCGTTTTTTTGCCCATCGGGTCGATCCGGCCCAATCCGTCCCAACCCAGGAAGGTCTTTGACGAAGGGGGGCTCCAGGAGCTGGCCGCCAGCATCCTGCAGCATGGGATCCTGCAGCCCCTGTCCGTCCGGCGGGTGGGGGCGGTGTATGAGCTCATTGCCGGGGAGCGGCGGCTCCGGGGGGCCAAGCTGGCGGGCCTCAGCGAGGTGCCCTGTATTCTGATGGCCATGGACGAGGCCCAGAGCGGCATGGCGGCCCTGGTGGAGAACCTCCAGCGCCGGGACCTGGATTACATCGAGGAGGCGGAGGGCCTGGCCCGGCTCATGCAGCTTTACAGCCTCAGCCAGGAGCAGGCCGCCATGCGGGTAGGCAAAAGCCAGTCTGCTGTAGCCAATAAGCTGCGGCTCCTGCGGCACAGCCCCCAGGTCATCGGGGCCCTGCGGGAGAAGGGCCTGTCGGAGCGCCACGCCCGGGCACTGCTCAAACTGACGGATGAGGGCCAGAAGCTGGCGGCCATTCGGGAGATCTCCGCCCGAAGTATGAACGTGGCCAGAACGGAGGCGTACATCGATCAATTGGTGAGCCAGGAACTGCTGCCCACGCGTCAGAGCCGCAACCGTTCCCCTGATGTCCGGGGCTTTCTCAGCAGCCTGTCCAGCTCCCTGGCTCTGATCCAGAGCTCCGGCATCGCCGCCGTCAGTCACCAGCAAGAGACGGAGCGGGAGATCGTCCTGACCATCACCATTCCGAAGCAGGCGGGCTGAGGGCGAATCTCCCCGGGGCCCGATCGTTTCCGTCCCCGCCCCGCGCCCCAAACCGTGTTTCCCCGCACCGGCAGACCGACAAGGATCCCCCGGCCCCGCCCTGACCATACCAGAACCGATGGAACCCGGGCAAGCCGTTTAGAATCAGGGACAACTCTGCCGGATCCGAAACAAAAACGCATGGCGGAAAAGAACAAAACAGGCGGGAGTGTGCGCTTTCCGCCTGCTTTTGTATCGTTTTCGTTTGACGAAAGGTGTCGTTTTCGCTTCTTTTGTCCGCTTGCTTATTTTTGTTTGTGTTCTTTTGATTTGGGATTATGACCGCTATTTTCCGAAACTTCCAAAAAACTCCAAAATTTCTCACAAAACCTGCACATTTGTATTTGCTTTTTGCAATTCTGTATGCTACAATCCTTATACCAAGAGCATCCATTGGTACAGAAAACGGGCTCACATGCCCGTTGCTTGCACGAAAGGGGAAAACGCAATGGCTCACAAATATGTATATCTGTTCACCGAGGGAAACGGTTCCATGCGGGAGCTCCTGGGAGGAAAAGGCGCAAATTTGGCCGAAATGACCAATTTGGGTATGCCGGTCCCCCAGGGCTTTACTATTTCTACGGAGGCCTGCACCCGGTATTATGACGACGGCCGTGCCATCGGCGAGGACATTATGCAGCAGGTCTATGAGGCCCTGGCCAAGATCGAGGAGATCAACGACAAGAAGTTCGGCGATCCCCAGAAGCCTCTGTTGGTTTCTGTCCGTTCCGGCGCCCGGGCTTCCATGCCCGGCATGATGGACACCATCCTGAACCTGGGCATGAACGACGAGGTGGCCGCGGGCCTCATCGCCGGGAATCCCACGGAGAAATTCGAGCGGTTCGTCTATGACTCCTACCGCCGGTTTATCCAGATGTTCTCCGATGTTGTCATGGAGCTGTCCAAGAAGCGGTTTGAGGTCATCATCGACGAGGTCAAGGCCAAGCGGGGCATCCAGCAGGATATTGATCTGAACAAGGACGACATGAAGGAGCTGGTTGTCCGGTTCAAGGAATTCTACAAGCAGGAAAAGGGCGAGGACTTCCCCACGGACCCCAAGGTCCAGTTGGTGGAGGCCATCAAGGCCGTGTTCCGGTCCTGGGATAACCCCCGGGCCAACGTGTACCGCCGGATGAACGAGATCCCCTACTCCTGGGGCACCGCCGTCAATGTCATGCCCATGGTCTTCGGCAACCTGAACGAGAATTCCGGTACCGGCGTGGCCTTCACCCGGGATCCCGCCACCGGCGAGAAGAAGCTCTTCGGCGAGTACCTCATCAACGCCCAGGGCGAGGACGTGGTGGCCGGTATCCGGACCCCCAACAAGATCGACCAGCTGAAAGAGGATATGCCCGAGGTCTACGACCAGTTCGTGGCCATCGCCGGCAAGCTGGAGAACCATTACCGGGATATGCAGGACATGGAGTTCACCATTGAAAACGGCAAGCTCTACATGCTCCAGACTCGGAACGGCAAGCGCACCGCCGCCGCCGCCCTGAAGGTGGCCGTGGATCTGGTGGCCGAGGGCATGATCACCAAGGAGGAGGCCGTGCTGCGGGTGGATCCCAAGCAGCTGGACGCTCTGCTCCATCCCCAGTTTGATACCGCCGCTCTGAAGGCCGCCCAGGTGGTGGGCAAGGGCCTGGCGGCTTCTCCCGGCGCCGCCTGCGGCCAGGTAGTATTCACCGCCGACGAGGCCAAGGCCTGGGGCCAGCAGGGCCGGAAGGTGATCCTGGTCCGGCTGGAGACCAGCCCCGAGGACATCGAGGGCATGGCCGCTGCCCAGGGTATTCTGACGGTCCGGGGCGGTATGACCAGCCACGCCGCCGTTGTAGCCCGGGGCATGGGCACCTGCTGCGTGTCCGGCTGCGGCGAGATCACCGTCCATGAGGAGAACAAGACCTTCACCCTGGCGGGCCGGACCTACCATGAGGGCGACTGGATCTCCATCGATGGTTCCACCGGCAACATCTACGGCGAGGCCATCGCTACGGTGGAGGCCACCATTTCCGGTGACTTCGGTACCTTTATGGCATGGGCCGACGCGGCCCGGAGGCTGAAGGTCCGCACCAACGCCGACACCCCCAGAGACACCGCCCAGGCGGTCCGCTTCGGTGCCGAGGGTATCGGCCTGTGCCGGACGGAGCATATGTTCTTCGAGGCCGACCGGATCAAGGCCATGCGGGAAATGATCGTAGCCAAGACCTCCGAGGCCCGGGAGGCGGCGCTTGCCAAGATCCTGCCCTATCAGCAGGGCGACTTTGAGGCCATGTACCGGGAGCTGGCGGGACGGCCCATGACCGTCCGTTACCTGGATCCCCCCCTCCACGAGTTCCTGCCCACCAAGGAAGAGGACATTGTGGAGCTGGCGAAGGAACTGAAGATCTCCGTCCAGGAGCTGAAGGATGTGATCGCGTCTCTCCATGAGTTCAACCCCATGATGGGCCACCGCGGCTGCCG
Organism: uncultured Oscillospiraceae bacterium; assembly: GCA_934589155.1. Classification (GTDB taxonomy): domain Bacteria; phylum Bacillota; class Clostridia; order Oscillospirales; family Oscillospiraceae; genus Faecousia. The sequence continues at coordinate 40,606 of CAKTNP010000010.1, read as the reverse complement.
TCTGGCCGTGACTTATCCCGAGATCGCCGCCATGCAGACCACCGCCGTGATCCGGGCCGCCCTCACCGTGAACAAGGAGCACCCCGAGTATAACATCGTGCCCGAGATCATGATCCCCCTGGTGGGCGAGGTCAAGGAGCTGAAGTTCGTTAAGGACGTGGTGGTCAAGACCGCCGATGCCCTGATCGCCGAGTCCGGCACCGATATGCACTACAAGATCGGCACCATGATCGAGATCCCCCGCGCGGCTCTGACTGCCGACGAGATCGCCAAGGAGGCGGAGTTCTTCTCCTTCGGCACCAACGACCTGACCCAGATGACCTTCGGCTTCAGCCGCGACGACGCGGGCAAGTTCCTGGAGGCCTATTACGACCACAAGATCTATGAGAACGATCCCTTCGCCCACCTGGATCAGAACGGCGTAGGCCGCCTGGTGGAGATGGCCGCCAAGCTGGGCCGCTCCGTGCGGAAGGACCTGAAGCTTGGCATCTGCGGCGAGCACGGCGGCGATCCCGCCTCCGTGGAGTTCTGCCACAAGATCGGCCTGGACTACGTGTCCTGCAGCCCCTTCCGGGTGCCTATCGCCCGCCTGGCCGCCGCTCAGGCCGCCATCAAGGAGCGCCAGTAAACATTGACACCAACGGCGTGATGATCATCCAATAGAAAAACGGCCGCACGGTTCTAAGGGACTGTGTGGCCGTTTTTGACCAGTCCAATGAGAAGAGAGAAAGGGAGCAGGCAGATCCATGGATCTGCCTGCTCCCTTTGTAGTATTTCGGGCTTCGCGGACCAAGGAAAAGCCGGTCCCTAATCAGAATTTGCGCTTTTATTTCGTGTGGAGCAGCATGATCACGGCTCCCGTATTTTGACCTATGGCGATGGACGCGGCGCCGCCAACGCCCCAAAGTTTCTTAGTCCTGCTTACGATCCAGGCATTGGCGTTTGCGTTGTATTTTACAACATATGGAGCTTCATCACTGCCGTACACTTCTTCAATTACCTTTGCCGCAATTTGAGCGGCTTGCTCTGCGTTTTCCGCGCGGCCGAACGATTCGGAATAGCCGCATTTGTCCAATGCGGCCAGTTCCTCTCTGGAGGCATTGTATAGATCTGCCCCGCCGGCGTAGGGGATAAAGCTGTCTTTATTTGAAATTCGGTACCCGCCCGCAGCCGCGCAAGCTGCGATCAGCAGGGCCGTTAACACGGCAATGAATACGACCCAGACCCGGGTCCAAATTCTCTTATTCATTTTTCAGCCGCACTTTCCCATTTGCGGTCAGGGCTATCATAGCTTTTCTGCGTCGCTTCGTCATAATCCGGTTTTTGGGTCTCATATTCGAGAGAATCTGCATAGACAACGATTCCCCTGTAATCGTCCACATTTTCCGCCGTCACATAGTCATCATTGCACCAATACACTCGGCCTGACGGATCCATCCACATGGAGGCCCCAAAGATTTCACAGGTACAGTCTGGCTGAATGGGGCAAAGCCTGCAATATAGAATTCCGTGAAACACTAGCCGGATCAGGAGTTCTCCTTTCAGAATGATTTCCAGGTTGTTTTTATCATTGACCGGATACATGCCCTGCTTTGTTACATAGGCGCCGCTGATATAGCGCAGTTCCGTAATGCAGGTATCATGGAAGAAAGAAACCTTATGGAGTAGCGCCTGAATATCCTGCGCAGATTTTATTTGATCCATTTTATCACATCCTTCTGATCTCAGATCGGACCAATAGAAATGGCACAAGGCCTCCTCCGTATGCTCCTCCCGCCGCTCAAATGTGCAGTCGATCCATGCCGGACAATGGCCTGAGACGTTTCCTGCATTAAGCATTTAATTCAATATATTCCCATCATTTAATATTATACAGGCCCTATGGCGGCTGTCAACGGCAATTTTGCCGGTCATTGGCGCTTTCATGGGATCTCACTGTCCTTTTCTGATATCCCGCCATATTTCAACAGAACATGACGATATTTACAAATTTAACTTGATAAAAACAAAAATGAATGTATAATATAATCAAATAAAAAATATCAAATATATGAAAAGCCATGAAATCAATAGATAGTAGATTCGATTCATGGGACAGGGACCTGCCTCGGCGGTTTTTTGCGGGAATAGGTTCGTATGCCTAAAACGTGAAAAATTACTTAAAATATACCATTTATAGGACACATAAGGATGTACAATATCCACATCAAGGACGGGAAGCCCGTTATGGAAGGGGGATGGGTTACGCAGATGGCATTCTACGCGCACAAACGAAAAGAGCCTGACGGAACGACCGCCTGCCAAACAGTATCCGAACACTTGCGGGGCACGGCCCGCCATGCGGCCCAGTGCCTTCGGCCGGTCAAGCTGGAAAATGCGGCATATCTGGCGGGACTGCTCCACGATATGGGCAAGTACCCACGGAACTTTCAGGAATATTTGGACGCAGGGGACCGGAGCAGGCGGGGGAGCGTGATCCACACCTTCCAGGGCTGCCGGTACATCCTGGACGCATTTCACGGGGAGGATGCGGAGCCCCAGGCGGCCGTCTGCGCGGAGCTCATCGCCTTTGCCGTCGGGGCCCACCACGGGTTGTTTGACTGCGTCGATCCGACCCGGCGCCTGGGGCTCCAATACCGCTGCGAAAAGGAAAACATCTCCTATGAAGAGGCCCTGGCCGCCTATCAGAGCGAGGTACCGAAAACGGAGATCGAGGACCTGTTCGGAAAAGCCTCTGAGGAAGTGAGCCGGATTATGAACCGGCTGGACGAGACCTATGGGGATGACGGCGATTACGCCTTTGAAACGGGGCTCCTGGCCAGACTGCTGCTGTCTGCCGTGATCGAGGGGGACCGCCATGACACGGCGGCCTTCATGAACGGTCAGGAGCCGGACCCCTGGCCGGAGGACATGACCCCGATCTGGGAAGGACGGCTCCGATATTTGGAGGAACGGCTGGATCAGTTTTCCTGCGATACGCCCATCGCGAAAGCTCGGCGCAGGATCTCGGAGACCTGCCGTGACTTTGCCGCCCGGGAATCGGGCATTTACCGGCTGAACGTGCCCACGGGCGGCGGGAAGACCCTCAGTTCTCTGCGGTATGCCCTGGCCCATGGGGCGCGGTATCATAAAAGACGGCTGATCTTCACCTCGCCGCTGCTGTCGATCCTGGAGCAGAACGCCGCCGTGATCCACGATTTTGTGGGCGACGACAGCCTGATCCTGGAGCATCACTCCAACGCCGTGCAGACAAGGCTTTCCCAGAACGAACTGGATGAAAGAGAGCTTCTTGTGCAGAGCTGGGATGCTCCGATCATCATTACCACCCTGGTCCAGCTGCTGAACACCCTGTTTGACGGGAAAACGACCTCCATACGACGGTTTCAGGCACTCTGCGACAGCGTGATCGTTATCGATGAGGTGCAGACGGTGCCTGCAAAAATGCTGACGTTGTTTAATTTAGCGATCCAGTTCCTGAGGGAACAGTGCGGCGCGGCCGTCATCCTGTGCTCGGCGACCCAGCCGGAGCTGGAGGGAGCGGCCCATCCCCTGCGGTGCCGGCCGGAGGAGATCGTGCCGAGGGACGAGAAAATCTGGGCGGCCTTCCGCAGAACAAAGCTGATCCGGATCCCGGACCGGCGGCTGGAAGAGCTTCCGGACTGGATCCGCGGGCAGATGGACGAGGCCGACAGTCTGCTGGTGGTGTGCAACAAAAAGAGCGAGGCGGCCTATTTACTGGAGCGGACCCGATCACCGGACTATCGGAGCTTTCACCTGTCCGCGTCCATGTGCATGCAGCACAGACGCGACGTGTTGGCGGCCCTGCAGGAGGCCCTGGGGCATACCAAGGTCCTGTGTATTGCGACCCAGGTGATCGAGGCGGGCGTGGATATTTCCTTTGACGGGGTCCTGCGCCTCATGGCCGGGATGGACAGCGTGGTCCAGTCGGCGGGGCGGTGCAATCGAAACGCCAAATCGGAGACGCCGCGGCCGGTGTACACCGTAAATTGCGCGGACGAGACCCTGGGTATGCTTCGGGACATCCAGCGCGGCAAGGACGCGAGTCTTGCCTTGATGGAGGCTTTTCGAAGCGGCCCGGAGCGGTTCGAGGAGGACCTGTTTTCGGAGGAATCGATCCGTTATTACTACCGGGCCCTGTACCGGGACATGACGGAGGGAGAGCAGGATTACGGCATACCGGACCGGAAGACGTCCCTGTTCGACCTGATGGGGGCCAACGAAAAATATGCAGACGACGCGTGCGCCGATGTCGATTCCTTCTTCCTGCGGCAGGCCTTCAAAACGGCGGGCCAGTATTTTTCCGTGTTCCAGGAGGATACCACGGATGTTCTGGTCCCCTATGGCAAAGGGAAGCGGCTGATCGAAGAGCTGTGCTCCGAGCGGTGCAGATTTGACCCGGCTTACCGGGCCTCGCTTCTGAAAGAGGCGGCCAATTACACCGTTGGGATCTATTCCTATCAGAAAAAGCGGCTGGAGCAGAGCGGGGCCTTGGTATCCGTCTGCGGCGACTGCGTTTTAGCCCTGGCGGAGGGTTTTTATGATAATGTTATCGGCCTGACCACGGAGGCCAAAGGACAAGGGCTTATGGAGGTGTAGAAATGTGAAAAACACAAAATATGACAACATTGTGGAGTTCCAGGTGACGGGGGATTACGGGCTGTTTTCGGATCCCATCATGCGGGTCGGCGGAGAAAAGTGCTCCTATCAGGTGCCGACCTATGAGGCCCTCAAGGGCATCCTTCACTCAATTTATTGGAAGCCAACGCTAATATGGGTAGTCGATGCCGTTCGGGTCATGAATCCTATCCAGATGGAGACCAAGGGGATCCGGCCCATCAAGTACCAGGGGGGAAATGACCTGAGCTATTATACTTACCTGAAGGACTGCCGGTACCAGGTCCGGGCGCATTTTGAATGGAACGAAAACAGACCGGAGCTGGCCGGGGACCGGAACGAAAACAAGCACCATGAGATCGCCAAAAAGATGATCCGAAAGGGCGGCCGCCGGGACATTTTCCTGGGCACGCGGGAATGCCAGGGATATGTGGAGCCCTGTGTCTTCGGGGAAGGAGCGGAGCCTATGACGAGACCGAGGAACTGGCCTTTGGGCTGATGTACCACGGGATCACCTATGCCGACGAGGCTTATTCCGAGGACACCGAGGGCAAAATGACCGTGCGGTTTTGGAACCCGGTGATGAAGCGCGGCGTGATCCGGTTCCTGCCGCCGGAGCAGTGCACGCTGTGCAAGACCATCGACGACATGAAGGTGAAGCCCTTTGGCGAGGCGCTGGGGAATTTCTCTGGCCTGGGTGAATTTGGGGAGGCTACATAATGGGACTGCTGCAGCGGGCAATTGAAACCTATGACGCCAACGCCGGCCTGGTCGGCGTATATCGGGAGGGGCATGACCCCCTGGCGCCCATCGGACACATTTTGACCAGCGCAAATATCGAGATCACGCTCAATGCGCAGGGACAGTTCATGGCGGCGCGAAAAGTTGAGAAGAACGAACCCAAGATCCTGATCCCCGTTACGGAGGAATCCAGCGGCCGGACCAGCGGGCTTGCCGCCCATCCGCTGTGTGAACAGCTGAAATACGTGGCTGACGGCGACAAGGACGCCCATGAATGCTATCTTACGGCGCTGCAGAAATGGCGGCAGTCGGCCTATGGACATCCGTTTTTACAGGCTGTTTTTGACTATGCGGTGAAGGGGACCGTTCTGGATGACCTTATCCAAAGCGGAGTCCTTGTTCCGGATGAAAAGGGAAATTATAACGAGAAGCAGCTGATCTGCTGGCGGGTGCTGGGAGTTGACGGCGAGGAGCCGGCTTGCTGGAGGAACCAAAACCTCTTCCGGGCTTTCGCGTCGTATTACAGCAGCCAGATCGCCGAGCGAGACGCCGCGTTCTGCATGCTGGAAGGGAAGACGGAGCCCATCGCGCTGCAGCATCCGAAGGGGATCATCCCAGTAAACGGAAACGCAAAGCTGATCTCCGCCAACGATGCCAGCGGCTTTACATATCGGGGCCGCTTTTCGGAGGAGCAGCAGGCGCTCACCGTCGGCTATACCGCCTCCCAGAAAGCCCATAACGCACTGCGTTGGCTCACTTCAGAGCAGGGCGTCCGGGAGTATGCCGGAAAGGGCGTGTTCTTGTGCTGGAATCCGGCAGGCAAAACGGTCCCACGGCCCATGCGAATGGTACGAAGAGAAAATGCCGAACCGATACGCAAACCCAGCGACTACCAGAAACAGCTGCAAAGCACCCTGCTGAGTTTTCGGAAGGATCATCAGCTGCAGGACAGCGACTGCGCCGTACTGGTGAGCTTTGACGCGGCGACGACGGGCCGCCTGGCCGTGACCTATTACAATGAGATAACCCTCAAAACCTTCCTGGAGCGGATGGAGGATTGGGACGCCCATTGCTGCTGGTATACCGGGGGCTTTGGGATCCAGGCGGCGAATCTGCTCCAGATCGTAGAGCGCGCATTCGGAACGCTTCGGGATAATTCCTTAGATGTGGACGACCTCATCAGGCGCCAGCATCTGCAGCGGCTGCTGAACTGCAAGATGAACGGCGGCGTGTTCCCCCTGGATATTTTAAGGGCGCTGACGCAGCGGGCCTCTTCACCCCAGGCTTACTCGAAAACAAACTGGAGAAGGATCGTGCAGACAGCCTGCGCCGCCCTTCAGAAATACAGATATGACATACAACAAGGAGGTAATGAAATGGCTTGGGAGTTGGACAAGCGGGACCGCAGTTTCCAGTACGGCAGACTTTTGGCGGCCATGGAGCGCGTGGAAGAGGAATTTTATCTCAAGACCACCCGGGGTGGCAGGCAGCAGGACAAGAAATCAGCAGAGGAAGAGAGTGAACCATCTGATTCCAAGACCCAGGAAGACGAGCGGCGGGACAGCAGACAGACGAATGCCATCAAGAATATGAGCGATTTCCGGCGGCGGCCCTTCTCGGTGTTTGAGCGGGTCAACCGGCATCTGCAGCAGGCCTATGTTAACCGTGTGGATCCGTGGCAGGCCAACCGGTACAACCGGCTTGTTGGGGAGATCTTCGAGATCCTGCGGGAGTTCCCGGAGGGTGAGCTGAACAGATCCCTGGATGATATTTACCTGATGGGCTATGAGCTGCAGCGCAACGCATTCTTTACCAAAAACGATACCAAGAACAACACTGAGGAGGAATAAACAATGGCAGTACTGAACCACAAGATCGACTTTTTGGCGCTGGTCTCCGTGACCAAGGCAAACGGCAACGGCGATCCCCTGAACGGCAACCGCCCCAGAACGGATTACAACGGCATGGGAGAGATCTCCGACGTCTGCATTAAGCGGAAGATCCGCAACCGGATGCAGGACCTGGGGAACGACATCTTTGTCCAGTCCGCAGACCGCTGCGATGACGGGTTCAAGAGCCTGAGCGACCGGGCCGCCGCGGCGACGAAGGGGATCAAGGACAGAGAGGTCTATGCGCGGACCGCCTGCGAGAAATGGATGGATGTGCGCAGCTTCGGCCAGGTATTTGCCTTTACGGGCGGTATTTCCGTGGGCGTCCGCGGACCCGTTTCTATCCACCAGGCGGTCAGCATGTCCCCGGTGGAGATCGAAGAGATGCAGATCACCAAGAGCGTGAACGGTGAGACCGCGGAAAAGCGTTCGTCGGATACCATGGGCATGAAGCATTTTGTTCGCTTCGGCCTGTATGAGCTGAAAGGCGCCATCAACGTGCAGCTGGCGGAGAAGACGGGCTTTTCCCAGGAGGACGCGGAGGTGGTGAAGGAATGCCTCCGGACTCTGTTTGTGAACGATTCCTCCTCGGCCCGGCCCGAGGGCTCCATGGAGGTAGTAAAGCTTTATTGGTGGGAGCACAATTGCAAGGACGGTCAGTATTCGTCGGCCAAGGTGCACCGCAGCGTTCATGTGACCCCGAAGGACCCCACGGGGATCCCGGAAAGCGCGGAGGATTACGTGATCACCCTGGACGAGCTGCCCGGCCTGACGCCGGAGATCATTGATGGCCTATAATGAGGAGGAGTATCTTCTCCTTTCCGGGGTCCAGCATTTTTGCTTCTGCCGCAGGCAGTGGGCGCTGATCCACATCGAGGACCTATGGGCAGAGAATGTGAGGACCACGGAGGGAGATCCTGCACCAGCGTGCCCATGACGCCGGCCTGCGGGAGAAACGGGCAGATAGGATCATCACGCGGGACATGGCCATTTTTTCTCCGACCCTTGGGGTTTCCGGCGCCTGCGATGTTGTAGAATTTTATAGGTCGGCCCAGGGGATCCCGCTGCCCAATGAGGAGGGGTTCTTTCAGCCCTATCCGGTAGAGTATAAGCACGGCGCGCCTCGGGAGGACCATGCAAACGAGCTGCAGCTGTGCGGACAGGCCATGTGCCTGGAGGAGATGCTCTGCTGTGACATCCCCAAAGGCGCCCTGTATTTTGGCGAGACCCGGCGGCGTGTGGAGGTGGAGTTCACACCGGAGCTTCGCAGGGAGCTGACGGATACCCTGTTGGAAATGCATGAGCTGTATCGGCGGGGACATACCCCAAGGGTGAAGCCCACGAAAGCCTGCGGCGCCTGTTCCCTGAAGGAGCTGTGCCTGCCGAGACTGACGCGCTGCGGTTCCGTGAAAACCTATCTGCAGAAATACATGGAGGACCCGGGATGAGGCATCTGCTGAATACACTGTTCGTGACCTCCGAAGACGCCTATCTGACACTGGACGGGGAGAACGTTGTTGTGCGGCGGGATCAAGAAGAAGCCGCGCGGTTCCCGCTGCACAACCTGGAGGGGATCGTCTGCTTTTCCTATGCCGGGGCGTCGCCGGCCCTTATGGGAGCCTGCGCGAAGCGTGATATAGGCTTGAGCTTCTGTACGCCAAGCGGCAGATTCCTGGCCCGGACGGCGGGCGTTTCCAATGGGAATGTGCTGCTGCGCCGGGAGCAGTACCGGGTGGCCGACGATCTCGCCGCCAGCTGTCAGATCGCAAAATACATGATCTGGGGCAAGCTGTTCAACGGCCGGTGGAGCATCGAGCGCACCAAGCGGGATCATAAGCTCCGCATTGACGAGGAGAAATTCCGGAACGCCTCTGCGGCCATTTACGACGTTATGCCCCAGGTCATACAGGCCGAGTCCCTGGACTCTCTGCGGGGGCTGGAGGGGGCGGCAGCTTCGGTCTATTTCGACGTCTTTGACGATATGATCCTGCGAAACAAGGACGCGTTCTTTTTCCACGGTAGAAACCGGAGACCGCCTATGGACAATGTCAACGCCATGCTTTCCTTTGCGTATAGTCTGCTGGCGGGAAACTGCGCCGCGGCGCTGGAGAGCGTGGGACTGGATGCCTACGTGGGCTTTATGCATCGGGACCGTCCGGGCCGGACTTCTCTGGCGCTGGACATGATGGAGGAGCTGCGGCCCTGCTTCGCCGACCGGTTCGTCTTGACGCTGATCAATAACAAGATCATGGGCCCGGAGGATTTTGAAGCGACTGAGGGCGGCGCGGTGTCCATGACAGACGCCGGACGCCGAAAATTCCTGAAAAATTGGCAGGAGCGCAAGCAGGAGACGATCACCCACCCCTATTTGGAGGAGAAAATGCCCTGGGGCCTGGTCCCGTATATGCAGGCGCTGCTGCTGGCCCGGTATCTGCGGGGCGACCTGGATGCATATCCCCCATTTTTATGGAAATGAGGCGAGCGTATGTTGGTGCTGATCTCTTACGATGTGAACACGGAGGACGCGGCGGGCAAAAAGCGGCTCCGGCAGATCGCGAAACAGTGCGTGAATTATGGGCAGCGTGTTCAGAATTCCGTGTTTGAGTGCCTGCTGGACGCGGCCCAGTGCAAACAGCTCCAGCATAAGCTGTGCTCCATTATGGACAAAGAAAAGGACAGCCTGCGGTTTTATTATCTGGGAAACCATTATCAGACCAAAATCGAACACTTTGGCGCGAAGGCAGGGTATCGGCCGGAGGATGTCCTAATGGTTTGACGGTGCGAAGACGAAGCAAACAGAAATACCCTAGAGGGTTCGCACCGAAAAATTGACGTTTTTTTGCGGGAAAACATCCATATGGCGCTGCAAAGAATGTGAAATTTTCACCGCAAAGATGCAATATTGTATATTGCGCAATAGATCATGACGAAAATTTTGTGAACTATTGCTGTCCCGCCCCGCGAGGGGCGGGTGGATTGAAATACCACCATTTATAGCATCAACGACAGACTTGAAGTCCCGCCCCGCGAGGGGCGGGTGGATTGAAATAAGTTCTTTCTTTTACTTATTCTTTCTATCCTTGTCCCGCCCCGCGAGGGGCGGGTGGATTGAAATCTTTTGTCAATATTTTGGTAGTTTGTCCGTGGTGTCCCGCCCCGCGAGGGGCGGGTGGATTGAAATAACCCACATGTTGGCCCACCGTCTACGTATCCGGTCCCGCCCCGCGAGGGGCGGGTGGATTGAAATTCAATTGGAAAACAGCGTGCTAACGCCTAGCGTGTCCCGCCCCGCGAGGGGCGGGTGGATTGAAATTTGGCATATGCACGGCCTTTTTGGTGCTGATATTGTCCCGCCCCGCGAGGGGCGGGTGGATTGAAATCCTCACAGTAAAACCGGATCTCACAGCCTACGGAGTCCCGCCCCGCGAGGGGCGGGTGGATTGAAATCGCTTTCCCCTGGCCTCAGCTGCATCCCGGTATGTCCCGCCCCGCAAGGGGCGGGTGGATTGAAATAGTTGTGGCCTATCGGCTGGGAAATCTGGCTGGGTCCCGCCCCGCAAGGGGCGGGTGGATTGAAATCGCTCGTCCCCGGCCAGAAACGGGTACAGGGCGGTCCCGCCCCGCAAGGGGCGGGTGGATTGAAATACCACGGAATCCCCCCGGGGGAATTCGTAGGTGGCGTCCCGCCCCGCAAGGGGCGGGTGGATTGAAATCTCCCGTTTATCTGCTGTTTGGAAAAACGGGAGCAGGTCCCGCCCCGCAAGGGGCGGGTGGATTGAAATAGACTCGACTACGGCGTAACAGGCAACATTCTGGGTCCCGCCCCGCAAGGGGCGGGTGGATTGAAATCCGCCGCCCGCCGCCCCGCCGTATAGGGCCTCAGTCCCGCCCCGCAAGGGGCGGGTGGATTGAAATCGCAGCGGAGGACAAGGCCCGGTGGTACAGCTAGTCCCGCCCCGCGAGGGGCGGGTGGATTGAAATCCGGGGATGGAGAACCCCTGGAAACAGTACGACGTCCCGCCCCGCGAGGGGCGGGTGGATTGAAATAGCACATTGGAGCATAGATCCGTCTTTTTTCGGGTCCCGCCCCGCAAGGGGCGGGTGGATTGAAATTTTATCTCCCGGCGAAAGAAGAACCGACTGACGGGTCCCGCCCCGCAAGGAGCGGGTGGATTGAAATAAGGCGAAAGACGGCTCTACCATCAGGGGCCCGCAGTCCTGGCCTGTAGGGGCGGAACGAAGCGCTTTGTTGTCTGGGCCGGTGGACGAAGACGGGCGGAGAGGGAATGGATGGCGGGAAATCAGACAGAATGATTTCCCTAAGACTGACAAATCGTTAGGCTGTGTGCCTTGCAAGAAGGGCCCTGCCGGGGGTTGAAGCCTTGGCAGAGCCCTTCTTGCAAAAAGAAAGCCACCGGCGGAGGCCGGTGGTCCCCAAAAGTTTTAATGATGCCCAGAAAGAATAACCGAACAAAACAAGGAATAATGAAAACCAATAAAACCAGACATCGATCAAGTTTCGCAGGTTGCAAATTAAGGTGCCCTGCTGCTACTATCAATAGCGGCAGGGCACCTCATACAAACAAAGATAATTCGATGAAGCTTACAGGCTCGGTCGGGAACAGGCCCAAGGGGGATCTGCGCATTGCCTATAAAATACACTTCGGGAAGGGCGCACTCAGCGTGGAAGATGCCTTGGGGAAGGGGGCCTCAGGAGGAACCTCAGATGGTCTCCACCTTGATGAAGTTGGTGTTGCCGGGCTGACCGGTAACGTGGCCGCCGGTGATGACGATATTGTCGCCCTTCTGCAGGTCCATGTGCTGCTTGGCCACGCGGGAGGCCTGGTAGAACAGCACCTCCATGGAGGGGTATTTCTCCACCAGCACCGGAGTCACGGCCCAGGACAGGGCCAGCTTCCGGTAGACCTTGGGATCCGTGGTCATGCCGATGATGGGGCTGGGGCAGCGGAACCGGGACACCATCCGGGCGGTGGTGCCGGTGATAGAGCAGACCACAATGCACCGGGCGTCTACGTCCATGGCCATGGCGCAGGTGGCATGGGAAATGGCGTCCAGGGTGTTCTTGATCTTAAAGTCTGCGTTCCGGAACCGGCGGGCGTAACTGATGTGCTGCTCCGTGAATTCGGCGATCTCGGCCATATTTTTGATGGCCTCCACGGGGTGCTGGCCCGCGGCGGTCTCGCCGGAGAGCATGACGGCGGAGCTTCCGTCATAGACGGCGTTGGCCACGTCGGAGATCTCCGCCCGGGTGGGACGGGGATTCTGGATCATGGATTCCAGCATTTCCGTGGCGGTGATGACCCGCTTGCCCACCATGCGGCACTTGTTGATGAGGAACTTCTGAATGGCGGGGACCTCCACAAAGGGGATCTCCACGCCAAGGTCGCCCCGGGCCACCATGACGCCGTCGCAGACCTGACAGATGTCCTCGATATTATCCACGCCGGCCCGGTTCTCGATCTTGGCGATGACATCGATCTTCTCACCGCCGTTTTCTTGGAGGAAGTTCTTCATATCCTCTATATCCTGACGGGTGGACACAAAGGAGGCGGCCACGAAGTCCACATCGTTCCGGATGCCGAAGAGCAGGTCCGCCTTGTCCTGCTCGCTGAGGAAGGGGCCGGTCATGAGCCGGTTGGGGAAGTTCATGCTCTTCCGGTTGGACAGGTCGCCGCCGGACAGGACCTTACACACCGCGTTGCTGCCCTCCAGGGCCGTGACCTCGAACACCACAAGGCCGTTGTTCACCAGGATCCGGTCCCCTACGGACAGGTCCTCAATGAGGCGCTTATAGGTGACGGAGACCCGGGTCTCGTCGCCCTCCACATCCTCGGTGGTGAAGGTGAAGGTGTCGCCGTCGTTCAGGTGGATCTTTCCGTCCTTGAAGGTCTTGATCCGGTACTCAGGGCCCTTGGTATCCAGCATGATGGCAATGGGCAGGCCCAGCTTCTCCCGGACCTTTTTGATGAGGTCCACTTTCTTCTGCTGCTCCTCATGGGTGCCGTGGGAGAAATTCAGCCGGGCCACGTTCATGCCGGCCAGGCACATCTGGGTCAGGGCCTCCTCGTTCTCGCTGGCCGGGCCGATGGTGCAGATGATCTTTGTTTTGCGCATGATATTGTCTCCTCTCCAACACAATCAAATTTGGAGCAATTATAACACAGTCCGGTGGGGGATTCAATGAAAAAAGCCTACAAAAAGAGCCCAGCCGCAGCGGGGCTCTTATGTAGAAATCGAGGTCAGCGGCTGCCCAGGCAGAGCCGGAGCAGCCGGGTGAATTCCTGGGGCTCCATGCAGTTCCGGCTGGAGAGCCAGCGCATGATGGACACGGTAAAGGCGTCGCCGAAAAACTCCGTGACAAAGGCCGCGTCGGAATCGCCCTCCCCCAGGCTGCTGCCCAGGGTGGCCCGGATCACGGGGGTGATGCACTCCTGAAAATACTCCGAAAAGGAATTCTGGCCGGTGACGGACAGGGCATTGTTATAAAAGGCCCGGTTTTCGTAGAAATAGGAGCAGAGCAGGTCCACGATCTGCCAATAGTCCATGGCCTCGGCATTTTGCAGCACGGAAAGAAACTCGTTCTGGAAGATCCAGTTGACCAGATCGTACTTGTCACGGAAGTGATAGTAAAAGCTCTTCCGGTTCATATTGCACAGCTCACAAATGTCCCCCACGTTGATCTTGGCAAAGGGACGGTGGGCCATCAGCTCTTTCATGGCGCCGGCCAGGGCGCGCTTTGTCATATTTGACTCGGCCAAGGGTCCTGCCTCCTTTCTATGCCTGCTGCTTTGGGGCGGCCCGGCGGAGGAGCTCCTCCAGGCCGTGGTGGTAGATGCTGAATTCGGGACCGGTCAGGTCCCCCTTTCCCATGGTACTGACCTGGCCGTCGGGCAGAATGGTCACGGCGCAGCCGCCGTCGGAAATGGCCGTATCCACCGCCAGCAGGTCCCCGCTGAGCTCCATGGGGCAATAGGGGTACAGGCGGCTTTTTCGCAGGGCCGCCGTGCGGCCGCCCACGTGACGGCAGATCTCCGTGGGGGTGCCGGGCCTGGGGATGAGACACAGGAACACGGGGCCTCCCTCCCGATAAGCATCCAAAGCGTCGTCGTCCGTGACGGCGCAGGCGGTGGAGGCATCGTACCAGCGGTACAGGCCGTACAGACACCGGGCGCTGCGGAGGTTCCGCAGGGAGGCCAGCTTTTCGGGGCTGTCCCCGTCGATGAGGAAGAGCACGTTGTGCATGTCGCTCAGGTGGACGGTGTTCTCCTCCTGGGCGCAGAGCACGTCGGACAGGACCACAAAGGCGCACTTTGGATGGGCGGAAGCCAGCTGCCGCAGGGACTCCACGTTCATGCCCCGGTCCAGGAGAAGGTAAACATAGATCCCCAGCTCCGTGCCCTGCTCCACCAGCCGCTGACAGTCCGCCAGGCCCACGGCCCGGTCCCCGGCGCAGAGGGTCAAGGCCCAGGGGATGTTGAAGCCGCCGGCCTCTTCCAGCTCCCGGATCCGCTTGGCACCACGGGTGCAGCCCTCCAAGCCTATGTTGAGGCCAAAGGTTTTGATGGTATCGGAATCCACGGTTTGCAGTACCGTCTGGACCGTTTCAAAATAAGCGCTCTGCTCATCGGACAGAAGGTCCCGGACCGCCTCCAGCACGGAGTGGAACAGCCGTCCGCCGGAGGTGAAGTTAAGGCCCAGGTCCACCAGGTTCCGCAGGCTCCGCTTGGTGTCCCGCTGGATGTCCCGCATGGCCCGGTCCACGGTGGCCTCGCACAGCATGCGCCGCAAATCAAAATTGTAGTTCAGCACGTTCAGTCGCCCCTTTTTTGTAGGTATGTTTATTTTACGATAGGGGACCGTGGATTTATAGGGTCAAAATTTGGATTTTGCCCAAAAGTCACAGAAGCCGGCCCAAAAGGGCGGCGGGGGACAGGAAGGGAGCCTCGCAGCAGGCGTCCAGCAGGGCGTCCCGGTTGTCGGCGCAGTGCTCCACCTCCCGGTCGTAGAGGACCATGGCCCGCAGAAGAGCCTCCCGGCTGCCGCCCCGGGCCCGGGTCAGGTCCCGGCACAGAAGACAGGCGGCCACCGCAGCCTGGACCCGGGGCAGGAGGTCGAAGTCCGCTACGGCGCAAAAAAGATTCCGGTAAAAAGCATCGTGACAGAAATTGGAGAAGATCTGGGGGTATTGCAGGAAGGGGTCCGGAGTTCCCTGCATGAGGGGCAGGCCCAAAAGGGCGGACCATTCGGCGCTCAAAATATCCATGGAGCGGAACAGGTCCCGAAAGCCCCGGGGCTCCCAGAGCAGGGGCTCCGGGCCGGGGGCCGACGCCGGAGCGGGTTCGCCGTCCAGCCGGGCCTGGGCCAGGCCCGCGGCCTCCAGGCACAGGGCAAGACGCCGGGCCAGGGGCAGGTCCTGGCTTGCCAGAAGGGAAAAGAGAAACTCCCGGGTCTCCCGCAGGAGGGACAGGTCCCGAAGGTCGAACTCCGGCTCCTCCGTGGGCTCCTCTTGCCCGGAGACTTCCAGGACCGGCAGCCGGGGGGCCAGCAGGATCAGCCGGGCGGCCTCGGGACAGCTGAGGCTCAGGCTGTGTTCCCGGAAGAGGGTGTAGTCCTGGCACAGCCGGGGAAACTCCCGGCAGGTTTTGCACAGGGCTCCGTGGCCCAGGGCCTTCTGAACGCCGCACAGGCCCTCTCCGGTCAGAAGGGGACAGCGGCCCTCCGCGAATTTTAAGATCCGGTCCCCGTCCTCATCCAGGGTCAGGGCGGCCCGGAGCTTCTCGCCCAATTCGCCGGGAACGGAGCCGTAGAGGGCGGCGGTAACGTCGTCCACCACCACCTCCCACTGGGCGCAGCAGGTATCGGGGCAGGCACCGCCCAGACAGGCAAATTCCTTATAGTAATCCGGATAAACTTCCAGCATTTTCTCTTGCTCCCGTCAGAAGGCTATGGAATGGGACAGATTATACCAGACTTTGGGCCGCTTGTCCAGGGAAAAGGGCTTGACAAACCGGCTTTTTTGGGGTAGCGTACAGGTAGAAATCCTAGGAAATGAGGCAGCATATATGAATGAATTTTTCATCGAGAATAAGGACCTGAAGGTGGCTGTGTCCGCCAAGGGCGGAGAGCTCCAATCCATTCAGGGCGGGGACCACACGGAATATCTCTGGCAGGGAGACCCCAAGTTCTGGCATGACCGGTCCCCCGTGCTGTTTCCCTTTATCGGAAGGCTTTGGAACAAGACCTATGAAATGGATGGGAAGTCCTACAAAATGGGCATCCACGGCTTTTTTCGAGACATGGAACTGACGGTCAAGGAGCAGAAGCCGGACAGCATTACCCTGGCCATGACGGACACCCCCGAGACCTATGCCCAGTACCCCCGGCACTTTGAGGCGGCCATTACCTACGCCCTGTCGGGCAGCTGCCTGGAGGTCACCTTCCGGGTGGAGAACCGGGACGAGAAGGCCATGCACTTTGCCTACGGCGGACATCCGGGCTTTAACCTGCCCATGAAGCCGGGGATGAAGTTTGAGGACTATTATCTGGAGTTCAGCTGGGAGGCCAGCCCCCTGCGGATCGGCCTGTCGGACCAGGCCCTGGTCCAGCCGCCCCACAGCCCCTATGCTCTGGAAGGGGGCAAGCGGCTGGCCCTGCGCCACGACCTGTTCGACCATGACGCGGTGATCCTAAAGGATATGGACAGGACCGTCACCATCAAGACGGACCGGGACGACCGGGCCATTACCGTGTCCTTCCCCCAAATGCCCTATGTGGGCTTCTGGCACATGTCCGGGGTAGAGGCGCCCTATCTGTGTATTGAGCCCTGGTCCGCCCTGCCGGGCCGCCAGGACGTGACGGAGCGATTCGAGGAGAAGGAGGATCTTGTCCACCTGCCCGCAGGCCAGGTCTATGAGAACCACTGGCGCATTGAGATCCACCAGTAAGCCGAGAGAAAGGAGGGCACCATGTCAAGACAGGAAGCAACGGAGGAGTACAGCCGTGCCCTCCGAATGGGGACCAGAGAGTATAAGGATGCCATAAACCGGGGCCGGGACCCTTATCCCCGGGTGCTGGACGAGTTCTTTGACCCGGCCAAGGCCGACGGGACCCAGTATCTGGGCCAGGTGGAGATCCCCATGGAGCTGATCGCCGGGACCAAGACCAAGGGACGGGTCAACGCCTTTTCCAGGGGCTTTTATCCGCTGCTGGACACCAATACGGAGTTTGCTCAGAAGTGGATCAGCCTTTGCGACGCCCACCTGACGGAGGGGATTCGGGATCCCATCGAATGCGTGGAGTACCTGGGCAGATTCTATGTGATAGAGGGCAACAAGCGTGTCAGCGTGCTGCACTATTACGACGCGCCCCGGATCCCAGGCATCGTGACCCGGCTGCTGCCCCCAAAGTCCGAGGATCCGGCCATCAAGACCTATTACGAATTTCTGGATTTTTATAAGCTCACGGGGATCTACGGGGTGTATTTCACCAACCCAGGCGGCTATACCAAGCTCTTTACGTCCCTGGGCAAGGCGGAGTCCGAGCCCTGGACCGACGTGGAGCGGCAGGCATTCAAGGCGGGCTTTACCTATTTCAAGGAGGCATATCACACCATCAGCAGCGCCCAGCTTCCGGCGGAGGATGGAGACGCGCTGCTGGCGTTTCTGAATATTTATTCCTTCTCGGATCTGAAAAGCAAGACCCAGACGGAGCTGGTGGCAGCCCTCAGGACCATCTGGCAGGATGTGCAGATCGCCTCCCGGCCGGATCCGGTGTCCGTCAGCACCCAGCCCGGAGGACCGGAAAAGGAGGGGCTCCTGAACCGGATCCTGTCCCGGCCCAACCGGCTGAAGGTGGCTTTCGTCAACGAGCGGGACCCGGAGACCAGCGCCTGGTGCCGGGCCCATGAGCTGGGACGGCTCCACCTGGAGGAGGTCTTTGGCGGCACGGTCCAGACCAAGGCCTACAACGGGGCTAAGCCCGGCATCGACGCCGAGGCCAAGATCGGCAAGGCCGTGGAGGAGGGGGCCGACGTGGTCTTTACCACCACCCCGCCCCTGGTGGGGGCCAGCCTCCGGGCGGCGGTCCACTATCCCAATGTGCGGATCCTGAACTGCTCCGTGGACATGCCCTATACCAGGATCCGGACCTATTACTGCCGGATCTATGAGGCGAAATTCATCACGGGAGCCATCGCCGGAGCCATGACCCGGGAGGACCGGGTGGGCTATGTGGGCAGCTATCCCATTTTCGGCGTGCCTGCGGGCATCAACGCCTTTGCCCTGGGGCTGAGGATGACCAATCCCCGGGCCCGAGTGGTGCTGCGGTGGTCCTGCCTGCCGGGAGACCCCATGGAGGAATTCCGGGAAATGGGGATCCATACCATCTCCAACCGGGACGTGCCCACCCCCGAGCGGCTGACCCATGAATTTGGCACCTATGTCCGGGGCAAGGACGGCAGCCTGACCCCCCTGGGGTCCCCCTGCTGGAACTGGGGCCGGTTTTACGAAAACGTGGTGCGCAGTATTCTGATCGGCACCTGGAACAAGCAGAAGGACAGCTCCGATCCCCGGGCCCTGAACTATTGGTGGGGCATGAGCAGCGGCGTGGTGGACGTGCTGCTGGGCGACAGCCTGCCCCCCGGAGTCCGGCGGCTGGCGGAGATCCTGCGCCAGGATCTGATCGAGGGACGGCTGGATCCCTTCGCCGGGACTATCCGGGCCCAGGACGGGCGGATCATCAATGACGGCGGGCGGGTCCTAAGCACGGACGAGATCCTGCACATGGATTGGCTCTGCGAAAATGTGGACGGGGTAATCCCGGGCTTTGACCAGCTATTGGATATGGCCCGGAATATGGTCCGGCTCCAGGGGATATATCGGGAGACCATCCCGGCGGAAAAGGTGACGACATGAAGATTCTGGCCATTGCGGACGAGACCAGCCCCGCACTTTGGGACTATTACAGGCCCGGCATGCTGAAGGAATACGACCTGATGATCTCCTGTGGGGACCTGCGGCCCAAGTATCTGTCCTTCCTGGTGACCATGGGTCGAGCGCCCCTGCTCTATGTTCGGGGCAACCACGACGACCGGTACGACCGGGAGCCGCCGGAGGGCTGCGACTGCATCGAGGATAAACTCATTACCTACAACGGCCTGCGGATCCTGGGCCTGGGAGGCAGCATCCGGTACAATCAGAAGCCCAACCAGTACACGGAAAAACAGATGGAAAAACGGATCCGGCGGCTCCGCTACGCCCTGTGGCGGGCGGGGGGCGTGGACCTGGTGGTGACCCATGCGCCGGTGGCGGGGCTGGGAGACGGCGAGGACTACGCCCACAGGGGCTTTGAGGCTTTCAAGCCCCTGCTGGACAAGTACAGGCCCCTGTACCTGCTCCACGGCCACATGCACCCGGGCTACACCCAGGGTTTCGTGAGGACCCACCAGTACGGGGACACCACCCTCATCAACGCCTGGGAAAAATATGTGCTGGAGATCCCGAACGAGCTGATTGAACGCCGAAAAACGAAGAAATAGAGACAAAGCCCGCCGCTTTGAAGAGCCTTTCAAAGCGGCGGGTTTTTTGTAGGAAGAAAACCGCCGGCAGGGGCGGCGGCTTTTATGTTTGAGATTCCCGGCAAAGTAGGTCGTACAGGCCCCGGATGGCGGCCTGACAGCTGCTCTCCGGCAGGGCAAGGGCAAGGCCGGCGTCCCGGCCGCTGTCCACCAGTTCCGGGGACAGGCCCAGCCGGGCCAGGGCGTCCAGAACCGAGACCGTCAGGTCCCGATCGCCGCCCCGGCCGGTGACCGTAAGCAGGGCCAGACCCTCCCGGAGGAGGACCCGGTCGCAGCCGGTCTTGTCCCCCAGGTCCCGGAGCAGGGCGTCCCGGCAGGGGGCCAGGGCCCCGGAGGGGACCACCAGGGTCAGAACGTCGGGGCCCATGGGGCAGTGGAGCAGGGAAACGCCGTATTGGCCCAGGACAGACAGGGCGGAGACGAAAAAGCCGGGATCTCCGCCGAGGCCGTCCTTTTCCAGGGTGACGGCGGTGAAGCCGGACCGGCCCGCAATGCCGGTGACGGCCTCACGGGAGGGGGCCTCCGCCGAGATCCGGGTGCCGGGGGCGGAAGGATTGTCGGTGCTGCGGATCACGATGGGGATCCCTGCGCCCTTGGCGGGGAACACCGCGTCCTCATGCATGACCCGGGCCCCCAGCCGGGCCAGCTGCCGCAGCTCCCCGTAGGTCAGGGCGGCAATGGGCCGGGCGTCGGGGACCAGGTTGGGGTCCGCCATGAGCATACCGGGCACGTCGGTCCAGTTCTCATAGACCGAGGCTCCGGCAGCGGCGGCCACGATGGCCCCGGTCACGTCGGAGCCGCCCCGGGTGAAGGTGGCGATGGAGCCGTCGGGCAGGGAGCCGTAATAGCCCGGGATCACCGCCCGGGGCAGGAGCCGCAGCTTGGAGATCAGAAGGGGATAGGTCCGCTTGGGGTCAAAGACCCCGTCCTTTCGGAAAAAGATGCAGTCCGCCGCGTCCAGAAAGGGGTAGCCCAGGTAGGCCGACAGGATCCGGGCACAGAGGAATTCCCCTCGGCTGGCGACATAGGCCCGGTGAGGGGCAGAGGCCAGGCGGCTGCGGATCCTTTGCAGGTCGGCGCTCAGATCCAGATCCAGGTCCAGCTCCCGGAGGATCCCCAGGAACCGCCGTTCCAGGGCGGCGAAGGGCTCCGAGAAGTCTCCGCCGGCCTCCGCCGCGTCGCAGCAGCGCAGCAGCAGGTCCGTGATCTTCACGTCCCCGGCAAAGCGCTTGCCCGGGGCGGAGACCACGATATACCGGCGGCTGTCATCCTGGCGGATGATGGCGGCGGCTTTTCGGATCTGGGCGGCGTCCGCCAGGGAGCTGCCGCCGAATTTTGAAGCAATTACCATGAATGTACGTTTCTCTTTCTCAGGGCTTATTTTGGAGGAGGAAGTTCCCCAGCCGATCCATGGCCTTGTCGATCTCCGGCAGGCTGTAACAGTAGGACAGGCGGATATAGCCCTCGGCATTGAAACAGGCGCCGGGGACCACCGCCACCTTGCCCTCCCGGATCATGCGGGTGCAGAATTCGTTGGTGTCATTCGTATAATCCCGGACCGAGGGGAACACGTAAAAGGCCCCCTGGGGCATTACGTAGGGCAGGCCAATCTCATCCAGCCGGGTGCAGATGTGGTCCCGGCGGCGGCGGTAGGCCTCCACCATCTCCGAAATGTCGCAGTCCAGGGCCGTGATACAGGGGCTCTGGCAGATGGAGGACACGGAGACCACCACGTTGCCGTGATACAGGGCCAGTTTTTTGGCCACGGGTTTATCCGCCATGAGGTAGCCCATGCGCCAGCCAGTCATGGCATAGGGCTTGGAAAAGCTCTGGATCAGCAGCAGACGGTCCCGCAGGTCCTGGAACTGATAAAAGCCGGGGCAGGGACCGTAGACGATGCGGTTGTACACATCGTCGCATAGAATAAAAATGGGCAGATCCTTTACCAGGTCGTGGACGGCGTCCAGGGTTGCCTGGGTGTAAACGCAGCCTGTGGGATTGTTGGGGGAGGTGAGGATCAGGGCCTTGGTCCGGTCCGTCAGGCAGGCGGAGAGCTTTTCGGCGCTGATCTGGAAGTCCTCCTTCGTGGTGTCCAGGAACACGGGGACGCCGCCGGCCATTTCCACGATGGCGGCGTAAAGACCGAAGGCCGGGGTGGGGATCACCACCTGGTCCCCGGGATCCAGGATCCCGTGAAGGGCGGTGAAGAGGGCCTCGGAGGCGCCGTCTGTGACAATGATCTCATCGGTATTATAGGAGAGGCCCCTGGTGCGGCGCTCAAATTCCGAAATGCTCTCCCGCAGACGAAGATCTCCTACGGTTACGGGATAGTGGGTCTCGTTCCGGTCCAGGGCGGCCTTGCAGGCGTCCTTAATGGCATCGGGGGTGTTGAAGTCCGGCTCGCCGATGGTGAGCATGGCGCAGTCCTCGGTGGCCTTGGCCATGGTGGTAAAGGCGCGGATACCGCTGCCCGACATGGTTTTGACATAGTGGTTCATTCGTTCGACCATAATGATCCGTCCTTTCCCCCGGACTGCCGGGGAAATTCAAAGATAGGGGTATCATACTCCAAAACAGGGGCTCTCGTCAATGCGATTTCCGTAATTTTCCCGGAAAAGACCGGCGGATCTGCCGGAATTTGGAAGGCAGCCGGGAAAAGAAAGGCAAATTTCGGGGGAATTTTCCGGCGGGAGAGGGAATTTCAGCGGGAAAGGCTTGCTTTTTCGGTGGGAGTGCGATATACTGGCACATATGAGTGCCTATGAACGGGAAGGGAGCATTCTCATATATGCAGAAACCGATTCTTGTCGTCATGGCTGCCGGGATGGGCAGCCGCTACGGCGGATTAAAGCAGATCGACCCCGTGGGGGTGGAAGGGGAGGCCATTCTGGACTATTCCCTGTTCGACGCCCGGCGGGCCGGTTTCGAGACCGCTGTGGTGGTGATCAAGCACGAGATCGAGAAGGATTTTATGGAGACCGTGGGCCGGCGCATAGCCCGCAGCGGCATGGAGATCCGCTATGCCTTCCAGCAGCTGGAAAACCTGCCGGAGGGGTATTCCGTGCCCGAGGGCCGGGTGAAGCCCTGGGGGACCTGCCACGCGGTGCTGTCCGCCAGGGAGCAGATCGACGCCCCCTTCGCGGTGATCAACTCCGACGATTATTACGGCGTCAGCGCCTTTCAGACCATGTATGACCGGCTGATCCAGGCCGAGGACGGGGAGCGGTACGACTACTGCATGGTGGGCTACCGGCTGAAGAACACCGTCACCGACGCGGGATATGTGTCCCGGGGGGTCTGCGACGTGGACGGCGAGGGGTATCTGTCCTCCGTGACCGAGCGGACCCGGATCGAAAAGTATGATGGGGGCATCCACTTCAGTCTGGACGGCGGGGAAAGCTGGACGGACTTGCCGGAGGAGACCATCGTATCCATGAACATGTGGGGCTTTACCCAGAGCTTCCTACGGGAGGGCACGGCCCGGTTCCCCGGGTTCCTGGACGAGACCCTGAAAAACAACCCCCTGAAGGGGGAGTTTTACCTGCCCACCCTGGTGAGCACCCTCCTGGAGGAGGGGAAAGCCCAGGTGAAGGTGCTGGAGAGCCACGACAAGTGGTACGGCGTGACCTATCAGGAGGACCGGCCCGTCATCATGGCGGCGCTGCGGGAAATGACCCGGCAGGGGATTTATCCCGACGGCCTGTGGAAGTAAACCATAAAAAAGTTATGTAACCCGGAGAGAGCGCAAGCCTCTCCGGGTCTCTTTCGCTCCCGGGGGAGGGCTGCCAGGTCCGGCCCCGCCGGAAAAAGACGTTTTAGAAAAGAGAGGGAGAGCCATGCTTTCGGACTGCCATGTGCATATGCTGCTGGACGGGGATTACTACAAAACCGCCATCGACCGCCACCGGGCGGCGCCGGACGAGGACTTTATCCGCGGGACCCTGGAGGCCTACCGCCGGATGGGCTACGGCTATCTCCGGGACGGTGGGGACCGGTGGGGGGCCGGAGCCCGGGCCCGGGAGCTGGCCGGGGAGTACGGCATCGAATACCGAAGCCCCCTGTTTCCCATTTACCAAAAGGGGCATTACGGTGGCTTTATCGGCCGGGGCTTTGAGACCATGGCGGAGTACCGGGCCCTGGTACAGGAGGTCTGCCGGGGCGGGGGAGATTTTATCAAGCTCATGATTTCCGGACTGATGGATTTTAGCAGGTTCGGGGTTCTGTCGGAGCCGGGGTTGGCTCCGGAGACCATCCGGGAAATGGTCCACATTGCCCACGAGGAGGGCTTTGCGGTCATGGCCCACGCCAATGGAGCGGAAACCGTAACTGCCGCGGCGGAGGCCGGGGTGGACTCCGTGGAGCACGGGGCCTATCTCACGGAGGAGAGCTTACGGGCTATGGCGGAGGCAGGAACAGTCTGGGTCCCCACCCTGGCCACCATCGGCTGCCTTTTGGGGGACGGCCGATACCCGGAGCGGGAGGTGCGGGAAATCCTGGCCTCGGCCCGGGAAAATGTCCGGCGGTTCGCCGCCCTGGGGGGCGCTCTGGCCCCGGGCTCCGACGCGGGAGCCTATCGGGTCTATCACGGCAAAGGAGGTCTTGAGGAGCGGGCGCTTCTGAAAGAGGCCCTGGGAGCGGAGACGGAGAAACGGCTGGACCGGGGCACGGAGGAGATCCGCCGCCGGTTCCGCCGGAAAATATAAGGAAATAGCGGGGCCGCCGGAGGGCGGCTCCGCTTTTTATGCCTGGTTCTGCCAGTCGGCGGGGTAGGTCACGTAGAGGAACCGGGCGAACTCCGGCACGGAGAAGCGGATGGAGCTGCCCCGGGGGATCAGGATCACCTGGCCGGGACCGGCGGTGACGGCGCGGGTGCCGAACTCCACCGTGAGGCTGCCCTCGATCACATAGTCGATCTCGTCATAGTGAAGCTCCCAGGGGAAGGCAGTCTCCCGCATTTCCATAAGCCCCGCCCCCAGCCGGGGGCTTTCGGAGAGGGAAAACAGGTCGTGGGTATAGACCCGGTGGGAAGGGTCCCCGGTGTCCAGCCGGTCCCCCTCCGAAACGGGGCACCGGGCGCACTCCCGGAGCAGCACGGGAGCGCCGGACCGTTCTCGCAGGACCTCCCGGACCAGGGCTTCAAGCCTTTGACGGTTCATAGGGTTCCCTCCTTGTCAGCAGCATGGCAACGGCCAGGGCGGAAATGCCCCCCGTCAGCTTGCCCAGGATCACGGGGCCGATGAGCTCCGGGGCAAAGCCAGCGGTGAAGCCCAGATGGTCCCCGAAGACAAAGGCGGCGGACACGGCGAAGGCGATGTTCAGGACCTTGCCACGGGGGTCCATGTCCTGCACCATGCCGAACATGGCGATGGAGTTGGCCAGACTGGCGATGAGGCCCCCGGCGGCCCGGTCGTTGATGCGGAGCTTTCGTCCCAGAGCCAGAAGGGGCTTTCGGAACAGCTTCGTCACGACCCACACCAGGGGGAAGGCTCCCGCCAGGATCAGGGCAATCTCTCCCGCCACGGCGATGCCCTCGGAAATGGGGGTAATGCCCGGGAGAAGCGAAAGGCCCGTCAGGGACTCCGTGATCCCGGCGATTAGGCCCAGGGTGGCCAGGGCGGTGACCAGTTTCCCGAACAGGGCAAAGCCCCGGACCATGGCGTTTTCCCACTTGAGAAGGCCCAGGACGATGAGCAGGGCGATGAGGACGATGGGAACGAGGTTCCGCAGGACCATCCGAAGGGGAAAGCCCGCGGTAAGGCCGCCTGCCAGGATCCCCAGGGGGATGGTCACGATGCCGCAGAGGACGCCCTTGGCCAGGGCGGGCCGGTCCTCCGGGGACAAAATCCCCAGGGCCACGGGTATGGTAAAGACCAGGGTGGCCCCCAGCATGGACCCGGTAATGAGGCCCCCCAGAAGCCCCGCCTCCGGGGAGCCTGCCATGGCCTGGGCCAGGGAGGCGCCGCCCATGTCGCAGGCCAGAATGGTCCCGGCGAACATGGCGGGGTCCGCCCCCAAGAACCGATATACCGGGACCACCACCGGCCGCAGGAGCCGGGCCAGCACCGGGGCCAGGCAGATGATGCCCACCATGGACAGGGTCAGCTCCCCCAGGGCCATGAGCCCCCGCTCAAACTCCGGGCCCAGTCCCAGGCGGCTGCCGAAGATCCGGTCCAGGCCACCCAGCACCGCGAAAAAGGCCAGCAGGGCCAGGATCACTTCATGTGCCGACATAGGTATCCTCCGTTCCGTCTAAAATGGCCACGATGGCGGCATCCACCGGGGCTTCCGGGAAATCCTGCCGGGCGGCGGAGCCGAAGGTCAGCAGGACCCGGTCCCCGGGACCGGCCCCCACCAGGTCCGCCGCTACCAGTTTCGTGCCGTTTAAGGTGACGATGAGTAGGGCCGGACCCCGGAGCCGCTCGGCCTTCCGGGTGGCCCAGACCGCCCCCGTAACGGTGCCGATCCTCATGGGCCGTCCCCTCCACACTCAAAAATCTCCCGGGCCAGGGGAGATAGCCGGACCCCCGGCGGGGGCCCCAGGCCGGAGGCTTGGAGCCGCCGGGCCTCCTCTCCCGTGAGAAAGCGGCGGTTTTGCCCGGCCTCCAGAGGGAGAAAGCCCAGGTTCCGCAGCTCTCGCTCCGCGGCGGCGGCCCGGGCGGCCAGGGCCCGGCTCCGACAGGGAGCGGCCCGGTGAGGCAGGCCGCCCAGCCACAAATACACGGGGATCCCCCGGGCCAGGGCGGAAAAGGCGGCCTCCTCCCGGAAGAAAAGCAGTTGGGAAAAGGTCAACCCTCCAACAATAACGACATCATAAGGGGCCTGAGACACCAGTCGATAGCCCAGGGGCCGGCCCGGAGGGGCGCCCAGAAGCAGAGCCCGGGGACCCTCCGGAGATTCCCGCAGCAGGTCCCGGATCTTCTCCGCCAGGACCTCTGCCAGCTTATCTTCCGGCCCGCTCATGGGATCACCATGCCCAGATCGCCCTTGTGAAAGCCGCAGGCGTTGGCCTCGTCAAAGTCCAGGTGGACCGCCGGGGCAAAGCCGGGGCTGACCCGGACGGAGACCTCCTCAAAAATCAGGGGGCGGTCGCCGAAGACCTTCAGCTTCACCGAATCGCCGTTCCGGAGGCCCCGGCGCTCCGCCTCCTCCGGGGGTAGGTGAATGTGACGCCGGGCCACGATGACCCCCCGGGAGAGCTGGATCCGGCCCAGAGGGCCGATCAGATCGATGCCCGGGGTGCCCTCCACGTTCCCCGACAGCCGCACCGGCGGGGTCAGGCCCAGGGCCACGGCGTCGGTGAGGGAAATTTCCACCTGGTTCTCGGGCCGCTCCGGGCCCAGCACCGCCACGTTCCGGAATTCCCCCTTTGGGGTGCGGAGGGTCACCCGCTCCTCGCACAGAAACTGGCCGGGCTGGGACAGGGGCCGCTTGGGGGTGAGGCCGTGGCCGAAGAGGGCCTGGGCCTCCCGGGCGGTCACATGGACATGGCGGCCGGAGGCCTCCACGGGAAGAAAAAACCGGTCCAGAAGGGCCTGGGTCAAGGTCTCGGCGGAATATGCCATGGGATCAGCTCCTTTCGTAGTATCCGGCTTTTACCCGGATCATCAGGATCCAAAGCAGGCTGGACAGCCGGTTCAGCCCTAATACAAGATCCTCCCGGGTGGGCAGGCCCTCCCGGTCCCGGAAGGCCCGGTAACAGGCCAGCTCCGCCTCCCGCAGGGAGGTGCGGACCCGGTTCAGGGAGAGGAGGGGCTGGCCGTCCGTGTAGGCGGGCATGAAATGGGGCTGGTTATAGTATTTCTGAGGGTTATGGCTCTGGGCCCGGAGCTCGTCGGCAGTGAGGCCGCAAAGCCCCGGCGGGGGAAGGGGCTCCCCCAACACGTCGCAGCGGATGATCCTGCGGACATAGTCCAGGACCTCTTCCAGCTCCCGGACAAGGCGGGGAAAGCCCGCCTCCGCCGCCCGGTACTGGGAGAGTAAGATCACCCCCTCCAGGGAGTCGATTTTTCCCCGAAAAGAGATCCTTGGGTGGTCCTTTGGCACCAGAGTCTGGGCGTCCAGATGGGTCATGTGCTCCGGCTTTTCCGTAAGTGTGGCCCCAAAGAGGGTCCGGTATGCCTGGGGCCTGGCCTCGGCGGCGGGAAGGACGGGGATGTTCTGGGCTTTGAGAAAATCCCGGGCGGCGTCGGTGAGCCGGTCCCGGGGCCCCAGGTAGAACACCCGCCGCCCATCCCGGTTCCGGAGGGAGGCCCGGACGGCCTCCTCCGTGTACAGGGCCATGGATTAGACTTCCTGGGTGGGGATATCCCGGCCCTTGGGCAGGATCCCGTCTACCTCGGCGTGGGGCCGGGCAATGACGTGAACGGAGATCAATTCGCCCACTTTTTCCGCGGCGGCGGCTCCGGCGTCGGTGGCGGCTTTGACGGCGCCCACATCTCCCCGGACCATGACGGTGACGAGGCCGCCGCCTACCTGCTCCTTGCCCACCATTTGGACATTGGCGGATTTCACCATGGCGTCGGCAGCCTCAATGGCGGCCACCAGACCCTTCGTTTCAACCATTCCCAGTGCGTTTGTGTTCGGCATTGTGCATTACTCCTTTGGCTTTATTGTAATTTTTTCAGGATGGCCTGGGCCAGGGCGGACAGGGTATCCTCGTCCAGGGCCTCCGGAAGATCCGGGCCCCGGGGCGTTTCCCGGCCGTAGGCAATCCTGCGGATATTCACAAGGTCCATGGGACCGATGTTGTTGGAGGAAGAGCTGCCGCCTACGGCGCCGCAGCCCAGTGTCAGGGCCGGGAACAGGGCGGTGGCGGCGCCGATGCCGCCTTGGGCGGCGGGGGCGTTCACCAGAAACCGGGACACGGGAATGGCCGCCCCGAAGCGCCGGACCACGGCCTCGTCCCGGGAGTGGAGGGAGAAGGTGTGGCCCCGGCCCTCGTACCGGAGGATCTCTATGCTCCGGCGGAGGACGGCGTCCTCGTTTTCCTCCTCAAAAAAGCCCAGCACGGGGCACAGCTTTTCCTGGGAAAAGGGGTGGCCGGGACCGGCGCCATCCTCCCGGGCCAGCAGGACCCGGGTGCCGCTGGGGACGGAGATCCCCGCCAGGCGGGCGATGTCTCCGGCGGTGCGGCCCACCGCCTTGGGGCTCATGGCGCCGTTCGCCCGGAACAGGACGGCGGCTACTTTTTGGGCTTCCTCCGGGGAGAGGAAATAGCCTCCCGCCCGGGCCAGGGCGGATCGGACCGCCTGGGACTGGGCCTTTTCCACGATGACGCTTTGCTCCGAGGCGCAGACCGTGCCGTTGTCGAAGGTTTTGGACCGGAAAATGAGGTCTACGGCCTTTTGTACGTCGGCGGAGGGATGGATATAGGCCGGGCCGTTGCCGGCACCTACGCCGATGGCGGGGGTGCCGGAGGAATAGGCGGCCTTCACTACACCGGGGCCGCCGGTGGCTAAGATCAGCCGGGTATGGGGGCTTTTCATCAGCTCCTCGCAGGCGGCCATGGTGGGTATGGTCAGGCAGCCCACGGCCCCCTGGGGACAGCCTGCCGCCTCCGCGGCGGAGGCCACGATCTCTGCCGCCCGCAGGGTGCATTTGGCGGCGGAGGGGTGGGGCGAGAAGACAATGGCGTTGCCGCTTTTGAGGGCAATGAGGCTTTTATAGCACACGGTGGAGGTGGGGTTCGTAGAGGGAACGATGCCGGCGATGACTCCCACGGGCACGCCCAGCTCCGTCAGGCCCTTGGGCTTATCCTCCCGGAGGACCCCAAGGACCTTTTCGTCCCGGATGGCCTCCCAGACCCGGTCCGCGGCAAAGCGGTTCTTCTCGGTCTTATCCGGCACATTGCCGAAGCCGGTCTCCTCCACGGCAAGTCGGGCCAGACTTTCCGCCTGGGCGGAAAAGGCCCGGGCCACGGCCTGGCAAATGGAATCCAGCTTTTTGGGGTCCATTTGGGACAGCCGTTCCTGGGCCTGGGCGGCCCGGGCGGCCAGGGTCCTGGCCTCCTGGCGGGAGGCGAGATCTTGATCCAGTTCCATGTTTACACTCCCTTTAGTGGGGTTTGGGCCACCGATTCCGCGGCGGCGGCAAAGGCTTCGCAGGCGGCCCGACAGGCGGATTGAGTGCCCGTCAGCAGGGCTCCGGCGAAATTGGTCTCCGTAGGCGGGGCGTAGAATTTGGCGAGGCGGACCTCAGATGCCTTGAGGGCGGCATCCAGCCCCACCAGGGCCGCCACCGGCGGAGCGATGAGATAGGCAAGAGGCGCACCCTCCGGGACCTCCGCCTCCTGGGAGAGAAAGGTCCCGGTGCGGCTGACCACATGGGCAAGATAGGGGACCCCGCCGGGACCCTCCGTAAAGCCCAGGCCCTCCAGGGCGTGGATAGCGGCGGCAAGGCCGCTGCGGGTCTCCGCCGGGGTGGGGCCTGCCAGCACCGCCGTGACCTCCCCGGAAATGGGGGTCGAGGCGGCTCCGGCACCGGCGTAGTGGCTCCGGCCGTAGACCGCCGCCACCGGGGCGGCCTTGGTGGCCTCGTCCAGGGCCAGATAGGTGGCGTCGTCGCAGTCCGTGGAGAACAGGGCCAGGGCGGGAAGATCCTCCGGCACCCCCAGGGCCCGGCACAGGGCCGGATCCGCCCCGGGCAGCAGCCGGGCTGAGAGTAGTTTGACCGGGATCCGGTTTCTCATACCTGTCCCGCCCCCAAAAGATCCACGCCGGAGGCTTTTTTCGTGAGAATTTCCCGGATCAGCCCGGCGATATGGGCCCCGGCCTCCACGCTGGGGGTGCCCTGGCGGTGGATGTTGGAGACTACGGTCCGCTTGGACTCGGCAATGCCCTTGTGGGGGGCGTAGGTCAGGTAGGCGGACATGGACTCGCTGGTGACAAGGCCCGGCCGCTCCCCGATGAGAACGCAGACCAGCTCGCAGCCCGTAATATCCCCCACGGCGTCCCCGGCGCCCACCCGGCAGTATTGGACGAAAAGGGTTTTGCCCAGCTCGATGCCGTAAGTCTTGAGACCCTGGGCAATGGCCCGGGCGCAGTCCAGGGCGTTGGCCAGGACGGCGGCGGAGGAAAGTCCGTCGCCGATGACCAGCTGGACCCGGGGCTTCTGGGGCAGGGATTTCCGGATGATCTCCGCGTTTTCTTCGTCAAACCGGCGGCCCAGGTCCGGCCGGGTCAGGTATTCGTCCTTATCCTTACATTCCGTCTTGGCATAGATGAGGCCAGCGGATTTGTAAAATTCCTCCGGCACCTGGGAAAAGACGCTGTCCTGGGCGGCGGCATGGTCCGCCCGAAACCGGAGCAGGGTTATGGTTTTATACCGGGGACCGGCCCGGCCCACCCCCAGCCGAGCGGGGGTCTTGGATTTCAGGCGAAGGTAGCCCTCCCGGTCGGCGGGGGCCTCCACCAGGTACTGCCGCCGCAGGTCAATGTCCGCAATGTCCTCCAGAATTTCGCCGGCGTCGGGCGGCTCCTGGGGACCGGGGACTGTGGGCTTATACTCGCTGGCCTTCACGGCGGGCTCCGTGCCCGGGGCCATTTCCCGCAGCATTTGGGCGATGAGGGTCTTCAGTTCTTCCGTATCCATAGTGCCTCCTAAAACATGAGAGATGACCCGTCTCCGGCCTTGGCGGTCAGGCGGCCGTTTTCCACGAAGCCCATTTTTTCCAGCCAGGCCTGGAAGGGAGGAATGGCCGTCCGATGGAACAGCTCCCGCAGGCACATGGTCTCCCGGAAGCCGGTGGTCTGGTAATTCAGCATGATGTCGTCGCCGTGGGGGATGCCCATGAAATAGGTGCAGCCCGCGGCGGCGAGGAGGGCGGCCAGATTCTCAATGTCGTTCTGGTCCGCCTTCATGTGATTGGTATAGCAGGCGTCGCAGCCCATGGGCAGGCCCGACAGCTTGCCCATGAAGTGGTCCTCCAGCCCGGCTCTCATGACCTGGCGGGCGTCGTACAGGTATTCCGGCCCGATGAAGCCCACCACGGTGTTTACCAGGAAGGGGGCGTAGTGCCGGGCGAAGCCGTAGCATCGGGCCTCCATGGTCACCTGGTCCGTGCCGAAGTGGGCCTCGGAGGACAGCTCCGACCCCTGGCCCGTTTCAAAATACATGACGTTGGGTCCCGTGGCGGTGCCCCGGGTCAGGGCCAGGTCCCGGGCCTCCGCCAGGGTCTCCGCCCGGAAGCCGAAGGCCTCGTTGCCCTTCTGGCTGCCGGCGATGGACTGGAAAATCAGGTCCGCCGGGGCCCCCTGGCGGATGGCCGCCATCTGGGTGGTGACGTGGGCCAGGACGCAGGTCTGGGTGGGAATTCCCCAATGGCCCTTCACCTCGGCGAAGCGGCGGAGGACCTCCCCCACCCGCTCCGGGCTGTCCGTTACCGGGTTCAGGCCCAGTACCGCGTCTCCTGCTCCCAGGCTCAGGCCCTCCAACAGGGAGGCGGTGATGCCCTCGGGATCGTCGGTGGTGTGGTTGGGCTGGAGCCGGCAGGACAGGGTGCCGGGCAGACCGATGGTGGTATTGCAGTGGGCGGTGACGGTGATCTTGCCGGCGGCGTAAATCAGGTCCAGGTTGTCCATGAGCTTGGCCACCCCGGCGATGACTTCGGAGCTGAGGCCCCGGCTCAGCCGCCGGAGGGCGAGGCCGTCGGCGTTCTCTGACAGGATCCACTCCCGGAGCTGAGCCAGGGTCCAGCCCTGGACCTCTTGGTAAATGCTTTCGTTCAGGTCGTCCTGGATGATCCGGGTGACCTCGTCCTTCTCATAGGGCACGGCGGGGTTTTCCCGCAGGTCCTTGACTGTGAGATTGGACAGGACCACCTTGGCCGCCACCCGTTCCTGGGCGGATCCGGCGGCCAGGCCCGCCAGGGCGTCGCCGGTTTTTTCCTCGTTGGCCTTGGCCAGCACGTCTTTGATGTCCCGGAAGGAGTAGACCTTGCCGAGGAGCTTCGTCTTTAATATCATGGGTTCGCCTCCGTCAGTTAGGTAGGATCAGAGTTTTGATGACCACGGGCAGGGCGGCGCCGCTGCCCACGGGAGCCCCTACGTCCAGGTAGTCGCCGTCCTTCAGCCGGAGACGGTCCAGGCACAGGATGGGCACCGATTCCGGCAGGCGAAAGGCCAGAGCGTGGCCCAGGGCCTTGGCCATGTCTGCTTCCAGGGTCACAAGGACGGGAAAGCCCTCCAGGGCGGCGGGCTCCAGGCCCAGGGCCAGGCCCTCTGCCAGGGAGCACAGAGCCTCGAACTTGGGGGCGGAGAAGCCGGGTAGGGCCAGGACCACGGGGCCGGGACTGTCGGATCCGGCGTACCGGGCCGCCCGCTTTTGAATGAGAAAGGCCAGCTCCTCCGGGGGCAGGTGCTGCTCCTCCCCGGTGAAGGCGGCCACGGGCAGGTCCCGCAGGGGAAACCGGAGGCCCCGGTAATAGACCGTGCTGCCGGAGAGCTGGGTGGAGTGGCAGCCCGCGCCGATGACCGTGGCCCGGATGGTCTCCCGGCCCAGGATATAGGGCCCCTTGCACAGGCGGCTTTTTCGGATGGCCCGGCCCAGCAAGACCCCCAGGTCTCCGTAGGCAAAAAGAGGGGCGGTCTTGTCCTCAATCAGGTCCGCCACGCCGCCGGAGAAGGAGAGCACGGGCCGCTCCGCCGGGATCTCCATGGGGTGCTCCGTGAGAAAGCGGCCCAGCAGCTCCGTTTCCGGCCGCAGGCCCGCCGCCTGCTCCAAGACCTGGACCAGGGTGTCCGTGAGCTTCTTGAGGTCCCCTTCCCGGGGAATGTCTCCGGGAGACAGATCCGTAATGCCGGAGAGCACCGGGGACACATAGGCGACGGCGCCCTCCGGGCTCAGCTTCAAAAGGCGGCCGCCTACGTTGAGACAGCCGGTCTCCAGGATCCGACCCTCCCGGATCAGGGCCAGGTTGCTGGTGCCGCCGCCGATGTCCATATGGAGTACGGTTTTGCCGGTTTTCTCGCTGTACAGGTCCGCCCCGGCCCCTCGGGCCGCCAAGAGGCTCTCCAGGTCGGGACCGGCGGTGGTGACCACAAAATCCCCGGCGAATTCCCCCAGGACGGACAGGGCCTGCCGGGCGTTTTCCTTCCGGGCGGTCTCACCGGTGATGATAATGGCGCCGGTCTGCACGTCGCCGGGGGTTATGCCCGCCGCCTGATATTCCTTGGCGACCAAGGCTTTAAGGGCGGGGCCGTCGATCTCCGAGGCGCTTTTCAGAGGCGTGAAGTAGATGGGGCTTTCATAGAGAATCTCCCGCCGGGAGATGGCCAGGTCCGGCACGGAAAAGGCCCCCGCCCGATTCTCCACCGTGAGCCGGGAGAAGATCAGCTGGGTGGTGGAGGTGCCGATGTCGATGCCCACGGACAGCATGGTCTCAGCCATCGCCCAGGACCTCCTCCAAGATCCTGCGGCACAGGGGGGCCGTGGGGGTCACGGGATTGGTCTCGGCGCAGCCGTCCCGGAGGGCGGCGGCGATCACGTCCTCCCGCTTCTGCCGGAAGGCGGCGGGGGAGACCCCGGCCTCGGAAAGATTCCCGGGCAGGCGCAGCTCCCGGCGGAGCCGACGCAGGCCGGACAGCAGATTCCGCAGGGCCACGGCGTCGGAGGCGGCGGAAAGTCCCGCCTGCCGGGCCAGGGCGGCGTATTTCTCCCGGGCGGCGGGGGCGTTGGCCTCCACCACGGCGGGCAGGAGAATGGCGTTGAGTCGCCCGTGGGGAATGTGGAAAGCACCCCCCAGGGCGTGGGACAGGGCATGGCACAGGCCCAGACCCGCCGAAGAGAAGGCCATGGCCGCCATGGAGGAGGCCAGATGGACCGGCAGCCGTCGGCTTACATCCCCGGCGTAGGAGGCGGGCAGGGCGGCAAAGCAGACGGCAAAGGCCCGCTCCGCCAAAGCGTCGGTCACGGGGCTGGCGTTCCGGGCGGCCGCGGCCTCCAGAGCGTGGGCCAGCACGTCAAAGCCCGCGTCGGCGATGAGGCTTTTGGGAAGGTCCCGCAATAGGTCGCTGTCCAAAATGGCGTAGTCCGGGGTCAGCTTCGGGTCTACCAGAGGGTGCTTGACCCCCTCGTGGGTCAAGATGGCGAAGCCGGTCACCTCGGAGCCGGAGCCGGAGGTGGTGGGAACGGCGGCCAGGGGAGCCCCGGTGCCGGAAAAATACACCATGGCCTTGGCGCAGTCCATGGCGCTGCCGCCGCCCAGGGCCACCACCAGGTCCGGACCGTAGTCCCGGAGGAGCTTCGTTCCCCGGGCGGCCAGGGCCGCCGAAGGGTCCGGCTCCACGCCGTCAAAAATTTCATAGTCCGGGGCCGTATCCCGGGCCAGCTTTTCCGCCAGGCCGGAGCCGGAAAAATAGGGATCCGTCACAAGAAACAGCCGCCGGGCCCCCAGGGTTTTCAGAAAGGAACAGGACCCGGGACCGGAGAGGATCCGGGTTTTGCAGAAAAATGAATTCATGGGAACACCGCCTTTTCGGTCCTAGTATTTCCCGGTTCCACCAAAAACATGAGGCCCGGCGTAAATTTTTGATAAACAAAGGGGAGGAGCCGTTGACTTTCCCCGCAGAATGTGAAAGAATAAGAAAAAACCGGAAGGAGCTTTGCCATGGACGGAGAGCGGATCCGGGGCCTGTGCCCCAAATGCGGAAAAGAATTGGAGATCCCCGGGGAGCTGACGGAGTTTTCCTGCCTGTACTGCGGCGCCCGGCTGCAGCCCCAGGACTTGGGCCGGGAGACGGACGGCCCGGTGGCGGATGAGGACCTGCAGGACCGCTTTCAGGCGGGCGTAGAGGGCCTGGTCCGGGCGGTGACGGCCTATCCCAAGATCATGAACCACATGACCCGGGGGGAATTCGCGGACTTTTTCGAGACCTACGCGGCGGAGAACCGCCAGGCGGTGCTGGACCTGGACCGGGCGGCAGCCGGTGCCTATACCGCCGCGGCCCGGCAGGCGGCGGAGGAATTCCAGCGGCGGGTGGACCGGTATCTGGATGAGAACAAGCGGCCATTGTCCACCCGGGACGCCATGCGGGAGGACGTGAAGTTTGCCCTGTGCCTGTTCCTGGTGCCCGTGATTCGGCGGGAGGGGCTGGAGATCTCCGAGCCCTTGGCGACGGCCCTGCGTCAGGTCTGGATGGAGACCTATCCCAAGAGCCCCTTTGAACTCACCACCTATGAGGATCTGATCGCAGGGTTCCGGCGGAAAAAGCTGTGCTTTATTACCACGGCGGTGACGGAAAGCCAGGGCAAGCCCGACGACTGCCCGGAGCTGACGGCCTTCCGGGCCTTTCGGGACGGGTATCTCATGGACTGCCCTGATGGGGAAAGGCTGATCCGGGAGTATTACGACGTGGCTCCGGGGATCGTGACGGCCATTTCCCTGGCCGGGGAGCCGGGGACCTTCCGCAGAATCTGGGACTGGTATCTGGCCCCCTGTTACGAGGACATTCTGGCCGGGCGGAACGAAAGCTGCAAAAGGACCTACACCCAAATGGTGCGGGAGCTGGAACGGAAGTACCTGTCCATATAGGAAGGATTGCTGAAAAAGGCCGTCCGGGGCTTTGACCCCGGACGGCTGCCTATTCTGCCTGTGAAATCGACACGGAAAGGGCGGCGTGTCCGGGGCCGCGGATCATCAGACAGTGAAATGAAAAATCCCCTGTTCAGGATCGAAGCTCGGTCCTGAACAGGGGATTTTTGCAGATGCGATCGGGTCTATAAGCCGGGTTCTGTCATTGACAGCCATCTATCTAGACCTGCGGTTGCCCGCAGGTTCCAGCCACCTTCTCGGGAGGGCCGGGCCGGCCTATTCTCCCTCTGCGGTGTTGCTCCGGATAGAGTTTACAGCGGACCCATGTCTCCATGGACCGGGTGCGCTCTTACCGCACCTTTTCACCCTTACTGGAAATCCAGCGGTATCTCTCTGTTGCACTTGTCCTGGGGTCACCCCCGGCGGGCGTTACCCGTTATCCTTGCCCTATGGAGCCCGGACTTTCCTCAGAGGTGGGCTTTCGCCCATCCCCCGCGGCTGTCCGACCCGGTCGCAAGGCTATTATAAGAGCCTATCCCGCCCGTGTCAAATATTTTTCGGCGGCTTCTCCGTTGCAAAGCCGGGGAAAAAGCACTATACTATATAAAAATGCCCTCCGGGATCCGGAGGAAAGGGAGGACCAAGAATGGGAAACCTCAAAATGGACGAATACTTCAAGAGCCTTCGGGGCAAGTGGGTGGCTGTTCTGGGCTTGGGGGTCAGCAACCGGCCCCTGGTGCGGCTGCTGCTGTCCTACGGCTGCAGGGTGACCGGCTGCGACAAGACCTCTAGGGAAAAGCTGGACCAGGAGGTCCTGGACCTGGAGCGGGCCGGGGCGGAGCTCCGGGTGGGAGAAGGATACTTAGAGAACTTGCAGGCGGACGTGGTGTTCCGGACCCCGGGAATGCATCCGGGCATCCCGGCCCTTGCGGCCCTGCGGCAGGCGGGGGCGGAGATCACTTCGGAAATGGAGATCTTCTTTGAGGTCTGCCCCTGCAGGATCATCGGTGTGACGGGCTCCGACGGCAAGACCACTACCACCACCCTGATCTCGGAATTTCTGAAGCAGGCGGGGAAGACCGTATTTCTGGGGGGCAACATCGGCGCGCCCCTGCTGCCCCGGGCGGGAGAAATGAGGCCGGAGGACTATGCCGTGGTGGAGCTCAGCTCCTTCCAGCTCATGGACATGAAGCGCAGCGCGGACATTGCGGTGGTCACCAATCTGGCCCCCAACCATCTGGACGTGCACAAGGATATGGCGGAGTATGTGGAGGCCAAGACCAATATCTTCGCCCACCAGGGGAAGGACGGGGTGCTGATCCTCAACGCCGACAACGAGATCACAAACGGTTTCACGGGCAATGGCCGGGTGCTGAAATTTTCACGGAAGACGGTGCCGGACCGGGGGATCTGGCTCCAAGACGGGGTCATTTATGAGAACATGGACGGGGAGACCCGGAAGGTCCTGGACCAGAAGGACATTAAGCTCCCCGGCATCCACAATGTGGAAAACTACATGGCCGCCATTGCCGCCGTGTGGGGTCTTGTGTCCCGGGAGGACATAGCCCATGTGGCCCGGACCTTCGGCGGGGTGGAGCACCGGATCGAGCTGGTCCGGGAAAAGGACGGGGTGAAGTACTACAACGACTCCATCGCCTCCTCGCCCAGCCGGACCATCGCGGGCCTCAGGAGCTTTGACCAGAAGTTGATTCTCATTGCCGGCGGCTATGACAAGCACATTCCCTATGATGTGCTGGGGCCGGAGATCTGCCGCCATGTGAAGACCCTGGTGGTCACGGGTGCTACGGCGGAAAAGATCCGGGACGCGGTGCTGGCGGCGCCGGAGTACCGAAAGGGCCAGCCGGAGATCCTGGAGATCCAGGACTTTACGGAGGCGGTCCACGCCGCGGCAAAGGCTGCGAAGCTCGGAGACGTGGTGATCCTGTCTCCGGCCAGCGCCGCCTTTGACAAGTTCAAAAACTTCATGGTCCGGGGGGCCTACTTTAAGAAACTGATCGGAGAGCTGTAACATGGGAAAGCTGGAACAGGCGGCGGACGTGAGCCGGAAGATCCTGAAGCCCCAATACTGCGCCGCCGTCATCGTGGCGGCAGGCTCCGCCTCCCGGATGGGGGGCGTGGACAAGATCATGCTGCCCCTGGAGGGGGAGCCTCTGTTCCTCCGGACGGCCCGGGCCTTTGAGAACTGCGGCGCCATCCGGGAGATCGTGCTGGTGACGAGGCCGGAGCTGGTATCCGACATGGAGCGGATCGCCCGGGACGGGGGGATTACCAAGCTTACCGCCGTGGTCCCCGGCGGCGCCAGCCGCCAGGAATCCGTGGAGCTGGGGCTGGCCGCCGTCAGCAAAAAGGGAAAGCTGGTGGCCATCCAGGACGGGGCCCGGCCCTTCGTGACCCCCAAGCTCATTGACCGGGTGGTCCGGGCGGCCCAGGTCTATGGGGCGGCGGCTCCCGCCGTGCCCGTAAAGGACACCATCAAGACCGCCCAGGCGGGACTGGTGACGGGGACCCCGGACCGAAGAACTCTGTTCGCGGTCCAGACCCCCCAGGTATTCGACTATGACCTGCTGCGGGGAGCCCTGACCAAAGCCAAAGCCGACAAAGCGGAGGTCACCGACGACTGCTCCGCCGTGGAGCGGATGGGTATGTCCGTGAAGCTGGTGGAGGGGGACGAAATGAATTTCAAGATCACCACGCCCTGGGACCTGACCGTGGCCCGGGCCTATCTGACGGAGGAAAACAAATGAGAATCGGACACGGATACGACGTACACCGGCTGACCCAGGGCCGGGACCTGATCCTGGGGGGCGTGAAGATTCCCTATGACCTGGGCCTGGACGGGCACTCCGACGCGGATGTGCTGCTCCACGCCGTCATGGACGCCCTGTTGGGAGCGGCGGGCCTGGGGGACATTGGCCGGCATTTTCCCGATACGGATCCTAAATACAAGGGGATTTCCTCTATGCTTCTGCTCCGGGAGGTTGGGGAGAAGATCCGGGCGGCGGGCTTTGCCGTGGGGAACATTGATGTGACCATGATCGCCCAGAAGCCGAAGCTGAAGGATTTTATCCCTCAGATGCAGGGAAACATTGCCTCCGCACTTGGCGTGGATCCCGGCCGGGTCAACGTGAAAGCCACCACGGAAGAGCATTTGGGCTTCACCGGCATGGGAGAGGGCATGGCCTGCCATGCCGTGTGCCTGCTGGAGGAGTAAAGACGGTACGCAAGAAACATGCATTTGGCACCCTTCGGGAAGTTCTCCCGGAGGGTGCTTTTTTGCCCGGAAAAGAAGAGAAGTTTAATGATGTAAATAAATGCGCAAATAAAACGCAAATTTTTGTGGAGAAGGTCAATATATTTGAAATTGATTTTTTGGTACAATAATAAACGGAAGATATTGAGGTGGATCCGTAAGCACGGATGGATATTTGGAGAAAGGCGGTTTTGAATATGTGGTGGACCACGCTGGTATCCTATGCCGGGATCCTGGGCGGGCTTTTGAAGTATGCGCTTATCATTCTGGGCATTTGCTGCTGCGTCAAATATTTGAGAAAAAAGTGAGATACGGGGCCCAGAGGCTCCGGCACAGAAAGCGCCTTCCGGGCATAGGTTAGTCCGGGAGGTGCTTTTTTATGGAGAATCGGAGGAAAAACCGGGGACCGGGGCGGGAAATTTACGTGACCTTCCGGTCCATCACCCACGCCCAGCGGGGAGCCGGGGCCCTGCTGGAAGCCGGGATCCCCTGCACCATGGCCAGGACCCCCCAGGCCCTGGCGGCCCGGGGCTGCGGGTACAGTCTGCGGTTCCGGGGGGACTGGACGGCGGCGGGGCGGATCCTGACACAGCAGGGGATCCCCTACGGCAAGATCTACCGACAGGATCCGGCGGGGAGCTTCCGGGAGGTGGGGCCATGATCTATCTGGACAGCGGGGCCACCTCCTTCCAAAAGCCCGCCTCCGTGGCCCGGGCCGTGGCCTGGGCTATGGCAAACTGCGCCAACCCCGGCCGGGGCGGCCACCGGCCCGCCATGGCGGCGGCAGAGGCGGTGTTCCGGTGCCGGAGGGAGGCGGGACTGCTGTTCTCCCTGCCGCCGGAGCAGGTGGTGTTCACCATGAACTGCACCCAGGGCCTGACCATGGCCATCCGGACCCTGGTGAAGCCCGGGGACCGGGTGCTGATCTCCGGCTTTGAGCACAACGC